>JBBQEJ010000266.1:0-5599 GCA_038320555.1 Vicinamibacterales bacterium | reverse complement strand
GTCGAACATCGGCAAGGATGAGGGGCTGATCTCTGTCGTCACGCAGGTCGTGAAAGAGGTCGCGAAGGTGCCGGTGTGGTGCAAGATCACGCCGTCGACGACCGACATCGTCGCCGAAGCGCGCGCCTCATTTCTTGGTGGCGCCGATGCGATCGTGTCCTCGAATACGTTTCCGTCCATCCCGTTGATCGATCCGGAAACGCTGGAGTTCGAGGTGAACGTTGACGGCCTCGTGTCGAGCGGCGGGCTCGGCGGACCGGCGATCCTGCCGCAGTCGCTCGCCAAGGTGTCGCAGATGACGCAGGCCTTCCCGGATCGCCAGTTCTCAGGCATCGGAGGCATCGCTGAATTCGCGCATGCGCTGAATTACTTCCTGCTCGGCTGCGGCACCGTGCAGGTCTGCACGGCCGCGATGCTCGACCGCGCGGTCGGCCCGAGCATCATCAAGGAACTGACGGCGGGACTCGGGGCGTTTCTCGAGCGCCACGCCGGCCGCGGCTGGCGTACGCTCGAGGATTTCCGAGGCATTCGCCGCGACCGCATCGTCACGCACTCCAAGATCAGGCGACCGGATACGAAGGAGTATTTCGGCGGGCACGACGCGCCCGAGGGATATGCCGCGGCTGAAACCGGGGCCCCCAGCGCGGCTGCCGCGCTGCGGACCCCAACAGTGGAGAAACAGGGCTGACATGGCGACGACCACACGGGAGATGTCGGGGGCGGAGATCGTCGACCTCTGCCGGAAACACACGTTCTTTGAATGGTCCGCGCAAGGCGCGGTCGATCCGATTCCCATGGCGCGCGCCAGGGGAATCTACTTCTGGACGCCGGAAGGGAAGCGCTATATCGACTTCAACAGCCAGCTGATGTGCGTGAACATCGGCCACGGCGACGAGCGGGTCGTCCGCGCAATTTCGGAGCAGGCGGCGACGCTGGCGTACGCCAATCCGTTCATGGCGACCGAGCCGCGGGCGAAGCTCGGGGCAAAGCTCGCCGCCCTGGCACCGGGCGATATCGACGTGTTTTTCTTCACGAACGGCGGTGCGGACGCCAACGAAAACGCCATCAAGATCGCGCGCGCGTTCACGAACCGCCACAAGATTCTGGCGCGGTACCGTTCGTATCACGGCGGCACGCACGGCGCGATGGCGCTGACCGGTGATCCGAGGCGGTGGAGCACCGAGCCGGGTATTCCCGGCGTGATCCACGTGCTCGATCCGTACCATGGCATCGAGCGCGGCTCGGATTCCGCCGAGCGGTCGCTGGCCATGCTCGAAGAGATCATCCAGCTCGAGGGCGCCCACACGATTGCCGCGTTCTTCCTCGAAACCGTCAGCGGCACCAACGGCGTGCTGATCCCGCCCGACGGCTACCTGCAGGGCGTGCGCGACCTCTGCACGAAGCACGGCATTCTGATGGTCTGCGATGAGGTGATGGCCGGCTTCGGACGGACCGGCGAGTGGTTCGCCGTCAACCACTGGAATGTCGTCCCCGACATCATGACGATGGCGAAGGGGTTGACGAGCGCGTACCTGCCGCTCGGTGCGGTGGGAATGCGTCGGCCGATTGCGGATCACTTCCGGGAGAAGGTGTTCCAGGGCGGGCTCACCTACAACAGTCACCCGATGGCGTGCGCGGCAGCGCTCGCGACGATCGCCGTGTATGAAGACGACGACTTAATCGGCAATGCGAAGCGGCTCGGGCCGATCATGACGGGCCTGCTGCAGGATCTCGCGCGCCGGCATCCGACCGTCGGCGCCCACCGCAACATCGGCCTTTTCGGGATCGTCGAGCTCGTACGTGACCAGCAGACGAAGACTCCCCTCGCACCGTTCGGCGGCACGTCGCCTGAGATGAAGCGCCTCTCGGCGTCATTCCGGGAGCTTGGCCTCTACACTTTCACGCGCTGGCACAACTTCTTCACCAATCCGCCCTTGTGCGTCACCGAAGCGGAGTTGCGCGAAGGATTCGAGATCATCGACACCGCGCTCACGCGCCTCGAAGAATCGATGTAGCGCGTGCGCCGCTATCGGTCCAACCCGGCAACTCAGGAATCAGCGTCCCGCCGTGTTGCCGGGCGTTCGAACTCTCTCCAGTGCAGCGAGGCGGTCTTCTATCACCCCTGATGTCTTGCTGTCGGCAGGAGAAGGCTGTTCGAAAAGTTTCTCCAGCCTGTCGATTTCAGCCTCCGCGAGCCACTGTAGGCGATTCATGGATTGCTTCTCCTCACGGTGAGCGAGCAAAAACCACACCCGATGCCCGCTGGAGAGTCCACCAAGCCAATAGAGGCGAAAGTCTCGCCGGCGATGGCACAATGAGATGCGTCCCATTCTTATTGGGTAGCGGGAAGGTG
The DNA here is from genome assembly GCA_038320555.1 of Vicinamibacterales bacterium. Taxonomy (GTDB): domain Bacteria; phylum Acidobacteriota; class Vicinamibacteria; order Vicinamibacterales; family 2-12-FULL-66-21; genus JALZOC01. The sequence continues at coordinate 3,246 of JBBQEJ010000266.1, read as the reverse complement.
TGGATGCGCGGGTACTTTTGTCTGGCTTAGGCCAGATAACCGGAGTTAACCCCCACGGTTTAGTACCCCATTTCCCTTTCGATTCCGCGCACGATTCTTTCCAGCTCGTCGACCAGCCGTCCGCCCCCCGCCTCGCGATAGGAACGCACCAGCCCTCCGTAATACGCGATCACATCGTCTGCGCTCGCGTTGAAGCGCGCCCACACGGACTCGCCGGCGTTTCGGAGGTCGCGCAACGTCGCATAGGTGTTATGCACCTGGTCGGCGGCTGATACCCGGAGGCTCGATGAGGCGAGCGCGCGTGCGTGTTCGACGTAGGCGAGCTTCCGCTCAGTCCAGGGCTTTTTGGGCGTTTCCCACGAATCGGTACAGTCCTCGACGATACGCGCGACGGCGTCCCCGAAGCGTGCGCGGATGTCGTCGAGCCGCGCCCGGCCGCCATGGTCCTCGGCAGCGTCGTGCAGCAGCGCCGCAATGGCTTCATCCTCGGTGCCGCCATCGTCCAGCACGATCGATGCGACGCCCATCAGGTGGCCGAGGTACGGCGTGCCGGTGCCTTTGCGCGCCTGGGCGGCGTGCACTTCGCGCGCGTAGCGGACGGCCTCGTCGAAGCGCCCCGTCAGCGTGGTCATCCTGGTCTCCTCCGCACCGTATTCTGCCAGAAACACTAAAATCCGGAGATGGCCGATCCGCAGGAAGTGTACGAGGCGCTCGACGCCCTGGGCATCCACTACAACACGTACGAGCATCCTGCGATCTTCACCGGCGAGTCGGCGGCGCAGCACTGGGGATCGATTCCCGCGACCCAGGTCAAGAACCTCTTCCTCAGGAACAAGAAGGGCAACCGGCATTACCTGGTGGTTCTGGAAATCACCAAGCAGGCGGACCTGCGGCATCTGGTGAAAGTAATCGGCGACGATCGCTTCAGTTTCGGATCGCCGGAACGGCTGATGACCACGCTGGGTGTGACGCCCGGCTCGGTGTCGCCGTTCGGCCTGTTGCACGACGGGTCGAAGGACGTTCGAGTGATCGTGGATCGGGACCTGCGCGGGGTCGAGCGGCTGATTTTTCATCCAAATCTGAACACGCTGAGCGTGACGATTTCGGTGGCGGACTTCGAACGCTTTCTGGCGACGCGTCCGAACGTCGTGCGATGGCTCGCGCTCTGAGTCGGAGCCCTGCGCCGGCGGTCAATCCTGACGTTCGGCGCGGGTCTTGGGCCGCATGTTGGCCGGGAGGATGCGCTTGCGGAGCCGGATGTTGTGCGGGGTCACCTCCACGAGCTCGTCGTCGTTGATGAACTCGATGGCCTGCTCGAGCCCGAGCTTGCGCGGCGGGATCAGGCGGACGGCTTCGTCGGCCGATGACGCGCGCATGTTCGTCTGCTTCTTTTCCTTCGTGACGTTCACGTCCATGTCGTTCGCGCGTGCGTTCTCGCCGATGAGCATGCCTTCGTAGACGGCCTCACCCGGTTCCAGGAAGATCTCTCCGCGTTCCTGCAGGTTCCAGATCGCGAATGCGGTCGTGATGCCCGACCGGTCGGCCACGAGCGCGCCGGTGGCGCGCGTGCCTATCGCCCCGTGCCACGGCTCCCACCCGGCAAAGAGGTGGTTCATGATGCCGGTGCCCTTCGTTTCCGTCAGGAATTGCGAGCGGAAGCCGATGAGTCCGCGCGCGGGAATGCGGAACTCGAGCCGCACGCGGCCGCTGCCGTGATTCACCATCTTCGTCATCGTGCCGCGGCGAGTGCCGACCTGTGCGATGACGACACCCTGGAAGTCCTCGGCGACGTCAATCACGAGATCCTCGACCGGCTCCATGAGCTTGCCGTCGACTTCCTTCGTCACGATGACCGGACGCGACACCTGCAGCTCGAATCCTTCTCGGCGCATCATCTCGATAAGGATGGACAACTGTAGCTCGCCCCGGCCGAGCACTTTCATCTGCTCCGGCGTATCGGTCGGCTCGACCTTGATTGAAACGTTGCCCAGGAGCTCGCGGTCGAGCCGATCCTTGATCTGACGCGACGTTACGAACTGCCCGTCGCGGCCGGACATCGGCGAGGTGTTGACGCCGAAGATCATCGACACGGTCGGCTCATCGATTGCGATGATCGGCATGGCGACGCGGTGCTCGACGTCTGCGATCGTTTCGCCGATGGTGATGTCCTCGATGCCGGCGAGGCAGACGATGTCGCCCGCGGCCGCCTCGGTGATCTCAATGCGCCGCAGCCCTTCAAACGCGAAGAGCTTGGTGACCTTCGTCTCCTGCACGCGGCGGTCGAGCTTGCACACGGCCACCTGATCGCCGACCCTCACCCGTCCGTTGAAGACCCGCCCGATGGCAATGCGCCCGAGGTAGTCGCTTGAATCGAGGTTCGCGACGAGCATCTGCAGCGGCGCGTCGACGTCGCCGCGCGGCGGCGGCACATAGTCCACGATGGCATCGAAAAGGGGACGGAGATCCTGGCCGGCTTCGGCCACCGAGAGGCTCGACGTGCCGGCGCGCGCGCTCGTATACAGCACGGGGAAGTCGAGCTGCTCCTCGGTCGCGTCCAGATCGATGAACAGGTCATAGATTTCGTTCAGGACTTCCTGGATGCGGGCGTCGGGGCGATCGATCTTGTTGATGACCACGATCGGCGTCAGCCGGCGTTCGAGCGCCTTCCGAAGGACGAAACGCGTCTGTGGCAGCGGCCCCTCGGAGGCGTCGACGAGCAGCAGCACGCCGTCAACCATCGCGAGCGTGCGTTCGACTTCGCCGCCAAAGTCGGCATGCCCGGGCGTATCGACGATATTGATGAGGACGTCTTGGTAGTGAACCGCTGTATTCTTTGCCAGGATGGTGATGCCACGCTCCCGCTCGAGGTCGGTATTGTCCATCGCCCGCTCGGCTACACGCTCATTCGCGCGGAATATACCGCTCTGGTGCAGCAGGGCGTCGACAAGTGTCGTCTTTCCGTGATCGACGTGGGCGATGATTGCCACGTTGCGCCGGAGCGCGTTGGCCACGGTAGAGGCGGTTTTCTGGGCGGTGGGCATCCCTTCAGTGTACTGCCAAAAGGGCCACCTGGTGCATTCTTCGACGATCGGTCACGGACGGCCTCGCGCAGAGACCGCAGAGGAACGCAAAGAAGACGAACACGGGGCGCGGGAGTCGAGCGTACGACGCGGAGTGGCTTGAGCGCAGACGAAAGTGGCTGCCAGGCGTTCCGCCGATACGCGCTTCGCGCGGCAGAAGGTCGCG
>JBBQEJ010000265.1:0-5637 GCA_038320555.1 Vicinamibacterales bacterium | reverse complement strand
CGGCTGCAAGGTGCCGAGTCCCAGAACGACGACCGCTTCCAAGTTAGCGAGGAGTGAGCCTGCATGCGCGTGTCGGCGCGCCCCTTCAGTCGACTTCAGTCGACCCATAAGCCCTCGCCTTCAGGCGAGGGTATCTCACTGTGGCTCGTCGTCTTCGAGTTGGGGCAGGTGAACGTGCAGGACGAAGATGTCTCCTTTGACTTCGGCGGCCTCTTCACCAACTCATAGATTCCGGTACAAAACTACTTGTGCGCCAGCAGGATTGTCTGGGGCGTCGGCAACGCGTGCGCGGACACATTGTGGAACCCGGCGCCTTCGAGTTGCTGCTGCAGTTCCGAGAACGTGTAGGCGTCGCCGTTCGGGGTCCCGGCCAGCATCGTCAGGCTGAAGCGGGCCGGAACTGGCGGCGATACGCGATCGGGATTCGGGACGAACTCGAGAACGGCGACCTTGCCGCCCGGCTGCAGAGCGGCATGTACTTTCTTGAGGAAACTCGTACACGTCGGCGGATCGAAATGGTGAAGGAAGTTGGTCACCAGGGCCACGTCAAAACCGTTGGGAAACTCCACCTTGAATGCATCGCCTGGCAGCGTGCGATACCGGTCGTGCACCTGAGCCGTACGGGCATGCTCGCTGGCGACTGCCAGCACGCTTGGCCAATCGACAGCGACGATCTCCGCCTGCGGATTGTGCTGGGCGATGGTGATGCCGAACAGGCCATGGCCGGCCGCAATGTCGAGCACCTTCAGGGCGCCCGACGTCCCCGCGACCAGGTCCGCGATGCCGTGCGCGGCGGGCACCATCATCGGTCCCATCGAGCGCGCGAACTCAACCCAAATCGGATTCTCATCAGAGACGGTGTTGTCGCCGGACGGCGGCACGCCACCGAGCCGGACCGCTTCGGTCAAGCCATCAAAATTCTGCTTCAGCTCCGGCCGCAGGAGGAACCGCGCGGTTGTACCGAGATATGCCGGTGACCGCTTGCTGAGAAAGGCTACCGATTCCGGCGTCAAACGATACGTACCGTCCGCCTTCGTCAGGAGTCCGATGGTCGACAGGTAGTCGCACAGAATACGGATGCCTCTTTCGGACGCACCAGAGCGGGCGGCGATCGCCTTCGCCGTGCCGTCGCCGGCATCAATCGCCGTGAAGACGTCAAGGTCGATGGCGCTTCCCAGCGCCGCCGATCGCTGGAAGGCAAACAACGTGTCGAACACTATCTCGGGTGAAGGCATCGTGGGTGTTGGCACCAGGCTCTCCTCTGTTCTGAAAAGACGTCAGTGTAGCGCAACCAACGCCGCGAGAGCCATGACGCGGGTGCTGGTGGGTCAACCGTGATGTATCTCGGAGGCAGACGACGCGCGCGCTCTGGAGGGTTGTTTCACCTCAGGAGCGACTACACGTTGCGCATCCTGCCGAAGGAGAATCACGCTCAATTCGAAGCGAGGGTCGGAAGCAATGCTGAGGGACCGTCGTTGCAGCGAATCGTGCCGATCTACTTCACAACCGTCCAGGACTGGCTCGCGAAGCGGATCCCAGGCTTCGGCACGACACACTCTAGTACGGCTCGACGCCTGCGAATCGGGCGCGTATGATTGCGGCATATGCGCGTGGGCAAGCCCGCCAGACTATCCATCTCAATCGCCGTAGCCGGTCTCTTCGGGGCAGCCGGCTTCGTGTTTACGCTGGACGCTCAACAATCACCTGCCGGTCCTTCGACCCTTCGAGAGCCTCACCCCTCGACACCGCTCGGGGTGACGCTGGGCCAGTCGAAGGGTCAGGGTCGTCCCGAGCGAGGTCGAGCGACGACAGGCTCAGGCCCCGGCCCATCCCTGACAGCTGCCCCTCATCACGCCCTCATTGATGAGTATTGCCTCTCGTGCCACGACGAGGATCATAAGAAGGCCGGGCTGGCGCTCGACACAATCGCTGCGCAGGATGTCCCGCAACATCCGGATGTATGGGAGCAAGTCGTCCGGAAACTTCGCGCACGTCAGATGCCGCCAGTGGGAAAGGAACGCCCCGACGACCAGACCTACGACGCGGTGATCTCGTCCCTGGAGACGTCGCTCGACCGGGCCGCCGCCGGGAATCCCAATCCCGGCCGGACGGCAACGATCCGGCGGCTCACGCGAACCGAATACCAGAACGCCATCCGCGACCTTCTGGCGCTCGACGTCGATGTTGCGTCGCTCCTGCCGGGCGACGAATCCAGTTACGGCTTCGACAACGTGACGGTCGGGGATTTATCGCCGACGCTGCTGGACCGGTATGTGTCAGCGGCCGAGAAGATCAGCCGAGTGGCCGTGGGACGTCCCAGCCGATCGCCCGGCGGCGAGACCATCAGGGTTCCGGCGGACCTCACGCAGGAGGAGCACCTTGATGGCCTGCCGATCGGCACACGCGGCGGAGCGGCAGTCCCCTATACGTTTCCGCAGGATGGCGAGTACGAGATCCAGATTCGACTGACGCGAGACCGCGACGAGCACGTCGAGGGACTCAACGAACCCCACGATCTCGAGCTGCTGTTGGACAGGGAACGAGTGCAGATCTTCACGGTGAAACCGCCCGTCCGCGCGGCCGGAGTCCCCGAAGGCGATCAACCGTCCCACGCCACGGTGGACCAGCATCTGAAGGTCCGCATCCCCGTGAGCGCTGGTCCGCACGTGCTCGGTGCGACGTTTCCCAAGAAACCTTCCGAGCTGCTCGAGACCCCGCGTCAACCCTACCAGACGCATTTCAATTCCTACCGGCACCCACGGATCCAGCCGGCGATCTACTCCGTTTCAATCATCGGCCCGTATGATGCGAAGGGTCCCGGGGACACCCCGAGTCGTCGCCGGATCTTTGGGTCGTGGCCTCTTCGGCACGCTCAGGACGGTCCCACGAGTCCTGCGCTGGAAGAAAGCTCTGCCAAACGGATCCTTGCGTCACTGATGCGAAGGGCCTACCGGCGGCCGGTGACGGAAGTGGATCTGCAGGGCCCCGTCGCGCTCTATCGGCACGCGCGAGCGGACGGAGACTTTGAGGCCGGCATCGAGATGGCCCTGTCGGCCGTGCTGGTCAGCCCGCAGTTCCTGTTTCGCGTGGAACAGGATCCCGCCGGCGTTGCGCCGAACACGGCCTATCGCATCAGCGATCTGGAGCTGGCGTCGCGACTGTCGTTCTTCCTGTGGAGCAGCATCCCGGACGATGAGTTGCTCAACGTGGCGGTGGCCGGAACACTCCATCAGCCCGCCGTGCTCGAACGTCAGGTCCGGCGAATGCTCGCGGACGCTCGGTCGCGCTCGCTGGTGAGCAACTTCGCCTCGCAGTGGCTGCACCTGCGCAACCTGGACTCGATCACGCCGGACATGCGCCTGTTCCCGGACTTTGATGACAACCTGCGTCAGGCCTTCCGTCAGGAAACGGAGCTCTTTTTCGACAGCGTCCTGCGGGAGGACCGCAGCGTGCTCGATCTGTTGCGCGCGCATTACACGTTCGTCAACGAACGGCTGGCCAAGCACTACGGGATCCCGAATGTATACGGCACGCGCTTCCGGCGGATCGCGTTGGACGAGGACAGCGAGCGGGGCGGGCTGCTTCGCCAGGGAAGCATTCTGACGGTGACCTCGTATGCGACGCGGACGTCCCCCGTCTTGCGCGGAAAATTCGTTCTCGACAACCTTCTCGGCGTGCCTCCCCCGCCGCCGCTGCCCGACGTGCCGGCGCTGAAGGACAACACGGTGGACGGGCACCTCTCGGTTCGCCAGCGGCTGTCCGAGCACCGGAACAACCCGACCTGCGCCCCCTGTCACAACCTCATGGATCCGCTCGGCCTCTCGCTCGAAAAGTACGACGCGGTCGGCCGTCGTCGCGTCGTCGAGGACGGGACGTCCATCGACGCGTCGGGAGGGCTGCCCGACGGCAGCCGGTTTGCGGACGTGCAGGGACTCGAAACCGCGCTGCTGCGCCGGCCGGAACTGTTCGTCAGCACCTTCGCCGAAAAACTTCTGACCTACGCGTTGGGAAGAGGCGTCGAGTACTACGATGCGCCCGCGACCCGCGCGATCGTGCGCGACGCCCGGTCGCAGAACTTCCGCATGTCGTCGATCATCATGGGAGTCGTGAAAAGCCAGCCGTTTCAAATGAGGAAGTCACGATGATCATCACCAAGAAAGCCTTGCCGCGCCGCACGTTCCTCCGAGGTATGGGCGCGACGGTAGCGCTTCCGCTGCTCGATGCGATGGTTCCGTCGATGACCGCCCTCGCCAGAACGCCGGCCGCACCGGTTCGTCGTCTTGGCTTCGTCTATATGCCGATGGGATGCGACCTCCCACGGTGGACTCCGCCGGGCGAAGGCAGGCTGAACGAGCTCTCTCCGTCGCTCCAATCGCTCGCCCCCGTGGTCGATCAGCTCACGGTCATCACGAATCTCGAGTTGAAGAACGCGTACCCCGGCACCCATGCGACTTCCAACGCCGCCTTCCTCAGCGCGGCCAAGGCGAAATGGACCGAAAGCACGGATTACTACCTGGGGACGACGGTCGATCAGATTGCGGCGAAGCAGATCGGCAGCCAGACGCTGCTGCCGTCGCTCGAGCTGTCGATGGACCTGCTCCAGACCGTGGGCCAGTGCGACAACGGCTACGCGTGCGTCTATCAGAACAATCTCTCGTGGTCGTCGCCAACAACGCCGCTTCCGGCTGAAGCGCACCCGCGTATCGTGTTCGAGCGCCTGTTCGGCGAGGGCGGCAGCGCCGCCGATCGCCGCGTGGCGCTGCAGCGAAGAGCCAGTCTCCTGGATTGGGTTCGCGAAGACATCACGCGCCTTCAAAATACGCTGGGGCCGGAGGATCGCACCAGAGTCGGCCAGTATCTCGACACGGTCCGCGAAGTGGAGCGGCGCATTCAGAAAGCAGAGGCCGAGACGGCCGACACCCGGTTGCCTGATCTCGATCGCCCCGTGGGCGTTCCGGCCGCCTATGCCGACCACGCCAGGTTGATGTTCGACTTGCAGGTGCTGGCGCTCCAGGGCGATGTCACCAGGGTTATCACGTTCCAGCTCGCGCGCGAGACGAGCAACCGGACTTACACCGAGATAGGTGTGTCCGATCCGCATCACCCACTCACCCACCACGGAGGCGATCCGGAAAAGATTGCGAGGATGGCGAAGATCAACGCCTTCCACGTTTCCCTGTTCGCGTATTTCCTCGAGAAGCTGAAGGCCACGCCGGAGGGGAACGGCAGCCTGCTGGACCACGCGCTGTATCTCTACGGCAGTGGCATGGGCAATCCCAACGTGCACGACCACGTGAACTTGCCGATTCTCGTCGCCGGCGGCGGAGCCAGCGGGCTCAAAGGGGCGCGTCACATCAAATACGCGGAACCCACACCGCTGGCGAATCTGCACCTGACGCTGCTCGAGCGCGTCGGCGTTCGGATGGATGGGTTTGCGGACAGCAGGGGCAAAGTCGATGAGTTGCTATCGCTCTAGTCGTCGGCTCGCGCAGAGCGCCCTGAGGAACGGCTCTCGCGCAGAGGCCGCAGAGAAAACCGATCTCCCGCAGAGAGCGCCGAGCACGCAGAGTAGGAGACGTGGCGCCAACCCCCTCCTTCCGCAGTGCGTTCAGAGGAAGGAGAGGGCTGGCGCCACGT
>JBBQEJ010000264.1:0-5641 GCA_038320555.1 Vicinamibacterales bacterium | reverse complement strand
GTTGAAGTCGGTGACGACACCCGGCAGGATGCGGAGCAGTTCGAGCGCGCTGCGGCCGATGACCGAGAGGTTGTCGATCTGCTTGGCACTCAGCACGCCCTCGCGGGCGCCCGTCTGCGTTTGAATGACTTCCTGCTGCGCCGTGACGGTGATCGTCTCGGACTGCTGGCCGACATCGAGACGCACATCGAGACCGCGCGTGTCGTTGGGGCTCAGCGCAACGGCTTTTCGTTCGTAGGACTTGAAGCCGCTCAGCTCAACCCGGAGATCGTACGTCCCCGGGAACAATCCGCTGATCTGATACTGCCCGCGATCATCGCTGACGGCGCTCTGCACCGCCTTGGTTCCCGTGTTGGTAACGGTGACGGTTGCGCCGGGCAACACGCCGCCGCTCGAGTCCTGGATGTTGCCGCGGATCGTCGCGGTTGTGGAGCCCTGACCGAATGCCGTCGCAGGCGACAGCGTACACAGGGCGGCCGCTGTCCAAAGTGCGATCAAGCCTGACCGGTTCACGCGTCCTCGCAACATGTTTCTCCTCAGAGACATCTCTCGATTTCACCCACACTGCAACCCTGCAGCCCCAGAGAGACAGTAATTGATACACATTAGGTCGAGGTGGGACAAGTAGCAAGTGGCTGAAGGGGTGCGATGGTATATGTCGAAAGACATATACGCAGCCAGAACTTACGATTCCAGCTGGACAATTCCCCGTTGGATCGCCACGGTTACGGCCTCGGTGCGGTCCGCGACGGCGAGTTTTCCCAGGATGCTGCTCACATGAAGCTTGACGGTGCCTTCCGTGATGTCGAGGATTGACGCAATCTCCCGGTTTCGCTTCCCGCCGACAAGCAGCCGCAGCACGTCCAGCTCGCGCGACGACAGGTGTGATCGCGACATCCCCTCTGCCAGGAGCGTCGCGACCTCCGGCGTAATGTGGCGCCGGCCGCTTGCCGCCTTGCGGATGGCCTGCGTCAGTTCCTCGCGCTGCACGGACTTTGAGATGTACCCCATCGCGCCAAACTGGAGCGCCTTGTAGATTTCCTCGTCGCACACGTAGGTAGACAGCACGAGGACACGCGCCGCGGGGAACTCCGCGCGGATGGCTTGCGTGGTCTCCGATCCCGTGAGTCCCGGGAGGCGCTGGTCCATCAGCGTGACGTCGGGGCGATGGGTGCGGAAAAGGGCCAGCGCCTGCTCGCCCGTCGCCGCTTCAGCGCAGACCGTCATGTCCGGCTCGAGCCCGATGATGCTCGCCAGGCCCATGCGGACGAGATAGTGATCATCGACGAGCATGATCTTGAGCTTGTCTGCCATACCCTCACCAGAGCGCGGTTGCTCGCGCGGGAATACCTGCCGCTCGCGACGGCACCATCACCGCGAGACGGGTGCCTTCGCCGGGCTTGCTGTCGATGTCGAGCAGGCCGCCCAGTTTGTCGACTCGTTCGCGGACGCCCTGCAGTCCGAAGTGAGCGCCCGACGTCGCCCGATTGCCGGATTCCAGTCCCTGCCCGTTGTCGGTGACGGTGAGGTTCGTGCCGTCGGGAGCGAACCGCAGCTCGATGTCGATGCGTGTGGCGCCGCCGTGTTTGAGCGCATTGGTCAGCGCCTCGAGTCCGATGCGAAGGAGATGATGCTCTTCCGCGGCGTCGAGACGCTGCCGCGCGCCGGTCACACGGACGTGCGCTTCCGCCCGCGTGTTGATCGTCATCTGCCGCGCGAGGCTCTCCAGGGCCCCGGCGAGATCGCGGCTCTCGAGCGCCTGGGAACGCAGATCCATGACGGAACGCCGTGTCTCCTCGAGGCTGTAGCGCAGCATCTGACGGGCGACATCCAGCGATTGCCGTGCCTTCTCCGGCGCCGTGTGAAAACTTCCGGCGACCGCCTCGAGCTGCAGCGCGATGCCCGCCAGCCCCTGTTCGACGGTGTCGTGAAGTTCCCGCGCGACGCGGGTCCGCTCGTTCAGCACCGCTTGATACTGCTGGCGCTTCCGTGTAGCGATCGCGCGCATCCAGAACGCGCCGACGGACGCGGCAAGCGCCAGGATCGCGGTCATCACCGCCGTGTGCCGCAGCGTCCACCAGGGCGCGGCCGCGAGCACGCGCACGTCACCCGGCGAGCGCAGGAACAGCCGGAACGAGGGCGGAGGCCCTCCCTGGTACGAATACACGCCCGTGACCGAGAGCAGGCTGCCCGGACGAATGCCGTCGATCGCCTCGCTCGCCTGCGAGACGTCGAGACCCGCATCGAACACGGTATCGCCCACCCTCAGGACGAGCACCCGCTCGGTCGGCCCGGTCAGGACACTGAGGAGCTGGCCCTCCATCCCGACGAGCTCGGCGTCGTGATCCGGCGTCAGCACGTTCCCCCTGGCCACGTTCAGGGGCGCCGGCACGCTTCCGCCTCCCGATACTTTGAACACCGCGTTTCTCAGAATCGGCTTGCCGGGAGTCACCGCCGGGAAGCCCGCCGCTTCGACCACATCGCCGGGACGGACGTCGGGGCTCTGCTCGGTTTCGATCCGCACGCCGCCGGTCGCGTCCTTCACATACAACACGTTGACCGCGTATCGAAATGTGGCCTTCGTCGTGAAATCGCTCATGACGACAGGGGCACCGGAGATGCGCGCCGTCACCACGCCCCGCACACGAATGCGCCGGTTGACCTCGCCGGCCGCCGAGTAGTTGTAGATGTTGCGGATCGATCGCGCCGGCAGCGAAAACGGATCGGGGGGTGGCTCGAGGACGACGATGTCCTCGAGCCGCCCGGCCAGGAGTGACACGCCTTGCAGCTGTTCGGTCCGCCCGAAGAGGGCGCCGACATTTCCACGCAGCTGCACACGCGCGTCGATGTAACGCGTCAGGTCGGCGGAAGAGGAGTAATTCCAGAACGACGCGCGAACCACACCGTCCTCGATCGCGACATCGGCGAACATCACGCGCGACTTCGGATCCGACGACAGCCACGCGCGCTGGACCACCCCGACGAGCCCGACGTAATCGCAATCGTAGCGCCCCGTGACCATCGCCGAGTAGGCAAGGCTGCGGGCCGTCGGTAGAGGGCCTCGCCCGAGCCTCCGCACTTTGGAGGGGGAGACGTTGGGCGCGAAACCGCCTCGGACCGTCCGGCCTTCGATCTCGACCAGGTCGCCAGCCTTCAGCTCGACCCACGCGCCGACGCTGTCCGGTTTGGGCGGGGGCAATACGAACTGCCCGAAGGCGCCGTCGTGCACGAACAGAGTGGCACGCGCGATTTCGTCGAAATGGGTGACCGTCCCGCGGATGCGGACCGGATAACCACGGGCGCCTTCGTCCTGCGACAGCGCCCGGATGTGTGCGATGCGGGTGAGGACCGGAAGCGCGGAGGCGGACTGATCCTGAGCCGTCGGTCCCCAGGCGGACACGACGAGCAGCACCGCCGCCACGACGAGCCTTGTCAGGATAGAGCGCACAGCGGCTGCATAATATCGCCGCCGACTGAGCTGGTCCAGCGACATTCGTCCCTTGCCTCGGCCCTAACCGTCGGAAACTGGCCTTAAAACAGGCGGACAAGAGGTCGGGTCCTCGTCTCCTGAAGAAAAGGCGGGTGACGGGGCCGGGTAGCCGCGACTCGGGGGAGATCGAGGTCAGTCATTCCACCCTGCTATTGACCGGCGCGACCGGCCGTACTACGCTGAGTTGACCAAGTTTCCTGAATCGATGATGCTGCGGTGTTTAGTCTTCGTTGTCGTGACGTTGGGCGTCGTGGCGGTTTGTGCCCCGGCCGCGCAGCCGGCTCCCTCGATTCCCCAGTTTGCGGACGCCACCGCATCAGCGGGCATCCGTTTCCGCCACACCAACGGCGCGTTCGGCAGGAAATACCTGCCCGAAACGCTCGGCTCGGGCGTGGCGTTTCTCGACGTCGACAATGACGGCTGGCAGGACATCCTGCTGGTCAATTCGCGGAACTGGCCCGGGCAGACGGGACCGCCATCGTACCCGGCGCTCTATCGAAACAATCGCAACGGCACCTTCAGCGACATCACGCGCACGGCCGGCCTCGCGGTCGAGATGTATGGGCTCGGCGTCACCGCGGCCGACTACGACAACGACGGCGACGTCGACATCTACATCACGGCGCTCGGTCCGAATCACCTGTTCCGAAACAATGGCGCCGGGAAGTTCGAAGACGTAACCGCAAGCGCGGGGGTTGGCGATCCGGCCTTCTCGACGAGCGCGCTCTGGTTCGATTACGACCGCGATGGACGTCTTGACCTGTTCGTGGGGAACTACGTGGAATGGTCCCGCGAGAAGGATCTGTTCTGCACGCTGGACGGAAAGGCGAAGTCGTACTGCACGCCAGAATCTTACAAGGGGCAGAGTCCGACGCTCTATCGGAACCTCGGCGACGGGACGTTCGAGAACGTCACCAGAAAGGCCGGGCTGTACGACGCGTCCGCGAAGACGCTCGGCCTCGCGCTCATCGACTACGACAACGACGGGCGGCTCGATGTCTTCGCGGCCAACGACACCCAGCCGAACCGCTTGTATCGAAACAAGGGGGACGGGACGTTTGCCGACGTGGCCATGATGGCCGGCGTCGCGTTCAACGACGCGGGCAAGGCGCGGGCAGCGATGGGAGTGGACGCCGCGGACTACGACTCGTCGGGCCGCCAGAGCCTCATCATCGGAAACTTCTCCAACGAAATGATGGCGCTGTATTCGAACGAGGGAAACGGGCTGTTCATCGACGAGGCGCCGGCATCGACGATCGGCCGGGCGTCCCTCCTGCGCCTCACGTTCGCCTGCTTCTTCTTCGACTTCGATCTGGACGGCGCTCTCGACATTTTTGCGGCGAACGGACACGTCGCCGACGACATTGCGACAGTGCAGCCGACAATCACGTATGCTCAGCCGCCCCACCTGTTCCGTAATCTGGGGGGGAAGAAGTTCGAATACGTCAGCAGGCGCGTCGGCGAAGCCTTCGCCGTCCCGGCGGTCGCGCGCGGCGCCGCGTATGGCGACTACGACAACGACGGCGATCTCGATCTGATCATCACCGCCAATAACGGTCCGGCGCGACTCTTCCGCAACGACGGAGTGGTCAACCACAAGCTGCGCGTCACGCTGACCGGCTCGCCGTCGAACCGTGATGCCATCGGCGCGAAAGTCCGCGTGATCCGCGTGACCGGCAGCCCGGTCTCGGCCATGGTGAAAACCGGTTCGGGTTATCTGTCGCAAAGCGAGCTTCCGTTGACATTCGGACTCGGGGCCGCGTCGAGGGCGGGCGGGATCGAGATCACGTGGCCGAACGGACGCATCGAACGGCTGCCGGGCGTCGCGGCCGATCAAAGCCTCACGATTGCGGAGGGAAAGGGCGTCGTTCGCGCCCTTGCACTGGGGTCGAAAGGGTGAGGATTACCATCGTCGTCCTCGCCGCGGCGCTTGGGCTGCTGCAGGCAACCGCGCCGCCCGATGCGGTCCGGGAACGCGAGCGCGCCTACCGCGCCAACAACGTCGGCGTCGCGCGGCTCGAGCAATTCGACTATGACGCCGCGGCGCGTTCGTTCCGGGACGCCTTGCAAATCGCCCCCGCGCTGCACATCGCGCGACTGAACCTGGCCATCGCGCTCCTTTACGGCGGACGGCCTGCAGAGGCCGCGCCC
>JBBQEJ010000263.1:0-5641 GCA_038320555.1 Vicinamibacterales bacterium | reverse complement strand
AAACCTGGGACGGCGCGCTGAACGACATCAATGGCTTTCACGTGAAGCCCGAGCACGTGTTTGCCGCGCTCGACGGCGCCACAGGAGGCGCGGTCCGCGAGGGAAGCGTCGGCGGTGGCACCGGGATGGTCTGCTACCAGTTCAAGTGCGGGACGGGTACCGCGTCACGCAAGCTCGACGCGAACGCGGGCGGGTACACGGTCGGCGTCCTGGTGCAGGCGAATCACGGACGACGGCCGGAGCTGCGCATCGCAGGCGTGCCTGTCGGCGCGGAGATTCCGGTCGTGTCGCCGCGCCCTCGCGCTCCGGCGGATCCGGTTGCCGAGCGCGAGATGGGCTCGATCATCATCGTCGTCGCGACGGACGCGCCGCTGCTGCCACACCAGCTCGAACGCATCGCGCGCCGTGCATCGCTCGGCCTCGCGCGCACCGGCGCGACATCCGGCAACGGCTCCGGAGACATTTTCATCGCGTTCTCCACGGCAAATGCCAAGGCCGCCGGCGCAACCGACGTGACCTCGGTTCAGATGCTGTCGAACGATCGAATCAGCGCGCTCTTTTCGGCGACCGTGCAGGCGACGGAAGAAGCTATTGCCAACGCGCTTGTCGCGGCCGAGACGATGACCGGTGCCAACACCCGCGTGGTTGAAGGGCTGCCGCACGAAATGCTAAAAACCCTCCTCAAGAAGTACGGGCGCTGAGCCCTCGGACCAACAGGAGGTTGAAGGCGTGCGGATTCTTTATATCTTCCCGCACACGGACGACGAGTCATTTGGACCGGCGCGTGCCATCGCCAGACAGCGACGCCAGGGGCATGAGGTCTATCTCTTGACATTGACCAGGGGTGAAGCCACAAACGTGCGGCATAAGTTCGGCTGGACGTTGGAACAGATGGGCGCGGCGCGCCATCGCGAGATGCAGGATGTGAAAACAACACTGGATCTCGCGGACATGCGAATTCTCGATCTTCCAGACGGAAAATTGAAGGAACTCGACCCCTGGACTGTTGAAGGAGTCATCCGCGAGGAAATGCTCCGCGTCAAGCCGCACGTCGTGGTGACGTTCCCGGTACACGGGATCAGCGGATTTCACGACCATATCGTGACCTACGCCGCTGTCACGCGTGTCTACCTCGAACTGCGCGGTCAGACGCATCCCTGGTTGCAGCGGCTGGCGTTCTTCACTGTTGTCGTGGCGCCCGCCACTTTTCCGTGGCATGTGAACATCACGAAGCCGGACGAGATCGACTGCGCCTTCGACGCGTCGGACGCCGACATGGAACGGTTTCACCAGGCACTCGACTGCTACGTGACGTACGCCGACGTCGTTGCCGCAACGAAGATTCACGACTTCTTCCAGAAGGACGTCCATTTCGAGATTTTCAGGGAGGATCACAAACCGCCCTTGAAGGATCTCTTCGACGGCCTACAGGGCGGGTGATGGGGTGGCCGCGAATGAAGCGACATTCACTGTCACACCGCGTCCCGGCCAAGATCAAACAGGAGAAAGGGAGAACGGGAGTTTACAAAATGTCTTCTCCATTTCTCTCTTTCTCCTGCGGGATCGTGGGGGCGCAGGTTGCGCGAACGAGACCTATAGCGGATATAACTGAAGGAACGTGCACATGTCCCATTCGAAGACTATCGCGGTTTCCATCGCCGTCACCACTATCGCTCTCGGATGCGCATCGCTGAAGCTGCTGAAGAGCGATCAGCAACCGGCGCCAGCCGCGGCTCGGGGATTGACGATCAAGCAGGATGAACAGGCTGGGACAATCTCCGTTTTTCGAGCCGGCAAACCCGAACCGATTCTCACGCAGAACGCCAAGCCGGATGCGCGCCCGTATCTGCATCCGATCGCCGCGCCTGACGGGAAAGGCGTCCTCACCGAATACAGCCCGGCGCACCACCCGCATCAAACCGGCCTCTTCTGGGGGTTCACGCGCGTCAACGGCCGCGACTTTTTCCACAACCCGCAGGGTGACTACTGGCGTCGAGTGTCTGTTAGCGTTCTCAAACCCGAGTCGAGCGGCGAAGTGCGATGGCAGACGGTGTACGACCTGCTGGACGGCGCGGGCAATGCGATCCTCACCGAAACGCAGCGCTGGGCGATGCGGGAAAAGAACGGCACCTTCGTGCTGGATCTGGTCTGGCGGGGCGAAGCCAAAACGGACGTCACGATCGGCAAGTACGAGTATGGTGGCCTATTCCTTCGCATGCCATGGCGGGAACGAATAGCCGGCGAGGTGGTCAACGCTGCGCGCCAGCGCAACCAGCGCGCGGAAGGACAGCGCGCGATGTGGATCGACATCGGGATGAAGGTTGAGGGACGCGACGATCTGGCGCATGTCGCGATTTTCGATCATCCCGACAACGCGGGGCATCCCCAGGCCTGGCGTGTTGATGCGCAAATGGGCGTTGGCTCCGCGAGGTCGCGCGCAGAGGACTGGACGATCGCCAAAGGGCAGGCGGAGGTGATCCGTCACGAGCTGGTGATCTACACCGGCACGCTCAACGATGTCGACATGACAAACGCCTGGGGAGAGTTCAGCGGCAACCGGTCGACGTCGGCGTTGTGGACAATCGCGCAGAAGGAAGGACGGGCGGCGAAGTTTCTGACGGCCGAGCAGGCGGTCGCGGAAATGACGATGGTCGATGGCTACAACGTCAATGCCTGGGCCGCCGAGCCGATGGTGGTTCAGCCGATGGCGTTCTGCTGGGACGATCGCGGCCGGCTCTGGGTTGCGGAGAACCGCGACTACGAGTCACGTGAAAAAGGATTTTCGAACGCGGGGAACAGCCGCATCCTCATTCTGGAAGATACCGATCATGACGGCGTGGCCGACAGCCGCAAAGTCTTCATGGACGGGATCGTCTTTCCGACCGCGATCGCGGTTGGCTTCGACGGCGTGTTCATCGGCGCTCCTCCCAATCTGCTGTTCGTTCCGGATCGGAACGGCGACGACAAAGCGGACATGGCGGATATCGAAGTCCGCCTGACGGGATGGGGCATCAAGGACCGCCATGAAACGATGAACAGCATGCATTGGGGCCCTGACGGATGGTTGTACGGGCTGCAGGGATATGCGACGACCTCGAAGATCAGAAAACCACAAGGGAAGGGCCGCCTCTACAAACACAACGAGCCGTTTCCGGAGGACCTGCTCGAAGGCGAGGGGGTCCTGATGGACGGCGGGGTGTGGCGCTATCACCCGACGAAAAATATCTTCGAGGTCGTCGCCCACGGCTTCAGCAACCCGTGGGGCATCGACTACGACGCCAAAGGACAGCTCCTCATCAGCGCGTGTGTGATCCCTCATCTGTGGCACGTCATCCTGGGCGGCATTTATCAGCGCCAGGGGGGCCAGCACCTGAATCCCTACGTCTACAGCGACATCGAGACGATTGCCGATCATCGTCACCGGTCGGCGCACGGCGGCGCGCGTGTCTATCAGTCGGACGCGTTCCCGCGATCACAGCTCGGCCGGATCTTCATGGCCAACATCCACGAGCACGCGGTGCTGTCCGACGTCCTGGAGCCTAAGGGCTCCGGCTTCGTTGCCCGTCATGGCGACGATTTCCTCCTGGCCAACAACGCACAGTGGATCGGCTTCAGCCTGGAGATCGGCCCGGAAGGCGCGTTGTACGTGCTCGACTGGCACGATGCCGACATCTGCGGTCAGGATGTGCTGCAGAAGGAGACGGGACGGATCTTCAGGATCACCCCGAAGAAATCAGAGGCCGAACAATGGCCGGGCCGCTATTCCGATCTGGGAAAGATGACCGACGCGCAGCTCGTCGATCTGCAGCGGAGCAGCAGCGACTGGCATGCCCGCCGGGCCAGGGTCATCCTGCAGAACCGCGCCGCGAAGCGCACGCTGCAGCCAGAGACACACGAGCAGCTGCGCCGAATGTTCGTCACCGACGCCAATCCCGACTGGCGCATGCGGGCGATGTGGGCCTTGCACGTCACCGGCGGCTGGACGCCTGGCGCGCTCATTCAGGCGCTCGGGGATCGCGACGACTACGTTCGCGCCTGGGCAATCCAGCTGCTCTGCGAAGATCGATCGCCGCCCCAGATCGCGGTCGAGACGTTCATCAGGATAGCCCGCGAAGATCGTTCGCCGGTCGTGCGGCTCTATCTCGCGTCCGCGCTTCAGCGCATGGACCACACGGCGGCCTGGAAGATCGGCGCGGAGTTGATGATGCACGGGGAAGACGCCGTTGATCACAACCTGCCCAAGATGCTCTGGGTCGGAGTGGAGCCGCTCGTCACGGATAATCCCGCGTTTGCCCTCGAACACGCGTCCCAGAGCAACATCCCGCTGCTGGCCCGGTTCATCGCGCGCCGAACGGTCGATGCCGATGCGCTCGAACCGCTCGTCGCCGTAATCGGAAAAGCACCGAAGAATGAGATCAGCCTGCTGGAGGGGATGCGGGATGGCCTCGAGGGCCGCGTCGATCTGACCACTCCATCCAACTGGGCGGCCGTGCTCGATCGGCTGAAACGATCGGACGCGCCGATCGCCCGGCTCGCGCTCGATGTGGCGCAGGAGTTCGGCGATACCGAGACCGCCAAGCAGAATCTGGCGATCGTGCGAAACAAGACCGCGCCGCTCGATCAGCGCCGCAGAGCCCTGCAAACGCTGTCGGCCCAGCGCCGCCCGCAGCTCGTGCCGGAGCTTCAGGCGGTGCTCGACGATCAGAGGCTCCGTGTGGACGCCGTCCGCGCGATGGCGGCGTTCGATGACGAGACGATCGGGAAGCTGCTGATCGAGCGTTACAACACGTTCAGCAGCGCCGAGAAATCAGAGGCGGTGCAGACGCTGGCATCGCGGCGGAGGTACGGCCGGCTGCTGACCGAGGCGCTGGCCAAAGGGGTCATCCCGAGGCGCGATGTTCCGGCCTACGCCGCGCGACAGTTGCTCAGAGTCGTAGGGACCCCGTTCAGCGACGTCTGGGGTCCGGTCGAAAGCGCCAACGAGGAGAAGGCGTACTCCACATATCGCGGACTGCTCAACGACACCGCCGTGAGGGGCGCGAACGTCAGGAACGGCCGGGGGATCTTCCAGCGGACCTGCGGCCCGTGCCACAAGCTGTACGGCGAGGGCGGCACGATAGGTCCGGATCTGACCGGCTCGAACCGCGCCAACCTGGATTACCTGCTCTTCAACGTGCTGAATCCGAACGGCGAGATCCAGGACACTTACAAGATGGTCGTGATCACCACTCGGGATGGCCGCACCTTCTCCGGGAACGTTGCCTCCGAAACGCCCAGGCAGGTCACGCTGCGAGTGGTCGGGCGCGACGCAGCCGTCATCAACAAGTCGGACATCCAGTCACGCGAGTCGACAGCGGTATCGATGATGCCCCCCGGATTGTTCGAGACGCTTGCGGACCGCGAAGTGATCGACCTGGTTGCCTATCTGCGGACCGTGGAACAAGTGAAGTAGTCGCAGCCTCTGCTCTCAGAGCGCGCTCATCCTTTGACCGCGATGCCATTTTCGATCAGGACACTGCGGATCCGCTCGCGCAGATCTCCCTGGAGCTGCACGGTCCCGTCGACCACTGCGCCGCCCGTGCCGCAGGTCCGCTTGAGGTCCTGACAGAGCTCCTTCAGAAACGCGGCGTTCTGCGGAAGA
>JBBQEJ010000262.1:0-5647 GCA_038320555.1 Vicinamibacterales bacterium | reverse complement strand
CAAAACCTCCATCCCCGGTTCAAATCCGGGCGGCGCCTCCAATCTTTCCCACGAAATTAGAGACTCACCCGCAGGCGGGAACTGCGATCGGGCCGACTGTGCCCAAATTGTGCCCGCCGTCTCCGCTTCGCGGCTTGGCGCGGAAAGCCCTTCGCGATTTGCATCGGTGGACCCTGCTCGTACGAAGGGCCCGGCTTGACTGAATCGCGTGACGATCTGATGACGGCGACCTCACGCTCAGCGCTCTTGCGAGCGCGCCTGTATCGGACGCGAGAGGATCACCCTGCAACTCGTCGCGATCTCGCCATCGAACTCACCCGCGACCGCGCTCGTGACCCCTCATCCTGGGGGTTTACTTCCCGCCTTGCAATTGTCGAACTTGAACGCGCCGACGTGTGTGGCCCAGTTGAAGCTGCCGGAAGCGATGTAGTACTCCTGCGTGTACCAGAAAGTGCAGTCGTCTTTGGGATCGACGGTCATACTGCTGTAATCACCCCAGCGTTTGTACGAATTGAACTGCACGCCGCTGCCCAACGCGAGGCGGAGTGGGCCGAACATTGCGCCTCGAGGAGCGGACGGCTTCCTCCCGGCAACGTACACGCTGGAGAAATCGTGCTTGCTCATCGCGTTGAACCCGACGGCGATGTTGCCCGCGCGATCCATCGCGATGCTTCCGAGCCAGAAATCCGTGTCGGGATCGATGATCGTTCCCTGCTGGAAGACCGTGGGGGTGGCGCCGGGTTCCCGGATCTCGTACCAGCGCACGCCACCGAGCGCACCGCCCCGCACCGTGTGGTTCACCACGAGCGCCTCGTGATCGCCGAAGTTCCGGTAGGCGAGGCGGAACATGACCCGATCCGCGAGGCCATCGACTTTCTCGCCGGGCGCCGGCTCGGGGATGCACGCCACGGTTGTGGCGCGTGCACAGATCTCGTTGTACTCCGCGACGTCGATCAACACCGGTGGGCTGAACGTCGAGGCCGCCGGGTTGGTGAAGTCAGCATGGAAGCGGAACAAGTTCAGGTGCGTCGCGTCGGCGAGGCCGACGAAGTAATTCGGCGCGCCCGTCGGAGGCAGCGTCGAGCCGTCAAGGTCCGCAGGAAGGAGGCTCGACACCGACGAGGGCTGCTGGAAACAGATGGCGTTCGCCGCCGCGCCCGTCAACATCGCGGCGCGATCAAAGGCGCACGCTTCCGCGCCGGCAAAGGTCTTCCCGCGGTACACCATTGATGGAATTGTAGTAGGCGTCCGGCCAGATGCCGAACTTTGGATAATCGGGGAAGTTCAGGCCGAAATCGAATTCGTACCGATTATAGGAACCGGTTGCATCCGACGCGGCCGAGATCGCGACGCACTGCGCCGTCTGGGTGAAGGTTTCGTCGTACTGCAGCTGACTGACCATCCAGCGGTCCGCCAGGTGATCATAGAGGACGATCGGATCGCCGCCGTCGGAGTAGAACTCCGACTCGCCTCCGTTCTCGCAGAGTCCGCCGAAACCGCGCCAGAGCGAATGGATGGGTGCCGGGCCGAGTTGCAGCGCGCCGTCGCGCTTGCCATAGACGGCGATTGTGACGTTGACCATCTGGACGTACTGCGACGCTCCGACCGCACCATTCGTGTCGGGTGGGACGAACGCAAACCCGAATACGCGGCGATTGTCGGCAGCAGACTGCCCGTCAAAGCCGATCACCCTGGAGACACCGTCGAGTGACCCTGCCAACGGCGCGGCGACGGCATCGTCGCGTCCGCTCGCGATCGCGTCGCGTGTGGCGCGCGGCTCCGCCATTTCGCGGTCCGGCTGCTTCGAAGGCGCGCCGGCGCCGGCGGCCAGCTGAGCCAGCGCCAGCGAGGTATCGTGTCGTGCGTTTTTCATGACGGTGGGACCGGCGGCGAACGCCGATGTTGCACAGAGCGTGAATAGGGAGAACGCGACAAATCGCGAAATACGAGTGAAGTCAGACACAGGGGGTAACCTCCGTTCCCTCGGCGAGGATGCGAGGGGCGCGGAGCATGTTACACCGGTAACTGACGCGACGACTAGCAGGCGCACGTACTGAGATCGAATAGTCTCACGCTCTGCATCACGCCGGAATCCGCAGCAGCGTGTGGACGTTGCCCCAGACGATCTTCCGGAAGAGGTCGGGAGCGGTGGTGCGCTTCAGCAGGCTCAAGGTCTCGCGCGCGACGCACTTGCCGGCCATTCGTGCGGCCGTCGGATTGTTGTTCTGGCTGACTCCGCCGCCATGTCCGTCGGTGCAGCTGCAGTCGCTGCCGAAGAACAGCTTGTCCTGATGGCGCTTCAGGAAATCTGCCGTGAACTGGTCGTCGCGTGACAGGGCGTTGTTGCCAGAATTCGCCGCCAGATCGCCGAACAGGTTGGGATAGTCGCCGAGCAGCTTGTCGGTCACACCACCGCGTGTGATTGGACCGGTGGGATACGCCGCTTCATTGTGATAATCCGCGCTCACGTTGGCCCAGAAGGCATCCGCATGTCCGATGAACGTCGTCCTGGGGTAGGTCTTCAGGATCGACTCGAACGTTTTGGCAAAGCCGGTACTCCAGGTGCCTTCGTCGGGGAAGTGATCGACTTCCTGGAAATGAATGAGAATCGGCACGCGGAGATCGGCAGCGAGTGCATACACCCGACCGAGCTCCGGGCCATCTGCGGCGACATGGAACTTCATCTCGCCGAAGCCCTGGGCTCCATCCTTAACCGCCTGGGTGAGCATCTGTTCCGCGTCCGGCTTGGTCACGTCGTAGCTGTTGAACCACGTAAAGCGGCCTGGCGCCGCCGCCTGCAGCGCCTTGACCTGTTCGAGGACGGTTCCCCGCGTAAGCAGGTTTGCCTTCGTCACCCCCGCTCCATCGAGATGCGCGAGGTTGGCCGCCGGCTGTGGCCGAAGATGAAAATGAAGGTCGAACACTGGCGAGCCCCACTCGTTCGCGGGCGTTCCCTGCCAGCCGAGCGCCGGAACGGCGGCGGCGACCGTTTCGAGGAATTCACGGCGGTTGATCATACGCTCCTCATCCCATCAGTCGCGCCCCACACGCCTCGTAGCGCGAGCACGTCCCGTAAGCCGTAGATGTCCCGGCCAGTTCCCCGGCCTTCAGCGCGCCCGCGTGAGTTCTTCCTTCGCGAGCCGCCAATCCGCTGCAGCGACGAGCAGAACGAGCTCGGTGTGGGGCATTATATGGCGCGATCCCAGCGACCTCGACCGGAGGCCAAACCCTCGCGATCAACCCGGCGTATGCCGGCACCATCACGCTATTTCTCTGCGCGCTCTGCCCTCTCCGCGCGAGATCCGTATTCCGCGTCCCTGCGCGAGACCTACCCCTTTGCAATAGGAGAAACAAGGGGTGGGCATCAGCCCGCTATGTTGGCGCCCTCCGCGTTCTCTGCACGAGGCGCGTTCTCCGGGTCCGCTGCGCGAGGATTGTCCACGGCCTCGTCGTCCGCTCTCAAATGCGACAGTTATATGATCAACGTGTGACACGAGCAATGCGCCGCTGGTGCTGAACTCCTTCACCAAGAGCTACATCGTCGATCGTGCCGCGCGACGCGCACTTACGGTGCGCGGGGTGAGCGGCATCCTGATCAACGCCGGAGGCGACGTCATCGTACGAGGCGATTGGACCGAGACCATTGGCGTCGCGGATCCTGTTGCGAACGCCGACAATGCGGCGCCAGTTGCCGTGCTCGCGGTGCACGACGGGGTCGTGGCAACGAGCGGCGGCTACAAGCGCGGCTTCGATATCGCCGGGAGGCACTTTTCACATGTCATCGACCCGCGAACGGGCCTGCCGGCCGGACACGTGTTGAGCGCCACCGTTGTGTCGTCCAATGCGATTGAGGCTGGAGCCCTGGCCACTGCTTTCTGCGTGCTGACACCGGCCGAGAGCGCCGCGCTCGCCCGCACGGTGCCAGGCGTCGAGTTCGCATTGTCGCTCGCTGACGGAAAGCGCATCGAGAGCCCCGGGTGGCGACGCCTCGAAGTACGGCCGGGGTTTCGGCCGTCCCGCAGCGGTCCAGTCAAGACGCTCTACGCGGCCGAGCAGGCCAACGGGCCTGCCGCGTGGCAGCTCACAATCTCGCTGGAGCTTGCGCGGATATCGGGAATGGCGCGCCGGCCCTATGTTGCCGTGTGGATCGAAGACAAGGACCGGTTCCCGGTGCGTACGATCGCTGTATGGCGGGACCGCAAGGCCCGCTACCTCCCGGAACTCAGGGCCTGGTACCGCGCCGACCGGCTGCGCGCCATGACGGAGGGTTCGCAGATCGTCGACGCGGTGACGAGCGCCACGCGCACCGCCGGGAAGTACACCCTGCAATGGGACGGCAAGGACAACGCCGGGAAGCCGGTGCCCGCCGGCACGTATACCGTCTGCATCGAGGCATCACGCGAGCACGGCACTTACCAGATCATTCGTCAGGAAATGGACTTTTCCAGCACGCCGAAACACACCGCGCTGCCAGGGGGGACTGAGATCAGTGCAGCGAACCTTGATTATCAGCCGGTCGGCCGTTGAGGCCCCTCAGCTCGGCGACGCCGCGCCTTCGGCAGCGGTACCGGTGACCCGGCCTCCCTGGCGTCGCCGCGTCGCCAAGCTGTCCAGGTGGCTGCATATCTACGGCTCGATGGCGAGTCTCGCACTGGTCCTTTTCTTCGCGGTGACGGGCATCACGCTGAATCACCAGGACTGGTTCGCCAATCAGCAGGTGACAGTCGAGCGCCATGGCACCATCAATCCGTCGTGGCTGAGGACTCCGGCGCCCGACGGCGTCGATAAGCTGCAAGTGGTGGAGTACCTTCGATCCAGTGCCGGGCTGCGCGGCGCGCTCTCGGACTTCAGGATCGACGATGGGCAGTGCGAGCTGGTGTTCAAGGGGCCCGGGTACGAGGCGTCGGCACAGGTAGACCGCACGACGGGCCGGTTCGACGTCACCGAAACGCGAATGGGTTTCGCTGCGCTCATCAACGATCTGCACAAGGGCCGCGATACGGGCGGCGTGTGGAAGGCAGCGATCGACGTCTCCGCCGCACTCCTCGTTTTCATCGCCGTGACGGGCCTCATCCTCCTGTACTTCGTCCACAAGTACCGTCTCGCCGGCATCATCTTGTTCGGCGCGGGCGCGGTCATCACCTACATCGTCTATGTTGCCTGGGTGCCGTAGACGCTGGACGCTCAATCTACTGCCCTGAGGGGACTGACGAGATCTCCCCGCTCATCCCACGTCACCTGAATGTCGCGCTCGACCTCGACCTGCGGCCCAATCCGGTCGCGCAGGTTGTGAGTGATCGCCAATCGCTCCAGTTCGAGTGTGTTCCGAATCCAGCCGCACGTCAGGTCCGCAGGATCGATTCTCCCGGCGGTGGCCGTGACCCAGCGCAGGCAATCGCGATCGCTGGCAAAGTGCACGGGGACGCGAATCCTGGATGGCATGCCCGAGCTCAGCGCGTTGACCCGTGTCGGCTCCCAATCGATCCCGTGGACGAACCGGTCCGTTGTGACATCCGCCATGCCGATTCCGACCGCGTTGCCATGGCTCCGCGGATCCAGGTCGCGAACGAAAATTCGCCGGATCGACGGTAACCCGTCCCATGGGTTGTATTCGGAGCCGGGCCCCCGATTAACGACTTTCGCGTCC
>JBBQEJ010000261.1:0-5656 GCA_038320555.1 Vicinamibacterales bacterium | reverse complement strand
GACAAGGCGGACGTGCACACCGAGCTGAAGTCCGACGCGATCACGTCGATGCCGCTCAACCGCTTCCGCAACTATCAGGCGCTCATGAGCCTCGTACCCGGCACGACGCCGATGGCGTTCGGCAACGCGGAGACCGATACGCCGGCGCGCTCGCTGGCTACGAACGTCAACGGGCAGGTGAACACGAACAACACGACCCGGACCGACGGCGCCACGAACATGAACATCTGGCTGCCGAATCACAACATGTACATCTCGCCGGCGGAAACGGTCGACACCGTCAACGTCTCGACGAGCAGCTTCGATGCCGAGCAGGGCAACGCCGGCGGCGCGGCCGTCACGGTTATCACCAAGTCCGGCACGAACCAGTTCCACGGGTCCGCGTTCGAGTTCTACAACAGCGACAAGCTGAACGCGACGCCGAAGTACTTCAGTGCCGGCGACGTCCCGAAGAAGCTTCCAGTCACAGCCAATACCTATGGCGGCACCCTGGGAGGCCCCCTGAAAAAGAACAAGCTGTTCTTCTTCGGGTCGCTCGAGGGATTCAGGCGAGACCAGAGCCTGATCACGTTGTTCAGCGTGCCGGACGCCAGGCTGCGCGCGGGGGACTTCAGCCAGGCTTTCAACACGAATGGGAGCCTTCAGCAAATCTACGATCCCACGAATACGACGGGCAACGGCTTCGGTCGCACGCAGTTCGTCAACAACACCATTCCGAACGGGATGATCAGCCCGATCGCGCAGAAAGTGCTCAACCTCTTCCCGCTGCCGAACAACCCCGGCACCGGGGCGGGCGGGCTGACGAACAACTACAAGCGTCAGGAAGACCGCACCTTCGCACGCGACAACTGGGACGCCAAGGTCAACTGGAACCGCACCTCGGCGCATCAAATCTGGGGCAAGTTCAGCTACATGAACGCGGTGGTCGACGACCTCACGAACTATCTCGGACCCGACCCCAACGCGTCAGGTGATGGCGGCTTCACGAAAGTCTGGCAGGCCACGGCCGGCCAGACATGGACGTTCACTCCAACGTTGCTGATGGACATGACGTTTGGATTCGGCCGTCAGGATCAGCACGTGTACGGGCCGGACTTCCAGGCCGGCAACTACGGCCTCGACGTGCTCGGCATTCCCGGCACGAACGACCAGGGCACGGGCCAGCCGCGATACGCCGGCTACCCCGTGTTCAACTACACCACCTTCAGCGCAGTCGGCAACCGGGACGGCTGGAACCCGATTTTCCGCGACGAGCGCACGTACTCGCTGTCGACGAACCTCTCCAAGCTGATGGGCCGGCACGACTTGCGCGCCGGTTACCTGATGAACTTCTTCTATCTCGACCACTGGCAGCCTGAAACGGGCAACCCGCGCGGGGCCTTTGGCTTCAATGGCTCCGTGACAGCGCTCAACGGGGGCCCTCAGACGGCCAACTTCTACAACACGTTCGCTACGTTCCTGCTTGGCTACACGCAGCCGAGCAAGAGTGTCCAGAACGAGCTCATGACCGCGCGCGAGTGGCAGCACACGACGTACTTCCGCGACCGCTGGACGCCAACGAGCAAGCTGACGCTCGACCTTGGTCTTCGTTACGAGCTCTATCCCATCATGCACCGGGCGGATGGACGCGGCCTCGATCGCCTCGACCTGACCACTCTCGACGTGCTCATCGCCGGCAGGGGCAGCAACCCGCAGAACAACGGCATGAGCATGAGCTGGGACAATCTCGCGCCGCGGCTCGGCGCCATCTATCGGATGAATGACAAGACCGTCATTCGGAGCGGCTACGGTCTCACCTACAACGCGACGCCGTGGGCGCGCGCTGTGCGGGGCGACAACGACTACCCGATCACCCTTGCGATCAGTTACCCGAACGTGGATTCGTTCGGCTACTACGGCACGCTGGCGCAGGGCATCCCGACGATCGTCCCGCCCGACCAGAGCAGCGGACGTATACCGCTCAACCGCGCGGCTGCCGAGTACACTCCGGAAATCAACAATATCGACCGAGGCTACGTCCAGACGTGGAACGTCGCAGTCGAGCGCCGCGTCATGTTCGACATGTCGGTGGATCTTGCCTACGTCGGCGCCAAGGGTACCGGCGGCTATGCCGCGCTGGACATCAATGCCCCGACCGTGCTCGGCACCGGAAATCAGGGGCGTCCGTACTTCGGTCTGGGTCGCATCGTCCGCATCGATTCGTGGGGCGACCGCCTGAAGACGAACTATCAATCGCTGCAGGTAGCGGTGAACAAGCCGTTCACCCACGGCCTGATGCTCAAGGGGGCCTACACTCTCAGCAAGTCGCAGAACCAGAGTGACTCCGACGGCAGGGCCACGGTGAGCTGGAACACACCGAGCGAGTATTACCGCAACTACACACTGGCTGGATTCGACCGGACGCACAACTTCCAGCTCGGGTTTGCGTACCAGCTGCCGTGGCAGTCGCAGAACGGCAACGGCAACGTTCTGAAGGCCATCGCGAACGACTGGCAGATCAACGGGCTGCTGGCCGCCTTCAGCGGCACGCCCTTCACCGTGACGGCCAACGGCGACGCCTTGAACACGCCGAGTAACACGCAGACCGCCGATCTGACCGGCACGTTCAACGTGCTGGGCCAAATCGGCGCGACCGGCCCGTGGTTCGATACAACCCAGTTCGCGCAACCGACTGGAGTTCGTTTCGGCAACACCGGACGGAACCAGTTCCGCGGCCCGGGTGGCTACAACCTCGACTTCTCGCTGTTCCGATCGTTCCCGATCGGCGGCACGCGGCGGCTCGAGTACCGGTTGCAGGCGGGCAACCTCTTCAACCATCCGGTTTACGGCAACCCGAACGGCGACATCACATCCGGCAATTTCGGCCGGATCACCGGCGTGGCCAATCAGTATCCGGAACGGCAGATCCAGATGGGGCTGCGCTTCAGCTTCTAACCCTCACTTCGCTAAACCGGGCCCCGTCGTGCACAATGCACGGCGGGGCCTTTTCGTTTTTCGCCTCCCTTGAAATGGCACGCCTTACTACCGTTCTCGTTCTCTCTCTCTGGGTGACATTCGGCCAGTCGGCTCCCGCTCTTCCCGTCCTGCCGCTGGAGACTTATCCGGCGAGCATGCGTGAATCGGTCGCGCGGGCATATCGTGATGCGGCGACCCGCCCGGCCGACGCGGTCGCGGTGGGATCGCTCGCGCGTCTGCTGCACGCGTGGGAGCAGTGGGACGCCGCCCACGAGGCCTATGCACGCGCGGCGTCGCTTGCGCCAGGCACGTTCGAGTGGCAGTACCTGGACGCGTGCGTGCTCGATCGTCTGGCCCGTCCCCCCGCCGCCGCCGCGCGCCTGCGCGAGGCGCTGAAAATCCGACCGGATTATCTGCCAGCGCGCGTGAAGCTGGCTGACGCGCTGCTGAGTGCCGGGGCCGTCGAAGAAAGCCGGGCGATGTTCACGGCCTTGTTGAGCGAAGCGGACGCCAAACCCGAAGCGCTGTTCGGGCTCGGGCGGATTGCGGCAGTCGAGGGAAAGCACGACCGGGCCATTGTGAGCATCCTGCAGGCCATCGCGCTCTTTCCTGAATGGGGGGCTGCGCACTACGCGCTGGCGCTGTCGCTTCGCGCGCTCGGCCGACGCGATGAGGCGCAGCTGGCGCTGCAACGGCACGCGCAGTATGGAGCGCTGTGGCCAGCGGTCGAAGATCCGGTACTCGCCGGCCTCAGCGCGCTGCGCAACGACCCGGGCGCCCGGCTGCGACGTGGCCAGAAGCTGGCTGATACCGAAGACGTGAACGGCGCGATCGCGGAGTACGAGGCAGCACTCGCCGCCGATCCGTCGCTCGCCATCGCTCATGCGAACCTGATCAAGCTCTACGGCCGTTCGGAGAACTGGACGAAGGCCGAAGAGCATTACCGTGCGGCGGTAAAACTCGGCTCCGATCTCGCTGAGCTTCACTATGATTACGGTGTTCTGCTCAGCCTTCAGCAGAAATGGGATGAGGCCGCCGAGTCGTACCGGCGCGCCCTCGAGGTCAATCCCCGGTATGCGGAGGCGCACAACAACCTTGGACAAGTCCTCGAACGCCTTCGCCAATCACCGGACGCGGCGCTCGCCGAGTACCGACAGGCGCTCGACAGCCAGCCGACGTTCCGGCTGGCGCGGTTCAACGCGGGACGGATGCTGATCGCACTCGGCCGGCCGGAGGAAGCGGTCGTGGAACTGCAGAAGCTCACAGAGCCCCGCGACGCCGAAGCACCGCGCTATCTGTTTGCCCTCTCGACAGCGCTTCTGCGCGCAGGCCGCAAAGACGACGCCGTGCGTTGGGCCACCGACGCTCGACAGCTCGCGCTGCAGTACGGCGATACCGCGCTCGCGGGCGCGATCGAGCGGAACCTGGCGACGATCCGATGAGCGTGCGGGGTTCGATCGTTGTCGGACTGTTGGCGACGCTTGTTCTTCCGCCTAAAGGCGGAAGCCACAAAGAGAACAAAGCGGCGGAGCCTCTCTTCATCGAATCCGCGGTGGCTAGCGGCCTGACGTTCACCCACGTCAACGGCGCCACCGGCCAGTACTACCTGCCCGAGCAGATGGGCGCGGGCGTCGCACTCTTCGACTACGACAATGACGGGGACCTCGACGTCTTTCTGGTGCAGGACGGGCCGCTCGATGCCGGCAGCCCGTCTGGGAGCGGCGACTACCCGACCAGCCGGCTGTTTCGCAACGATCTGACCCGCGGAGCCGACGGCACGCCGCGGCTGCACTTCACCGACGTGACTGCGCGCGCCGGCGTCGGGCTGCGCGCGTATGGAATGGGCGTGGCCGTCGGCGACTACGATAACGATGGCGACCTCGATCTCTTCATCACCACCTTCGGGCCCGACACGCTGTTTCGCAACAACGGCGACGGCACGTTTACCGACGTCACGAGCCAGGCCGGCGTCAGCGATCCGTTGTGGAGCACGAGCGCCGTCTTCTTCGACTACGACCGCGACGGCGATCTCGATCTCTTCGTCGCGAACTACCTCGACTTCACAATGGCTGGCAATAAGACCTGCACCGACTCGGTCGGTGCGCGCGATTATTGCGGACCGCGTGCGTACCGGCCGGCGCCAGATCGCTTGTATCGCAACGACGGAAACGGGCGCTTCACGGACGTCACCGAAGCCGCGGGAATCACCAAAGCTGACGGCGCCGGCCTTGGCGTGGTCTCCGGCGACTACAACGGCGACGGCTGGCTCGACCTTTATGTCGCCAATGACGCCACACCGAATCAGCTGTGGATCAACCGGCACGATGGCACGTTCGTTGATGAAGGTCTCCTTTCTGGTTCCGCGGTGAATGCCGCCGGAAATCCTGAAGGCAGCATGGGTATCGCGTCGGGCGATTTCGACGGCGATGGCGACGAGGATCTCTTCGTCTCGAACATCATCGGCGAAACGTTCGCGCTGTACAGGAATGACGGCACGGGAAATTTTGAGGATGTGCGCGTGCCGGCCGGGCTTGCCGCGCCGACAGCCGCCTCCACGGGGTTCGGTACTGACTGGT
This sequence comes from Vicinamibacterales bacterium, assembly GCA_038320555.1. Taxonomy (GTDB): domain Bacteria; phylum Acidobacteriota; class Vicinamibacteria; order Vicinamibacterales; family 2-12-FULL-66-21; genus JALZOC01. The sequence goes on along the minus strand of JBBQEJ010000261.1, from coordinate 125 downwards.
TCGACTACGACAACGACGGATGGCTCGATCTCTTCGTGGCCAATGGCGCCGTCAATGTGATTGAAGCGCAGCGCGGACAGCCGTCACCGTTCCGCATGAAGAACCAGTTGTTTCACAACACAGGC
>JBBQEJ010000260.1:0-5684 GCA_038320555.1 Vicinamibacterales bacterium | reverse complement strand
AGCCGATCGCCGAAGATTGTGAAGGCCCAGGTATCACCGGGATTCCGTGCGAAGACCAGGCCGCAGATTGAACAGCGTTCGAGGTGGGACCACCCGGAAAACAGCCGCCCCTTCCCGCAGTGCGGGCAGCGCTTGCGCAGTCCGCGCCGAAGCGCCGTGCTGATCAATTTCCAGCGCGAGGCGTCATACACAAGTGTGTCGTTTCCAGCGCCATCACCGGAATTCAGCAACGCCATGGAGTGGAAGGAACTGCCCCAAATCAGATATTACCTCCTGCCAATCCTCGGGGCTTGGACTGCCGCGATGGAACAGCAATAAGAGGCCAGGCAGTGAGCCACAATTTCGCGCGGTCCCCACACATCCAGCTAACCGCTCCGCGCTCCACTAGTCCAACTATGTGCAGTGTGGATATACTCATGGCGTGAAGACCGAAGCCGAATCGCTGCTGCCACTGCCTCCGGTCACCTTCCACATCCTGGTAGCCCTCGCCGATGAGGATCGGCATGGCTACGCCGTTATCAAGGACGTCGCCGCTCGCACCGGCGGCACGTTGAAGCTCAGCCCCGGCACGCTCTACCGGTCGATCGAACGAATGGTGCAGCAGGGACTGATTCGCGAGATCAGCTCACGCCCGGCGAGAGAAATAGACGACGAGCGCCGGCGCTATTACCGGATCACGCCGTTCGGCCGCGAAGTCGCCATGGCCGAATCCCGCCGGCTGGCGCAGATGCTCGACCTCGCACGCGCGAAGGGCCTTGCGCCTCGAAAGGTGTGATGCGGATCTACCGACTGCTTCTCTATCTGTATCCCGCCTCGTTCCGCGCGGATTACGGCGACGAGATGGCAGCCATCTTTCAGGTCCAGCTGCGCGCGGCTCGCGGTGTGGCGCGCCTCGCGTTGTGGTTTGCTGTTCTTCACGAGGTGATCATGAATGCACCGGCCGTCCACTGGGACATCCTGAAGCAGGATCTGCGCTACACGTTCCGCACGCTCAACCGCGCGCGCGGCTTTGCGCTCACAGCCATCCTGGTCACCGCGCTTGGCGTGGGCGCCAATACCGCGGCGTTCTCGGTCGCGGATTTCGTGCTGCTCCGCCCGCTGCCGTTTGCCGATCCCGACGCGCTCGTGCGTGCGTGCGAAGGACCACGGACCGGGGCCGGATGGGGCTGCATGAACGAGCTCTCGCCGGCCAACTATCGCGACTTCAAGGCGATGAGCTCGTCGTTCGAGGCGATGGGCGCGTTCACGGGCGGCGCCGCGAACCTCGTGGGGTTCGGCGAGCCGCGCCGCCTGGCGATCACACCGGTAACACCGGATGTCCTCCGGCTCCTCGGCGTGACGCCCGCACTCGGACGTGGGTTCGACGCGCGCGAGGACGATCGTCGCACAGCCGTCATCAGTTATGGGTTGTGGCAATCGCAGTTCGGTGCCGACCCGTCGGTGCTGGGACGGACAGTCCGCCTCGACGGGGTGCCCCACACGATCATCGGCGTCATGCCCCACGGCTTCTATTTCCCCACCCGCGAGGTTCAGCTCTGGACCGCGCTGACCTTCGAGGACGAGGATTACGCGGACCGTACGAATACGTACATTCACGCAGTGGCGCGACTGAAACCGGGCGTCACGTTCGAGGAGGCTCGCGCCGACCTCGAGGTCATTGCTGCTCGCCTGGCCCGCGACTTTCCGGAGACCAACGCCGAAACCGGGATCAGCTTCTTCCGGATGCGGGAGAACATGTCCCCCCGCTTCCGCCTGATGCTCATGGCGCTCGGCGGCGCCAGCCTCTGCCTGTTGCTCCTCACCTGCGCGAACCTGGCCAATCTGTTGCTCGCGAGGGCCGCGGCACGCGAACGCGAGCTGGCAGTGCGGGCCGCACTCGGTGCGGGCAAAGAGCGGCTGATGCGGCAGCTCGTGACCGAGAGCCTGATCCTGACGCTGCTCGGCGGCGCCGCAGGCCTGTTCGTGGCGGTCGTCGGCGTTCCGCTGTTCGCCAGCCTCGTTCCTGATACGCTCCCCATCGCGACCGAACCCGTCCTGGACCTGCGGGTGATCGCTGTCGCGGCGCTGTTCACGACGCTCACGGCTCTCGGATTCGGTCTCTTTCCCGCGATTCGTGCCGGCCGTCGCACCACATTCGACGCGCGGCGCGAGGGTGTCCGCGCCGGCGGCGGAGCGAAGCAGCGTCTCCGCGCCGTTCTGGTCACGGTCGAAGTCGCGATGTCGGTAGTCCTGCTGATCACGTCCGGCCTCTTGATCAGGGCTGTCTGGCAGGTACAGGCAATCGACCCGGGCTTCAGGCCCGAGAACGTGCTGGCGCTCAATATGGCCCTGCCGCGGCCGAAGTACGACAAGCCGTTGCAGCGCGTCCAGTTCTACGATCGCGTGCTCGCGCGAGTGCGGGCGCTGCCCGGAGTGCACAGCGCCGCGTTCACCAGCGGGCTGCCGATGGTGACAACCGGTCTCGTTACCGCGATCGAAATCCCTGGCCGGGAAAAGCCAGTCCGCCGCAGAGACGTCGTCAGCCATCGCTGGGTCACCCCGCAATATTTCAGGACGATGGGGATCGCCCTGCGGCGCGGCCGCGATGTCGAAGACGGCGACCGCGGCGACCGTGCATGGGTTGCCGTCGTGAGCGCTTCTTTCGCTGAGCGGTACTGGCCCGGCCAGGATCCGATCGGCAGGACCTTCCGGCACCTGGATGACACTCGGACCGTCGTCGGGGTGGTCGGCGACATCAAGGTCCGCGGGTTGGAGCGGACCAGCGAACCCCAGATGTATCTACCCGCGGCGCAGGCCCCGGATCCATTCCCCGGCGGCTTCGACCCCAAGGATCTGGTGATTCGGCATTCGGGTCAGGCGAGCGCGCTCGTGTCTGCCGTCCGCCAGATCGTCCGCGCGATCGACGCCGAGCAGCCGATTGCCGACGTGCGTGCGATGGACGACGTGATCGCGGGCGAGACCGCCAGCCGCCGGGGCCAGCTGCAGGTTCTGGGTGTCTTCGCGGTCGTGGCTATCCTGCTCTCCGCAGTCGGGATCTACGGGCTGCTCGCCTACACGGTCTCACAGCGATCGCAGGAGATCGGCGTACGCCTCGCACTGGGCGCGGATCCCGCGCGAGTCGGACGGATGATCGTCGCAGACGGGATGCGCCTGGCGCTGTTCGGCATCGCACCGGGCGTGCTGGGCGCCTACGCGGCTGCACGAGGAATAAGCGCCTTGCTCTTCGGCGTCGCGCCGGGCGATCCAGCGACCTTCGCCACCGCCGTCGGCGTGGCGCTCCTGACGGTGCTCGCAGGCACGCTCGTGCCTGCGTGGCGTGCCATGCGGCTGACTCCGATGTCGGTGCTCAGAGCGGAATAAGCCGGACGCCAATCCCGTTCGTGAGCCGATCGTCAGTCATTTTCTCGAGCAGGTTATTCCAGATACGCGCGTCGACCGTTTGGAAGGGGATTGATGGGTCCTCCTGTGCTGGTCAATGTTGAACCAGCACCTGTATTCCGACATCGGCGCCTCGAATGACCCGTCGGCCCCACCCGCGCTCCACGGCGCCTCGGAGTTCTGACGTCAAATCGCCGCCGTCGTCTCTATGATTTGGACCCACGCTGTAGATCGTGTACGCGTCGGCTGCTGCCCGGAACAACAGAGGACCACCAGAAAATGGATCGACGGGAACGTCGCTCATGTAGTGAGGAACGAGGTCGGACAGTGCACGAGGCGCGTTACCTCGATCGCGCCCGTACCTCTCCACAGCCACGGCAATGCGGGAGCTGCGATCGATGATCAGTGGAGTCGCATCGATTGCCTGTGAAAAGGCGCCGATCGCCAGGCCCCGATTGACCAGGGTACTGAAGTAGGATGCCTGCCGCGACGCCTGTTGGTCCGTTCGGTGGCTCTCGAGTATTTCTGTGCTTCGTTGAGCCTTGTCTGGCCATGGAGTTCTGGCAACGGCGGTCAGCTCAGCCCAGAGCCGAAGGACCTCCACAGCGTCGTGGGTGAACCACGGTCGCATCACGGTTTCAGTGATACTGCGCATGGGCAACGTGTACTGCCGAGGCGCATTCGGATCACTTCCGTAGTACCGACGCCAGATCAGCTCGACGTATCGCGCTCTTTCCCGCAGGAAGTTCTCGAGCGGCTGCTCTGGTCGGTCTTCAGCTTCCAAGGCGGCCTGAAGTTGTCCCAACGCTTGCGGCGATGGTTGCGACAGGCTCAGCACTGCCGCCACCTGATGTCCGTTAATGGACATCCAACGTGCATCCCGAAGTGCGCGCCGGATCTTCAGGCCGCTGAGAACAGAAGCGACTGCTGCGTCGCCATTGCCTGATTCACTCAGGCTGAGAGTGCGGGCAGCAATCAGCTCAGAGAGTGCACTGATGCCAGCCGTGCGATAGCTGTATTCCGTGCCGGCAGGAAAGCCTGTGAAAGGGAGTTCCGCCGCCTTGTCGGCAAGTATCAAGGCGTCGCGCGATTCCTGAACGAGTCGCCGCAACGGTATCACTAGCGGTTGCAGCGATTGGCGATTAGGGTTTGGTTCCGCCAACCATTCCCGAATAGGGGCGGTGACGCGGTAGGGGTTGCTACCCAACGCCAGCATCGCCCCGGCGAGGTAGTAGGAAGCGGCTCCGTGTGCCTCAGTTGGGAGGGGTTCCTCACCCCCCACAGAGTCACGTTCGCTTGCCGGCTCACCCTTTGCCCGCATCGCCTCAATCTCGTGCACGAGGCGGCGAACTTCAACATAGTCCCACAGGCTGTGGGCGGCAATGGGTAGCAGAATCGCGAACGCGACGATCGCGAAACGGCGAAGCGTCGGACGCACTCGACTCGCTTCAACGGCGCTTCGGGGAGCATCCGTCATCGCAGACCTCCGCCAGGGACGGAACTGGGCTCCGTCGGAATGACCCTCGTCGCTTCGCTCCGAACCTGCTGCTCGACCATGATGAACTCCGCGAGGTCGCGCGCGGCCACATCGCCACCGAGCATGCCCGTGAGGTCGTCGGCCACCCGCGTGACTGCGGCAGGTCCCAATGTCACGTCTGCGCTGCCAACTTCGTATCCAGATGCAAAGTGGAACGTCACGGCGGATATCAGCAGTGCCGCCGCTGCGCTGGCCCAGGGCCAGATGCGCCGGCTCCGGGCTGTCGCGAAGATGCGCTCGCGGAGCCGGGCAGGCGGCCCAATGGGGCGGTAACGCCGCAGGAGATCTTCGATTTCCGAATCGTTCATTGTCGCCGTCACCTGTTGGTTCGCGCTTACGGCGTCGTCAGGATCTGTCTCAACCTGGCCAGCGCATATCGATAACGTGCCGTGACTGTGTTGATCGATGTTTCCGCCGCGTCAGCGATTTCCTGGAAAGTCAATCCTTCAAACACATGGAAGTAGATCACCTCGCGCTGTTCCGGTGGGAGGTCCCGAATCGCGCGTTCCAGTGCGATGCGCTCGTCGTGTGCAACGTTTTCACCGATGGGCTCGAGGAACGCGCCAGAACCAAGTAGTCGGTTCTGTCTCTGTCGTTGCCGCAGGTGCGAATAACACTCATTCCGGACCGCCCGGCGAAGGTAGTGCACTTCATCGTCGAATCGAGGCGGTTGCCGCAGGATCGCCGCGAATACCTGGTGAACGGCGTCCTCGGCCCCCCTGTGCCAATAATCCGTGAGACAACCTCCCGAGGAAGATTAGTGTAGGGG
>JBBQEJ010000259.1:0-5897 GCA_038320555.1 Vicinamibacterales bacterium | reverse complement strand
CACGCTCAAGGATGCCCATGACAGCGGTCTTATCCTTCACACCCGTTCCGGTGATCCGGCGCTTGCGCTGTGCCACGTGCATGTTCCGCGCTTTGCCGCCGATGAATGTTTCGTCCACTTCCACGTCGCCGGTCAGCTTGTCGAAGGAACCGTGATGCAACGCGAAGCGGAGCCGATGCGCCATGAACCACGCGGACTTTTGCGTGATGCCGAGGTCGCGCGCAATCTCGCACGAGCTGACGCCGTTCTTACAGTTCACCAGCAGCCAGAGCGCGGCGAGCCACTTGTCCAGACCGAGCGGCGAGTCCTCGAAGATCGTGCCCGTCTTGAGGGAGAACTGCGGCTTGGGATGCTGTCCGTAGCACTTCCAGCGGCGAACCCTGGCCATCCAGATCACGCGGTCAGACCCGCACGTTGGGCACGTGACAGTGCCGTCCGGCCATCGCAGTTCCGTGAGAAACTGGCGGCAGTTGTGGAAGTCCGCAAAGTAGAGGATGGCGGCTTGAAGCGTCTTTGGCGACATGCCCCTACTATACGGCCCCTAGCTTGGTTAGTCAAGTAAATAATTACCCTTTTTTGCACTCGGGGAAACGCCGCCGGGATGATAGGGGAATCCCCGATGGCAAGGCGTGGACCAGATCTATTCTGCTTTGGCTTTTTGGCTGATGGCCCACTCGATGGCGTGGTGCTGCAACTCTCGGGCATTGCGCAGCCCGAGCTTTTCCTTGAGGTGGGCCTGATACGACTCGACCGTCTTCACGCTCAAGTTCAGCGCCGCGGCAATCTGCCGCGTGCTGCTGCCTTCGCCGATGAGCCGGAAGACCTCGAGCTCGCGATCACTTAGGCTGGCGAGCGGCGACCGCTCGCCGACGGTCGTGCCGCGCGCGTATTGCCGCAGCATTCTGCTGGCCACACGCTCGGGCACGTACACCTGACCGTCGAGGATGCGGCGAATCGCCGTGAGGACGAGGTCGGTGGCCTCCTGCTTCATGATGTACCCGTTCGCCCCCGCCCGGAGCGCGCGCTCGGCCTAGATCGATTCGTCGTGCATGGAGAGGATGAGGATCGGCAGATCGGCATCGCGCGCGCGAACCTGCTTGAGCAGTTCGAGGCCATCCTGACCGCCGAGCGAAATGTCCAGAAGGAGGACGTCCGGACGAAGCGCGACGATCGCCTGCGTCGCGGAATGCGCTTCTTCGGCGTGCCCGCAGACCATGAGATCCGGCTCGCGATCGATCAGCAGAGACAGCCCCTGCCGGACGATCGGGTGGTCGTCGACGACCAGCACGCGGCGCTTGCCCGACGACGCGTCGGGCCGCCGGTTCAGGGTGGATAGCTCCTTCATTCGCGCCCCCGCATAGGGAAACGACAATCGACGGTCGTGCCGGTGCTGTCCGGCTCCCGTCTGACGTCAAGCGAGCCGCCGATCATGCTGGCGCGGTAGCCCATGATGCGCAAGCCCATTCCCGACTGGCTGGCCGGCGTGTTGCCGATCCCCACGCCATCGTCTTCGATGGCGAGGCGGCCCATCCCGTCGTGAACCGAGAGGGCGAGCACGATGCGCGCGGCGTGGCCGTGCTTGATCGCGTTGCTGACGGCTTCCTGCGCGATGTGGAAGAGATGCGTCGCCGCCGCCACATCGTCCAGCAGAACGGGAACGTCGCACACGAACCGGCACGACACACTGAAGAGGTCTTCCACTTCTCCCGCAAATCTCTGCAGCGAGGACATCAGGCCGTCGGCGTCGGACACCACCGGCACCAGACCGCGTGACAGTTCCCGCGTCTTCTCGATCGCCTCGTTCACCAGTTTCACGATCTTGCCCGCCTCGACGGCCTCCGGCAGCGCATGCTCCTCGAGCCGCTGCTGCAGCACCTTGCTCATGAATGCGGTGCCGGTCAGATGCTGGCCCAGACCATCGTGAAGATCCTGCCCGATCCGCCGCTGCTCCCGAACGCTGATGTCGAGCAGCGCGCGCTCCAGGCGCTTGCGCTCGGTGACGTCGGTTCCGCTCGCGATCACGTACTCCACGCGGCCGTCGCCGGCGCGCAGCACGGTGCCCGACCAGGCGATGATTCGCCGGTCGCAGCCGGCCGTGACCCCGCACTCATCCTGTTCCGACGACCCCACCCCGGTGCACCACTGTTCGACGAGGGCGCGGAAACGGGATCTGTCTTCGGCGGTCTCGAGCAGATCGCCGATGTGGAGCCCCTTGACCGCTTCGAAGGCCCGCCCGGTCGCTCGCTCGCAGGCGCGATTGAAGCGCAAGATGCACCCGTCAGGATCGAGCACGACGACCAGGGCTCCGACGGTGTCGAGGATCGTGGCGACCACATTCCGTTCTTCCTGCAGAGCCCGCTCGGCTCGCTTGAGATCCGTGATGTCGACGCCGACGCCATGGATGAACCAGGGTCGGCCGTCCGCGCGCCGAATCATGGCGGCCTGACAATGGAACCAGAGCACGCGTCCGTCACGGGCGACCACGCGATAGGCGGATCGCAGCGGCTCGCCCGACAGAAACGCTTCCGCGGCTTCGACACTCCAGCGCTCCTTGTCGTCCGGATGAATCCGGTGATACCAGCGGATCGGGTCCTCAAGCCACTCCTGTTGTGAAAACCCGAGCGCGGATTCGATTTGCGGGCTGACATACGCTTCCCCGATGCCTTCATCCAAGTCCGCCATGAAGACCACGGCGGGCATCTGCTCGACGAGGGCGCGATAGCGGGCATCGACGCTCGAACCGTCGGCCGCCGGCACGCCTCGAGGCGCGTCTGCCACGCTCGACGACGCGCCCTGGGGCGACGCGCGACGTGACACAAACACATCGGCCAAATCGGCGAGCACGGCCGCGGCCTTCGCGGCGCTCAGCGCATCGCCGGACACCGGGCGTACACATCGCGATCGGTCGGGTCGACGGACATCGCCGGCAGGACGAACGTCGATCGGGTCATGATGGGGAATTGGCGCGCGGATGGCGCGCGTTTCTCCAGGCGGGCACTCTGTTCAGCGATGCCTGAGTAAAGCGACGCAGCGCGTGAATCGCCCGGCCGTACGTCATCACGGCGTGCGACGACAACAGCGACCCCGGCGGCTGGTCCATGAACGGCATGAACTTATCGGGAAACCCCGGCATCGTGCAGCCGATGCAGATGCCGCCCACGTTGGCGCATCCGCCGACGCCGCCCATCCAGCCGCGCTTGGCCACGTTGCATTGCACGACCGGTCCCCAGCATCCCAGCTTGACGATGCAGAGACGCGACCCGTACTCGTCCGCGAATTCCGCCTGCTCGTAGTAGCCGCCCCGGTCGCACCCCTCATGGACCGTCTGGTTGAACAGCCACGTCGGCCGCAGGGCGTCGTCGAGCGGGATCATCGGCGCGCGACCGGAGGCCATGTGGAGCAGGTAGAGCAACGTCTCGCTCAGATTGTCCGGTTGCGTGGGACATCCCGGCACGCACACGATCGGGATTTGCGCTGACGATTTCCAGTCCCACCCAAGATAGTCGGGCAGTCCCATGCAACCCGTGGGGTTCCCGGCCATGGCGTGAATGCCGCCGTAGGTCGCGCATGTGCCAACCGCCATCACGGCCCAGGCGCGCGGAGCAAGACGGTCGATCCACTCGCACGTGGTGATGGGCTGACCCGTACGAGGGTCGGTGCCGAACGCCGCCCAATAGCCTTCGGACTTGTTCTGTTCGTCGGGGATAGAGCCTTCAACCACCAGAATGAAGTCTGCGAGCTTTCCCTCAGCGGCCTGATGGAAGACTTCAAGGAAGTCATCGCCGTTCTTGGGCGCGAGCAACGGATTGTGGAAGGTGATGCTTGGGATCCACGGAATCCCCCCGAGCACCAGGTCTTCGAGGCTCGGCTGCGTCACACCAGTCAGCGCGATCGTTTCCCCATCGCAGCCCAGGCCAGCCGTAATCCACAGGATTTCGATCTTGGCGATAGCGCCGGACCGTTCTCCTCGTGGTACGCCGTGAGCATCGCCTTCCATGGGAGCCCCTCACCACTGAACCTTTGAAAACGCGGTTCTGAATGGTATCAGTAACCCAAGTAGTCCGTTCGCTGATTCTGAATCTACGGCGGCTCATCGCTCACGGCGATTCGGGTGATATATTTTCGGTCGGCCAGTTCTGGCGGATTTGCTCGGGTTTCGAACAACGGCCGTCGACAGCCCCCGGTGCGGGGTTGTTTTCTTCGTCAGGGGTCTTCTGCACATGCCATGCAGTTCCCGCCAGAGAGGCTAGCTTCGTACGGAGCGACGTTCCCGTCGACCCTTCCGTGACCGATCGGCATTGGGGGTGAGCCAGTGCTGGAGGTCTCGTAAGTGGTGGGTGTGCCCAACAGCACACCGAGAACGGCCCGGATCTGTTAGTCTCGTTTTGACAATGTGGTTAGGTAGGCGCAAAGTGTCGGAGATGTGTACCCGCTGGGGCCACGCCGCACTTGCGCTCGTGCTCACTGTCACGGTGGGGTCGTCTGCATTGGCAGACTGCATGAGCGGCACGGCCACGGCCGAGGTGCAAATGGCTTGCTGCAAAGCCATGCACCACGAGTGTCACACGATGGCGGACGGTTCCTCTTGCTGTCCAACAGTTAGCCAGCCGCAACAGTTTTCGGCAGTGAAGGCCAGCCCGGCGCCTGATCTTCGGGCGGCATCTGCGGCTTGGTCCATGGTCCCGCTGCTTTTCGCGCCGCCACTTCTGACTTCGGCCCCCTCGCGTCCGGAGGCAGACCCGCCCCGGCACGCACCTCCGAACATTCTCGCGTCGGCTCTGCGGATCTAGACCCCCCTGCGCCCAACGCAGGTCTGCGATACGGGTGTATCTCCGTGTCGCGAAGGTGGTTCTGGAGGGCAACCCGTGAGGCTCAACTTTCGTCGACGCGCGCTCATTCTGCTGCCGACAATCGGGCTGGCCGTGTTGGTGCGGCCTGCACTGGCGCAGCAAATACCCAACATCGACCAGAGGCCGGGCCTTGATGGTCAATCTCTGTCGCTCCAAACTGCCATCGACGAGGCATTGGACAAGAATCCAGAGCTCATGGCGCTCAGGAAGCAGTTCGAGGTCTCTCGATTTCGTCCGGCCCAGGAGCGCTATCTCGCGCCGCCGACGTTCGAAGCGCAGATCTGGCAGTGGCCGATCGATTCGTTCAACCCCCTGAACACGAACATGTACATGTTCATGTTCAATCAGGATCTGCCGGGCCGCGGAAAACGAACGTTGCGTGCTGCTGCCGCCGATGCCGATGTGGCGATGACCGGAAACGAGATTGCCGTACGCGCGCGACAGCTTGTCAGCGACGTGAAGCACACCTACGCCGAATTGTTCGTTGCGCGAAAGGCGATCGAGATCTACAGCGACAACCTGACCCTTCTTCGTCAGCTGGCGGACGTCTCGCAGACCAAGTACAGCACCGGACGGATCTCGCAGCAGGACGTCCTGAAACCCGTGGTCGAACTGTCACAGATTCACGACGAAATCATCACGTTCGGGGAGCGGCGGGATCTCGCCGCCGCGCGCCTGAACACGTTGCTCGATCGGTCGCCAGAGGGTCCCATTGGATTACTGACGGAGCCGCGCGAGCAGATGACCCTGCCGGCCTCGGAGGAGTTGCAGAGACTCGCAGTCATGAGTCAACCGGAGCTGAAAGGTGCGCAACTCGCCATGCAGAAAGCGCAGGCCGATCTGGCCGTGGCGAAACAGGAGTACAAGCCAGACTTCTCGGTGCAAGCCGGCTACATGCTGACCCCGCGTAACACAGACGCGGTCATGGCAAAAGTCGGCATTTCCTGGCCGAACGCGCCTTGGGCGCGCGGTCGAATAGCGGCGCGCGTGGGCGAGGCGACCGCCGCGATTGACGCCGCTGACGCCAAGCGCAAAGCCACCGCGAAT
>JBBQEJ010000258.1:0-5922 GCA_038320555.1 Vicinamibacterales bacterium | reverse complement strand
CAGCCTGACCGCGGATCTCCTCGTCTCGTCGGTGATCACGTCCGTCATCATGACGGCCGTGGGCGTGCTGGCGTGCGCCGGACCGGCGCGCCGAGCGCTGCGTGTTCAACCGGCAGAGGCGCTGCGACAGGTGTGACGTGTCTCTGGGGGCCTCCGAGATTGCGCGTCGTCCTTGGAAACCGGAATAGCTCGCGAGAAGTTGCGACGCCGGCGGCCGGCTGATCGCCCGGCCGATGTCCTGAAGGAAGGCCTCGATCAGCAGGGGAATGTCGCGTGTCCGTTCCCGCAACGGAGGTATCTGAATGTCAAAGACCCGCAGCCGGTAGTACAGGTCCTCGCGGAAAGCCCCTCGGGCGACGGCCTCGCGCAGATCGCGGTTGGTCGCGGTGATCACGCGGACGTTGGCTCGCAGCAGGCGCGTGCCGCCGAGCCGTTGGAATTCGCGTTCCTGCAGGACGCCGAGCAGCTTCGCCTGCGCGGCCGCGCTCATCTCGATCACTTCGTCGAGGAACAGGACGCCTCCCGACGCCAGCTCGATCTGGCCCGGTTTGGGCTGCTGCGCGCCGGTGAACGCACCTCGTTCGTATCTGAACAGCTCCGACTCCAGGAGATGATCCGGCAGGGCCGCGCAGTTGATCGCGACGAGCGGTCCCGCCCGTCGCGGCGACGCACGGTGGATGAACCGCGCCAGCACTTCCTTCCCGGTGCCCGACTCTCCCTGCCGCAGGACCGTGGTCTCCGTCGCGGCGACTTGCGTGGCCTGCCGCAGCACGCCCTTCCACTCCGTCGACTGCCCGATCGCCGGCCGCCCGCCCTCGCGTCCAGCCGCCACCGACTGGATGCGAGCATCGATCCGTTCCTCCCTGGCGCGTGCCTCTGCCTGCGAGCGTTCCGCGCGAGCGAGCCCCTGCTCGATCGCCGCAATCAGATCCCCGTCGGCGTACGGCTTCGTCAGGAACTCGAGCGCGCCGGCCTTGATCGCCCGCACCGACGTGGGAATGTCACCGTGCACCGGTAAGAAAAATGATTGAGGTGCGGGCGCCCGCCTCGGCAAGCCGCTGCTGCAGATCGAGTCCGCTCAGTCCCGGGAGCTGCACGTCCAGGATCAGGCAGCTCGGGACGTCCGCCCACGGACTGGCGAGGAACTCCCGGGCCGACGCAAAGGTCTCAGCTCTCCACCCGGCCGACCGGATGAGCCGTGCCACGGCGTCGCGCACCGACGGGTCGTCGTCGACGATGTATACCGGGGCCGCTGGTGTCGTCATGAGCGCAACTCCACGTCAAGAATGCTTCGAGCTCACGGCCGCGTCGATGGCCTTCAGCACTTCGTCTTCGTTGAGCGGCTTGAGGAGGTAATCCACCGCTCCGGCCCCGAACGCGCGCGCCCGCATCTCATGGTCCGATCCGTGCGCCGTGATGAAGATCACGGGCAGATCAGGGTCGCTCGCCGACAGCTCCTGCTGGAGCTCGAGGCCACTCATCCCCGGCATCCGGATGTCCAGAATCAGGCAGTCCGTACCGCGCTCCGGCCCCGCCCCCAGGAACTCCTCAGCGGAGCCGAATACCCGCACGGTGAACCCGACAGATCGAATGAGCCTCGCGAGGGACTCACGAACCGAGTGATCGTCGTCGACAACGGAAATCAGGGGTGTAGCCATCCGTGTTCATTGAAGCGCGGATGGCTCCGCGGGCGCTATTACACCTTCGTGGTACGGTGGCGGGACCGGCTGCTAGGGGTTCCGTCGATGGGGTCGTCCAAGCCTCTCAGCGGGCTTCTGGCGAACGTCAGTCACGAGATCCGTACCCCGATGAACGGGATCATCGGCCTGACCGCGCTCATGCTCGACTCCGAGCTCACGCCTGAGCAGCGCGACGATTTGAACATGGTGAAAGTGTCTGCAGACACCTTGATGGTCGTTATCAACGACATTCTGGATTTCTCCAGGATGGAGACGGCGGGACTCGAGCTGGACCCCATCGAGTTCAATGTACGCGACCGCCTGCATGAGACGGTTGATATGCTCCGCGTGGTGGCAGCCCACAAGCGACTGGAACTCGCTTGCACCATCCAGCCCGACGTACCTGCGATGGTCATTGGTGATCCGGCGCGGCTCCGGCAAGTGCTCGTGAACCTGTTGGGGAATGCCATCAAGTTCACCGACCGCGGTCAGGTCGACTTACATGTTGAGAAGGCCGGCGAGATCGGCCAGATGTGGTCGCTGCACTTTTCTGTTCGGGATACCGGTATCGGCGTTCCAGTCGACAAGCAGCAGGTCATCTTCCAGGCGTTCGTCCAGGCCGACGGATCGACGACACGGCCGTACGGCGGGGCCGGACTTGGTCTGAGCATTTCAGCGCGGCTGGTCGAGATGATGGGAGGACGGATCTGGGTCGAGAGTGAGGTCGGCCGAGGAAGCACGTTTCACTTCACGGGCACATTTGGATTGCCGGGCGAGTGAACGAGAAACAGGAAGCGAAGATGACGTCCTGCTGATCGTCGCGCAGACACCGAACAATCTGTTTGATCATTGGTGATCACGGTGCCGACCGTCGAGCCCGAGGTATTCAACAGGGAAACTGATTTTGAGACGGTCACACTTTCTGTGAGGTCGGCAACCGCCAGGACGGCATCTTTCCGGACGTCTCCGATCCGGAGCACGACGCTCGGTTGACTGAACCGCTTGAAGCCCTGCAACTCGACGTTGATGGCGTATTCGGCGATATTGGTGGCCAGGTGCGTCAGGAGCACCGTGACACCGGGGATCGGCGCCCGGCTCGAATCGGCCACGGTGCCAACGACTCGCGCTCGCTAGGGGGCGATAACGGCGTTGGAACTCCGTGGACTTCACGAAGGGGAAATCGCGCGGCCACGTCCTGCACGTCCTCGAGCTCTCGGGGGCAGTCGAATTGAGGTTAGAGCCCGAGGAGCACGCGGAGCCGTTCGCGCACGTCGGTGACGATATCAGCTGGAGCCTTCGCCTCGAATACAACTCTTCGAGCCTGCCAGTCGAGGTTTTTCACGTGATCCGCGAGGACAACGCCGGAGATCGGGCCACCAGGAGGCAAGGAGACCTCGAACGGATAACCTTTCTCGTGGCTGGTGATTGGGCACGCAATCGCGAGACGGGCTTTCGCATTATAGATGCGCGGCGCCAATATCAGCGCGGGCCGCCGCCCGCGCTGCTCGTGACCGGCTTGGGGATCGAATGTCAGCCAAACGAGATCGCCAGCGTCCGGTACGTACGCGCGGGCTACCACGTCTCGTGGCCGACTGGCTCACCCCAATCGTCCTCGTTGTGGCGATTTTGAGGCCTAATCTTCGCGACGAGCCGCTCGAGGGAGTACGTCGGGCGACTCGGCCGGATCACGATCGCGCCGTTCTTGACCGACACGTCCACCGTATCGCCTTCATCGAGGTGCGCTTCGAGCGCGACCGATTTGGGGAGGCGCAAGCCCAAACTGTTGCCCCACTTTGCAATCTGCGTCATGGTAGCCATGTATCTACATTGAATATACGCGGATCCGACCGCGCTGTCAAAAGCGCTGGCTGCCGGACACCAGCGCGAGGCGACTGCGTAGAGCGTGCGGCGCGCCACGCTGTACGGATGTCCACCAGGACGACTGCGGATCCGATCCCCAGCGCCAGCGTCACGATTGCCCCCAACGAAAGGAGTGGCGTCGCGGCCAGACGCCGCAAGGGGTGTCGAACGTCCGCCGGAAGTAATCGCATCGCCGCCACCTCCGTTCGAAATTTGGCGTAGGCTTGCTTGGATAACCTTTTCTGCGCTCTCCATATGCAGGTTACCTCTGGCTCATCATCCGATCAAACGAAAGGCTGAAGATGTCGAGCACAGGTGCGCATCACAGTCGCGATCGTGGCGCCTTCACCCGGCCGATTTCTTCGTCGAAGGTGGATGCGCAACATTACTTCGACCAGGGTTTTCAGTTGATGTACGGCTTCGACAAGTACGACGCGATTCGCTCTTTTCGTGAAGCCGAGAAGCGCGCTCCCAACTGTGCGATCTGCTATTGGGGTGAACCGTGGGCATGGGGCGCGTTCTTGAATGGGCCTATGAGCGTCGACGAAGCTCCATTCGCGTTCGCCGCCGCCCAGAAGGCGCTGAGTTGTCGTCCAATCGCGAGACTGACATCGAGCGGGCGCTTATCGACGCCATGTCCAGGCGTGATGTCGAGCATTTCGATCCGGAGAAGCGGCGCGACCAGGACACGGCGTACGCGGAGGTGAGCTTGATCGATCCGGTGGACACTGAAAGGACGCCGCGATGCGATTGCTTGGGCTCGTTATTGGCGCAGTTATGATCCTCGGGAGTGTGATCAGTTTTGCGGCACCCGATCTGCGGCTTTCACTGGAGCGCTCGGTGATGACGCCGGCCGGATTTTACGCCATCGCCGCCCTGAGAATCGCAATTGGGCTGGTGTTCGTGTTCGCCGCGCCCGCATCGCGCGCACCGCGGACGGTCCGCGTGCTCGGCCTCATCGTGATCGTCGCCGGACTGACGACGCCGTGGTTCGGCGTGGCCCGCGCGCGCGCGGTCCTGGACTGGTTGGCGAATGCAGGGCCGTTGTTGATGCGCCTTGACGCCGTCGTTGGGATGGCGCTTGGTGGCTTTATCGTGTACGTTTTCCGAACGGCCGACCGTCGAGCAACCTGATTAAACGTCCACGGGATCGGATCCTGCTCAGTCTGCTCGGGAGCTTCGGCCTGTTGTTGACGCTGGTCGCTACTGCGGCGACTTTACCGACTCGCTTGTCATTATCGAGGGACACCCAGGTGATGAGCAGCCGTTGAGAGTCCCGGCGCGAGCGACTCAAATCTCTTGCAGTTTACTTTTTGCCCGCAAACTGGGCATGGCAACGCTCGCAGGTCACCACACGCAGACCGGCCTTCTTCATGCTTTCCCAACTCTCTCATTCATCGAGTCGTCTGAAGTCCAAGGCGGCGACATTAAGGAGATTGGTATGACGGCATTGCTTCTGGCATTCGCGTTGAGTCTGGCGGCGACCGACCTCACCGGCACGTGGACCCTTGCATAGGAGAAGGACTTCAGCGGACATCCAGGAAGCCATGACTGCACGCTTCAGCAACAGGGTGAGAAACTCAGCGGTATGTGTGGGGCGAATCAAAAATAACGGGACGCGTCAAGAGCGGCAAAGTGACATCGAGCACCAGACCGGCCGGAATAATGAGGTCACCGCCCACTACAGCGCCGTCTTGAATAAGGATGCCACAGCAATGAAGGGCACCTGGCAATACCTCGACCCGACGGATAAAAAGTCTAGACGCGGCGAGTTCACCCTCACCCGACACGAACCTGGTTTGAGAGACTGACGGGCCTTCACACCGCTGCTCGTCATGCCACAGCCGCCACGAGGGTGAGGAATCCGGCATCGATCCTGCTTCCCCAGTTGGTCCAAGACTCCCCAGTCCTGAAAAACGTCTCATGGTCATACAGATCGCCATGAAAATCCTGCGCCTCTGGCTACCAAAGCCTACAGCGCCCGCCTGACCGGCCTGTCTGTCCGGTCGGACAGTCCGCTCGATTCCCACCAGCCCTGAGATTCTGACCTTCCGATGTGCGGCCTGTCGTCATGAATGGGCAGTGCCCCTGCGGCTGCCAATGCCGCACTGGGGTTCCCATGACTGACAAAAAAGCAGACATCGGCGCCGAGGCGGAGATGATCGCCCGCCTCAGGGCGATGTCTGAAGAGATCCGTAAACTGCGCCGGGACTTCCAAGCGAGCATTCGAGGCCCGAAGGCCGGACGGGAACGGCCGATCGCCTCCGACAAATCCAAGGCTCATAGGAAACGTTGATATGACTTCGGTTGTCAAGTATGCCCAGATGCTGGACTGAAGTGTTTCTTATGAGCCCGCTCTTTCTTTGTCCTGCCGTTGCACACA
>JBBQEJ010000257.1:0-5944 GCA_038320555.1 Vicinamibacterales bacterium | reverse complement strand
ACAACCGTTGCGGAATTGGACGGCATCGCCGCCACGGCAGCGCCGCTGGGGCATTAATCAACCGCAGGCTCGCGAATTCAGCTTCGGAGCAATGACCGCGCTGCCGAGACAGTCGTCGTCCTGAACCGATCGACTGTTCGCCGATCGAGCGAGCGGATGGCTCATCGCGCGATCGGGACGCGGCGTCGCCGCGCATCTGGCGCGCTGTGACTCCCTCCGGCTCGACACCGAGAGGGTCAACATCAACCGCAGAGGAGAGCGTCAATGAGCACAGTCACAACCACAGACGGGACCACGATCTATTACAAGGATTGGGGCAGCGGACAGCCGATCGTATTCAGCCACGGCTGGCCTTTGAGCTCCGATGATTGGGATGCGCAGATGCAGTACTTCGGCGAGCACGGGTTTCGCTGCATCGCCCATGACCGCCGCGGCCACGGCCGATCGACCCAGACCTGGGACGGCAACGACATGGATACCTATGCCGACGACTTGATGGAGCTGGTCGAGGCGCTCGACCTCAAGAACGCGATCCACGTCGGCCACTCGACCGGCGGCGGAGAGGTCGCCCGTTACATCGGCCGCCACGGCGCGGGACGCGCCAGGGGGCGCATCGCCAAGGCCGTGCTCCTCGACGCCGTGCCACCGCTGATGCTCAAGACCGCCGCCAATCCAGGCGGTCTGCCGATCGAAGTCTTCGACGGCTTCCGCGCCGCTCACCGGGCCGATCGTGCGCAGTTCTACCTGGACGTCGCCAGCGGGCCGTTCTACGGCTTCAATCGATCGGGCGCGAAGGTCTCACAGGGTCTCGTCAACAACTGGTGGCGACAAGGCATGATGGCCGGCGTGAAAGCCACCTACGACTGCATCAAAGCCTTCTCCGAAACGGATATGACGGAAGATCTGAAAAAATTCGACCTCCCGACGCTGATCATCCACGGCGACGACGACCAGATCGTCCCGATCGGCGCCTCTGCGATGATCTCGTCCAAACTCGTCAAGGGCGCAACGCTCAAAGTCTATCCAGGCCTGTCGCACGGCCTGTTCGCGACCCATCATGAGGTGGTGAACCCCGAGCTGCTCGCGTTCTTCAAAGCGTGAGTTCACGAGCAGAAAGCCGCGCCGAAAACACGTTGCCACCGGAGCCCCAGGCTGCGGCAGTGGCGAGTTCGCATTCGTGGCCGGATCGGGGCGCGAGCACCCGGCTGACAACGGGGCGACCATCATGAGGAGTGGGACGTGAGCGAATCCAACGAAGATTTCGCCGCGATGTTCGAGGCGTCACTACAAGCGAAACGTTTCGAAACCGGTCAGACCTTGGACGGCAGAATCGTCGCAATCGGCCCTGAAGTGGCGTTTGTCGACGTCGGCGGCAAGGGCGAAGCAGTAATCGAAGTCGCTGAACTCAAGGACGCGGACGGCAATCTCGAGGTCGTCGTGGGCGACCGCATTCAAGCTGTGCTGGTGTCGACCGTGGGAGGACTGACACTCTCCCGAAAGCTGGCACGAGGGGCCGCGACCGAGCGGCAGCTCGAAGATGCGTTCCGCTCTGGTCTTCCGGTGGAAGGAAAAGTCGAAAAGGCGGTGAAGGGCGGGTACGAGGTGCGCATCGGCGGCCAGCGCGCCTTCTGCCCGATCTCGCAGATCGACATCCTCCGGACGGATCCGGCGGCGCACGAAGGGCGTGTCTACGAATTTCGAATCATCGAGTACAAGGAGGGCGGCAAGAACCTCGTCGTCTCGCGGCGAGCTCTTCTCGAGGAAGGGCAGCGAGCCAACGCCGCCGGAATCCGGCGATCAATTGTCCCCGACGCGGTGATGACCGGGCGCGTCACCTCCGTGCGCGACTTCGGTGCGTTCGTCGACCTGGGCGCCGGCGTGCAGGGCTTGCTGCACGTGTCGGAAATGGGATGGTCGCGCGTGTCGGACACGTCGCAGATCGTCCAGCCGGGCGACGAGATCACGGTCAAGGTCCTGCGCGTGGACGACGACAAGATGAAGATCTCCCTCGGGTTGAAGCAGCTGAGTGCCGATCCGTGGTCGAAAGTCCCCGCCACGTACGAGATCGGCCAGGTGCGCACCGGCCGAGTGACGCGCCTCGCGGACTTCGGTGCGTTTGTCGAGCTGGAACCGGGAGTCGAGGGATTGGCGCACGCCTCCACCTTTGCTCCGACGGGGCGGTCCGATGGATGGGCCTCCTCGGTCGCTTTGGGGATGACGGCGACGTTCGAGATACTGAGCATCGACCTCGAAAAAAAGCGGATCGGCCTGGCACTCCTTCCAGACGGCTCGGCCCGCGCGAGCGCGGCACAGCGGTCGCAACAGGATATTGTGCCGGGCGCGCGTCTCACAGGAAAAGTCGAGCGTCACGAGAAGTTCGGCGTGTTCGTGTTCCTTGCCCCGGGGCGCACCGGTCTCATTCCCATGAGCGAGACTGGCGTGGCCAACGATGCGGCCGTCTCCAAAGCGTTTCCGGTAGGAGCCGACGTCGAGGTTGTCGTCCTCGAAGTCGAGGAGCCCCCGAGCCGCCGTATTCGTCTCAGCGTCAAGGCGGTCCTGGATGCGCACGAGGCGGCCGAAGTACGCGAGTACGCCGAACGCGAAGATGTTGCGCCGGCGGAGGGGTTCGGATCGCTCGCCGACAAGCTCCGCGGCGCACTCGAGCCGCGCGACAAGTGAGACCGCGTTGGGTGGCAGACCGTCACGTCGGACTGGCAGCCGTACTGAAAGTCGCGACCGACCAGGCCGAGGCTCAACACGCCGCGGCTGTGCGATTCAGCGCCCTGCTGCCCAGGCGGCGAGAACCTGCACCGGATCGTCGCTGGCGTTCAACGTCCGAACGGTGGCGTTCGGCACACTTTGGTACCGATCCGTAGCCGCCGCGCCGGCCGGTTCGCCACGCGGTGACACCGGGTTGAGCAAGAGCACCGGACGTGGTCCGGCCGCGCGCGCCACATCTGGCAGATCAAATTCCCGCAGGATGCCGTACGCGTAGATGCCGAACGGCTGCGTGTAGCGTTCGGCGACGGCAAGTGAACGATAGTCGGTGACGGCCTGGCGCAACACGACGCCGCGCACGCGCGCATCGAGGGCCGCGGCGTAGAGCGCAATCACTCCGTGAGCCCCGTCGCCAATCAGCGACACGGCCGCTCCGGCGTCCGGGCGCGAACGGAGATACTCCAGCGCCCGCAACGTGTCGTAAATCTGTCCGCCGAGAATCGGCTCGCCCAGCATCAACGAGAACCACGTCAGGTAGGCCTCGTCGGCGATGCGCTCTGGAAAATAGAAACGTCCCCGCGGCGGGTAGCCGATCGCGCAGTCGCCGCGCCCTCGTACGTCGATTACCGCAACGCGGCATCCGCCCTTTGCGCACAGCCGCTCGGCAAATGCGTCCTCTGCGACCGCGCTCCACGCGGCCGACTCGCCGACATACAGCAGGGTCGGGCTGAATGGTCCCGCGTTGTCGGGTGTGAGCATCCAGCCAGGTGTGCGAATCTCCTGGTCGCTCGTGAATTCGAACTGTTCCGCCCGATATCCGGGCTTCTTGATCGTAGCGAGGACGCGTGACGCCAACGCCGCTCCGCGCGATTCCTCGACGCCGAACACGCTGCGAATCCGTGCACGCACCTCGTCTCCGGCAAGCGACGAAGGCGTGTGGATTTCCTCGGCCATCTGCCGCGTCAGCGAGAGCGCCGTTTCGCCCCCAAACGATGTCGTCACGAACCCGCTCGGCGTGACATACAGCGTCGCCTCAGGCTCGACCGCCTGCGAGGTCTCGCCGTCGTCTCCATTCTTCATCTCGAACCAGCGGTTGAACCAGGCGTATGTCGCCCTGCGCATCTCGTACACGTATCCGTGCGAGACGGTCGTCGCCTGAAGCGACACGCGGTCGCCGGCGCCAAGAAGTCCGTACGCGCGCTTGTACTCGCCCATGAGATCGAGCGAGCCGGACACGTATTCGGGCGAATAGGTGTGACCGGCATCGTGCAGCGTGATCCCGATCAGCAGGGGCTTCGGCGCGAACGCATAAAGCAGATCCGCGCGGTCGATTCCGCGAGCCAGCGCCGGTACGATGTTCTGTTCGGCATCGTCGGCCGATCCCGGCGGCTCGACATCGGCCTGCGCAAGATTTTCGGTGTTGCCCATCGAGACGACGGCGACGCGGATGCGGCTGTCGAGCGCCGCGAGAAACTGCGTCAGCGTCCCTCCGCCGGACTGACCACAGCAGCCGATCCGATCGGGATCGACTTCCGCGCGCGTCAGCAGGTAGTCGATGCCGCGGATACCATCCCAGGCGCGGAACAGGCCGAAGTTGGCGCCGAGCAGAATCAGGCGGCGTCCCGCGTACTCGTGCTCGCTCGTCCCCCCGCCGAGCGCAGACTGGCCGGGCCGGCTTCCCGGGTACTCAATGCGTTCACCCTGCCCGAACGGGTCGTACGCAAGGACGACGTAGCCTTTGCGCGCGAGGTTCGAGAACAGCTTCTGGTAACTGGGCCACGCCTTCCCATTCCCGGAATGGCCCAGCGGCCCAAGAATCGCCGGGCGGCGTCCGGGTCCGGCCGGCAAGTAGAGGTTCGCCGTCACGTAGAGTCGCGGCCGGCTCTCGAACGTCACTTTCTCGATTCGATACCCGGTTTTCTCGACGGTGCCTGTCACCCGCGCGTTGAGGGGCGTGCGATCGAGCGGCCCTCCGAGCATCTTCCAGAGTTCTGCGACGACTGCCTTTTGCCGTTCGACAACTCCCTGACGCGTGGAAATCGCATCGATGACGCGCCTGCGCCGTTCACGCGCGTCGTTCGCGAGGCGTACCAGGTATCGCTCGAGATCGCGGGAATAATCCGGCAGCGCTACGCCGTCGACATTCAGCTCGACGCCTGGGGCGCCCGACTGATGGCTTCCCGAGGATTGTGCGAGAAGACCGACACGGGGGCCGAGGCCAGTCGCCGCGGCGGCAAGGGCTCCTGTGGTTTCGATGAACCTGCGCCGGGTATACGTCATGAGATGCGCTCTGCCGCCGTGATTCATTCAAGGGTTCGTGATCAGTGATTAGTGATCAATAAATCTGCTGCGTCTTGGCGACGATCGTCTTCGGCGGCGTAACGCCTGCCGCGATCATCACTTCACGAACGGCCGCCTCTGTTTCAGGCGAAGGCTTGAAGTTCCCGAATCGGTAACCGACGGCGATGGCCAACGGCGTCCATCCGAATTTGTCGTTTCGATTCCAGAGGTCGATTCTGGCTCCCTTGGTTGCGAGGAACTTCAGGACTCCTGGGAGGTTCTTGTAGGCCGCGGCGTGCATGGCGGTTTCACCATTGTTGTCCACGCCGTTCACGTCGGCGCCGAGAGTCAGAGCAACCTGCACCGCCTCCAACACTTCGCCCTCGGTGCCGGCGTCCTCGCCGGGAGAGCGCGTGGCGAGCCCGGCCGCAGCCATCAGCGGCGTGCTGTTGTCGGCATTGGGAAGCAGTGGATCGGCGCCTAACGCCGCCAGCGTACTCATCAACTCGGCGTCGGCGGTCAGCGCGGCAAGCATGAACGGCGTCGCGCCGATCTCGTTGAGGCGCGTGTTGTTCAGGTTCGCCTTCTTCGTCATCCGTGCGTTCAGGTTCGCTCCCTGTGCCGCGAGCTTCTTCACGAGCTCGATACTCGTCATGCTGCCGGAGCCGTCCGGAGGCGGATCGTTGTCGCCTACGCCCGGCTTACGGACCGCCGTGATCGCGTGGAGGACAGTGTAGCCAGGCAAAGCCGCGTTTGGATTGGCGCCGGCGTCCAGCAGAAGCGATGCGAGCTCGTAGTGCGCGTTTCTTACCGCCAAAAGCAACGGGGTGGCCCCTGCTGGCGGCAGCCCGCCACCATAGCCGCGCCTGCGTCCCTCGATCGGAATCGTCTCGTTCACGTCCGCGCCGGCCTTCAACAAAACTCGAACCGCGTCGGTGCGCCCTTC
>JBBQEJ010000256.1:0-5980 GCA_038320555.1 Vicinamibacterales bacterium | reverse complement strand
CGACGTCGACGAGGTTGACATTCGACACGGCAGGCGTGTCTGGCATATCAGGCATAGCCATTCCATGCCGCTCGAATCGCACGGGCGACTCGCTGAGGTCTGGCCAGGACTCCGGCGCCGCAAGATGCTCAGGTGCACGCGGGAGGAAGAATGGAAGGACGCGCTCCATGTCGGGTGGCAACTGGACCGTGCGGTACGCCGTCGTCCCAATCGGGGGTAGCCGGCCCTCGCGGAGGAACATCATCCTGACGAACTCGTTGCGCCAGGCTTCTCGAGGGAGGATCTCCGGTGGGGGAAAGGCGTGGCACCCGCCGCACGTGACGCGCGCCAGCTGGTCGTCACCCGGGGCTGCCTGTGCGGGTGGGGATTGGGACGAGGCGCTGATCGTCGGCGATGTGTCTCGATGGAACGACAGGAACGTCACACCAGCAAGGGCGGATACGAGCCAGGCGGCGGACCGCCTGAGACGAGGCATCGCTCGATGCTAGCACTACTCGCGGGCTCGCGGCTCGCGACTCGCTTACGGATCTCGGATCCCGTTTGCGACTGCCCTTTCCGCCTGGCCCGGTTGATACGTGAACGACAAGATCGCGCCAGGGTGTTCCTGACTGTTCGCATCGGTGGCTACGTAGATCGTCCGGCCATCAGGCGCGATAAGCACGTCACGATAACGTTCCCGCGCCTTGAAATACTCGAGCGTGGGTCCGACGGCCGCATCACCCGAGTCGTTCAGCTTTACGCGGTACACGGTGCCTCGGATGAGCCCTGTCACCAGCACCGACCGGGCCCATCCGGGGATACCACCGATCGTCGTCGTGTACACGTCGATTCCCGACGGCGCGATTGTGGCGTTCCCTTGCTCGGCAAAGCGGTATTCGGGACCCACCGTGAAGAACGTTCTCAACGGCGGCATGAAGTTGGGCCCGTTCCACGCGCTTTCCTTCTGCTGCGGCACGCTCGGCGGCGCGACAATGTCGTTGAACTTCAATGACGCACACGGTGTGGGCGTCGACAGCGGCCAGTTCGCATAGACGTAGACGCGGTCGTCCTTATAGCCGGCGACATAGGGCCAGCCGTAGTTCTTGCCGCCCTGAATCAGATTCAACTCATCGTCCATGCTGGGGCCGTGCTCGGAGGCGTACAGCTTTCGGTCCGGTGCCTGGATGAGCCCCTGTGCGTTCCGATGGCCGTACGAGTAGACGTGGCTGCGTACGCCGTCGAGCACCGGGTTATCGGACGGAATGGATCCATCGAGACCGATGCGCAGGATCTTGCCTTCGTACTTTTGGAAGTTCCTCGTCCGGACGTCCTCTGCACTAGGGAGATCCTGCGCGTGGATGGGTGAACAGAACAGAGAGAGCTGGTTGTAGCCCTGATCGCCAACCGTCAGGTAGAGCTTTTGGTCGAGGCCGAAGATCAGCCGTCCCGAGATGTGGTCGTCGCCGGCCGGAAGGTTGTCAAGGATGTCCGTGGGATTGCCGAGTGTTTCCGAGCGCGCATCGTACAGGTAGCGCCGGATCGCCAGCCGACGAACTTCCGCTTCGCCTGGATCCACGTCGTGCGTCAGCGCGATATACACGAAATCCGCGCCTCGGTCCTTGAGCAGGTCAGGATGCAAGGCCAGGCCGAGCACTCCATCCTGGGCGTGATGCTGGACGGCGTCGGCGATTGTCACGGCCACGATCCTTGACCCGTCGGCGGGGTTGACGCGTACCACGCGCTTGCCGCTCCGTTCGGTCAGCCAAAGACGTCCATCGGGTCCCCAGCGCATCTGCCATGGATTTTCGAGGCCCGATGCGACGACGCGCATCGAGAAACGTTCCGGGCTGGAGACGGCATCCTGCCCAGGCGCGACAACAAAGAAGGCGAGCAGCAGGAGCGTCCAGAAGGTCAGCATGATGTCATTCTGAGCGCACTGACCGAGCCGGCGCAAATCGGCTGCTTATCTGCGGCAAGCCGAAGAACTGAGGATCGCAAGTCTGGTAGAGGGTTTAGGATCAGGACATGATCCTGAAACAGTTCTATCTGAATTGCCTCGCGCACGCCTCATATCTCATCGGTGATGAGGAGTCGCGCACGGCGGCGGTTGTCGATCCCCAGCGGGACGTGGATCAGTATGTCGCGTTTGCCGAGGAGCATGACCTGCAGATCGCTCACGTGATTCTCACGCATTTTCACGCCGATTTCATCGCCGGGCATCTCGAGTTGCGGGATCGTACCGGCGCCGCCATCTACCTCGGCGCCGCAGCGAAGGCGGAGTACGCCTTCACGCCGCTCGCCGACGGCGACAGCGTTCAATTCGGAAGGGTCCTCCTGAAAGCGCTCGAGACGCCGGGACATACGGCCGAATCGATTTCCGTCCTCGTCTACGACCTCGATCGCAGCGCGACTCGGCCTCATGCCGTTCTGACCGGCGATACGCTGTTTGTCGGCGACGTCGGCCGTCCGGATCTGCGTGTCGCTCTCGGCTGGTCGGCCGCCGATCTGGGAGGACTGCTGTACGAGTCGCTGCGAACCAAGCTCTTGACGCTGCCGGATGCCAGCCTCGTCTATCCGGCCCACGGCGCGGGCTCGCTGTGCGGCAAGGCGATCAGTCAGGAGACATTCTCGACAATCGGCGAGCAGCGGCGTTCGAATTACGCGCTCCAGCCCATGACCAAGGCCGCCTTTGTCGAGATCGTCACCGCCGATCAACCCGAGGCGCCTCCGTATTTCACCTTCGACGCCATGCTGAACAGCAAGGAACGTCCAACACTGGACGAAACCCTGGCTCGTCAGGTAAATCCTATATCGCTCGATCAGCTGCTGGCGCTCCAGTCGGTCGGCGCGCAGATTCTGGATGTACGCGAGCCGTCGGAATTCGCCGCGGCGCACCTCGTTGGGAGCGTCAACATCGGACTCGCAGGCCAGTTCGCCTCCTGGGCCGGCACCGTGTTGAGTCGCGACAAGCCGATTGTGATCATTGCGGACCCCGGCCGCGAGCACGAGGCGGCGACGCGGTTGGGACGCATCGGCTTCGACCACATCGCTGGGTACCTCCACAACGGCCTGAAAAGCCTGGAGTCGCGACCTGACTTGACGACCCATACCGACCGACTCAGTGCGCAACTCGCGGCCGATCGCACCGCGGCCGCGAAGGGCGGCCAGGCGGCGCTGGTGCTCGACGTGCGCACACC
Organism: Vicinamibacterales bacterium; assembly: GCA_038320555.1. GTDB lineage: Bacteria > Acidobacteriota > Vicinamibacteria > Vicinamibacterales > 2-12-FULL-66-21 > JALZOC01. The sequence continues at coordinate 2,804 of JBBQEJ010000256.1, read as the reverse complement.
GCGCGAGCGCGAACAGAAGCACATCGGGGGAAGCATCTCCATGCCGCTCAATCATCTCGCCGAGCGGTTGTCGGAGCTCCCAGCCGATCGGCCACTTTTGGTGCACTGCGCGGGCGGCTATCGGTCTTCGATTGCCGCGAGTCTGCTGCAGCGCAACGGATTCAAGGACGTGAGCGAGATTGCAGGCGGCATCGCCGCGTGGGAGGCGGCGATGCTCCCGGTGGAGACGGGGTAGGGCCCGAAACGTCTTGACTCCAAAACCTCTCGCGCCGGGATCGCGAAGTATCTCGCGCAGAGAGCGCCGAGGGCGCAGAGGGGCGCGGGAGCGACCGGATCGCCCGGGCGGGAGACCAAGGGGCGGGCGATCCGGTCGCCCCCGCGCTGCTCGGCGTACTCAGCGTCCTCCGCGCGAGATACTCCGCGATCTCCGCGAGAGACTGGTACTTCTACTGTTCAAGGTGCTACGATGCGCCGTGCATAGGGGGATGGCATGACTTGTAACCGGCGCGACTTCTTCACGGCTGCCTCCGGACTCTTGGTAAGCACACGATTGGCCGCCGCCAATGCCCAGGGTGCGAATGACCGGATCCGAATCGGCGTGATCGGCACCGGAGGCCGAGCCCGCGGGCTGATGGGCCACCTGAAAAAGCTGCCCGGCAATGAGATGGTGGCGCTCTGCGATGTCTACGAGCCGCACGTGCTCCAGGGCGCCGAGATCGCCGGGTCCACGGCCACGAAGGTGGCAGACTACCGGCGCATCCTCGACGATCGTCAGATTGACGCGGTTGTGATCGGCACGCCCGATCACTGGCACAAGACCATCACCCTCGATGCCGTCGCGGCCGGCAAGGACGTCTACGTCGAGAAGCCGGTCTCGCACACGATTGCCGAAGGCGCGGAGATGGTCAAGGCCATCGAGGCGTCGAAGCAGATCGTGCAGACCGGTACCCAGCAGCGCAGTTGGGACCATTGGGTGCTCGGAAAACAGATCATCGACTCGGGCCGGCTTGGGCAGATTACGTTCGTTCAGACCTATTGGTATCAGCACGCGACCGCCGGCAATTACGCCCCGGTTTCCATGGACAAGCTGGATTGGAAGCGCTGGCTCGGCTCCGCCCCTGATCAACCGTTTCGACCGGAGCGCTTCTATCAGTGGCGGCACTTCTGGGATTTCGGCGGCGGATGTCTGACGGACCTCATGACGCACTGGATCGACGTCGTGCACTGGTACATGGACGTTGACGCCCCGCTCTCGGCGGCGGCCATCGGACACAACTACAACATCAAGCTCTGGGAAGCGCCCGACACCGTGACTGCCACGCTCGAGTTCCCGAAGAATTTCATGACCGCTTATCTCGGCACTTACGTCAGCCGCGTGGACGACGGCGGGCTCGAGTTCCGCGGCGACCGCGGCACGCTCAAGATCGATCGGGCACGGCTGGCTTTCTACCGCGACGATGCCGCCTACGCGCCGGGGACGCTTACGCCGGACCCGGAGATCTACGTTCGTTCGAGCGGCGACGGGACTCTGACGCACATGAAGAACTGGCTCGACTGCATCCGCAGCCGCAAGGTACCAAACGCCCATATCCGGGTCGCCCATCAGGCCGCGCGGACGTCCCACCTCGCCAACGCCGCCTTGCGTGCGGGTCACCCGGTACGCTGGAACAGCGCATCGGAAAAGATCGAATCGCTGATCCCTAATCAGTAGGCTAGAACGGGTTTCCTCTCGCGCCGAGATCGCCGAGTATCTCGCGCAGAGAACGCCGAGGACGCAAAAGGGGTCCGGGAGCGACCGGATCGCGCGCGCGGTCGACCAGGGAGCGATCCGATCGCCCCCGCGCCCCTTTGCGTGCTCAGCGACCTCCGCGCGAAATACTCCGCGATCTCCGCGAGAGACTAATCGCGAATCGCGAAACTAGTCGATCAACGTGAAGAGGGCTTCGCGAACTTCGCGCTGTTCTCGCTGGCTCACGGTGAGCCGCAGGGTGTACCGGCCCGGGGACAGCGCGTCGATCGAGACTTGCGCGATGTGTTCGATGCGGCCCGCGGCGTCAGCGGCGGGCAGCGCAGACGGGGCTCGGGCCAGTGTCTGACTAGAACTGATTTCAAAACTTTCCCGAACGCAATTCGCGCCGCGGCGAAGTACATGAAGATTCGCGGAGAAGACGATCTCTCGCCGAGGGCGCAGAGGCCGCAGAGGCAGATGGGCGGCCCCCCGGCTCGCGCGATGCGCGAGTCGCCGGACCCGTGCAGCCCGCCGCATTGCTTCCTTGTCTTCTCCGCGATCTCGGCGTTCTCTGCGCGAGGTCGTCGTGGCAGGCGGCAGTGGTTTTGAAACCACCTCTCGTGGTTCGGGGTTCGCGGTTCGCGACTGGCGGCTAGCGGCTGGCTTAGCGGCTGGCGACTAGCAACTGGCGGCTGGCTTAGGGGCTGGCGACTGGCGGCTAGCGACTGGCTGGCTTAGCGACTGGCGGTGCAATGATGCCAGGATGCAACGATTCGAGGATTAGTGATTAGTGATTTCCGGCCGGTAGAATGTACCGATTCATGAGCTGGCCACCAACGTCACTCGTCCCGTCCCGTCGTCAATTCCTGCACCTGCTCGGGCTCGCGGGGATGTCCACCGCGGGCGGCCTCTCGCCGTTCCGCTCGCGACTGCCGGCTGCGCCACCGCTGTTCGAGGAGGTTCCAGCCAGCGCGAGCGGCATCGCGTGGGTGCACGAAAACGCGATGTCGCCGAATCGTTACCTGCCCGAGACCATGGGGCCGGGAGTGGCGTTCTGCGACTACGACAACGACGG
>JBBQEJ010000255.1:0-6033 GCA_038320555.1 Vicinamibacterales bacterium | reverse complement strand
GGACATCATCGTCTTCGGCAAGGCGCTGACGAATGGTCTCAATCCCCTGTCCGGCATCTGGGCCCGTGAGGATCTGATCAACCCGGAAATATTCCCGCCAGGATCAACGCATTCGACCTTTTCATCCAATACCCTCGGCACCGCGGTCGGCCTGGAGGTCGTGCGCATGTTGATGGAGACCGACTACGAGGAACTGGTTCGGCGGAAGGGCGCCTACTTCCTGGCGCAGATTCAGCAGCTTCAGAGGAAGTTTCCCAAGGTCATCGGCGACACTGACGGCATGGGGTTAGCGCTGCGGATCGAGATCTGCCAGGAGGACGGTTACACACCCGACCGCGAGCTGACCGACAAGATCTTTTCCGAGGGCATGAAGGGGGATCTGGAGGCGCACGGGAAGCGGATGGGACTTGTACTGGACGTGGGCGGTTATTACAAGAACGTCTTTACGCTCGCCCCTAGTTTTACGATGACGGAAACCGACATTGATCTCGGCGTCGATCTGCTCGAGCAACTGATTCGGCGCTGCGCGCCGGGACGGGTCTGAGTGCTGGTGCGGCTGGCGGAGCAGATCGAGGGGATGGCGTTGCGGTCGGCGCCGGCCGGCGCGGCGCGTCTGATGGGCGCGCTTCCGCCGGCCGCTCTGGCGGCGATGCAGGCCGCACGCTTTCGGCGGACGCTCAGGCTGGCGGCGGCGCGCTCGGCGTTCTATCAGGAGCAGTTCCGCCTGCGGGGTATCAAGATTGAGCAGATAGAGCATCCTGGGCAACTCGGGGACTTCTACACCACGGGCGACGATCTGCGATCGCGCGGCGCTGACGCCTTCCTGACCGGACGGGCTGATACCGCGTTCGAAACGACCGGTACTACGTCGCCCATGCCGAAGCGGGTGTTCTTTTCCACTCGGGAACTCAATGCCATGGGGAATGCGAGCGCGGCCGCGCTGTACCTTCTCGGCCTGCGTCGCGAAGATACCGTGATGAGCGCCTTCGACTGCTCGTTCTGGGTGTCTCCGGCGGTCGCGCGCTCGGCGCTGCAGTATATCGGGTGTTTTCACGTGGAAGCGGGCAAGATCGATCCTGTCGACTGCTACAACCACGCGGTCAGCTACCGGCCGTCGGTGATTCTAGGCGAACCGTCATGGATGGTCAGGTTTTCGGAGATCGCCGCCGCACGCGGGACGTGGCCTGTGAAGCTGATGCTGGCGGGCGGCGAAAACATCGCCGAGTCAGCGCGGCACGCAGTCGAGCGCGTATGGCGCGCGCCTCTGTACTTGAATTACGGTCAGACGGAAGCGTTCGGCTCGCTCGGCCTCGAGTGCCGCAAGCAGCAGGGCTATCATCGCAACGACCTGCACTTTCTGTTCGAGATCGACCGCGCAGGCGCCGACGGATACGGCGAGTTGATCTACACGACACTGACGCGGGACGTGATGCCGCTGATTCGGTATCGCGCCAGTGATGTGACCCGCCTCATCGAGGAGCCCTGCGCATGTGGGTTGTTCGCGAAACGGCTGGCAAAAATCCGGGCGCGAGCCGACGAGATGGTCGTGTGTGGAATGGGGAATGTCGGCCCGTGGGTGTTCGATGAAATACTCCGCGGGGTGCCTGGCGCGGATGAATGGCAGGTCGTCCTCACCTCTGACGGCCGGTACGACGTCATCGAGCTCCGCCTGGAGGCTCGGGACGTCGCCGCGGGTCCAGTCCTGGAGCAGACCATCCTGGATAATCTGCGCGAACGCTTTCCGGATTTCTGGAAGAACCGCGAGATGCAGCTGTATCGGCTGCGGGTTTCAATCGTCCCGACCGGGACGCTGCGAGCGGGACGCAAGTTGCGGCGGATCGTAGACCAACGCTGAATGTGACCGTACGCAAAGCGCTTCGGATCTCGCTGCATGCCGCTCACGAACGGAATGCCTTCCGAACCGGCGCGGTAACATTCACGGGCACCTTGGGAGCGGTATTCTATTCCGGCCCCCACACGCCCCTTGCCAGTCGTAGTCGTCGAATCGACCCTGTCAGTGCATTGACTCCACTGAGTGTATGGGAGCACGTTTTGGAAGGTATCGCAGGAAGACGTGAAATGAGGCGGGGGCACCGTAGCTGTCGAGGAGGTTTGCGGCAACCTTATAGATCGTCGCGTCGCCTCCGAATCCGAAGATGCCAGCTCGAGATGTGAACGCATCGAACACCTACCCGCCTGTGAGCGCACCGGCTCTCGACAGCGGATGAAAGTGGGTAAAGCCGCGTGGATGCCGTCCCCCGGCACCGAGGATGTCCTTGCGACGCTGATAATTCCATCCAGCAAAGGCTTTCGCGTCCTACGACCGGGTCCACGCGGGGCTGTCGGCTCGAGCGGCGTCATGGGTGTGTTCCGACTGTGCGGACACACAGGCCGCGACGGAAAGCCATAATGAGCCGACTACTACTGCCGATCGAAAGATTTCGGACCGCATCTTCCTATCCTAGTGGGTCAGCAATCTCGTTACCGTTTCGATTTGCTCTGAACTTCTGGCTCAGCTAAGCTGTCAGACGAGCCCATGACCACCATCCGCCGGCGGCTGCGATTCTGGGTGGCTGCCTGGCTCGTTTTCCAGGTGGCATCGCTCTCTGCGCTCGTACCGCGCGCCTGTTGTGTCCCCTACCGGGCCGCGGCGGCGACCCAGGAGCCCGACTGCCATGGGAACAGCGCCGCCTCGCACTGTCCGGTTCGCGCCGCGGCGGGTACGCCCTGCCCCATGCACAAGAGTGACCACCGCGATGCCGAAGAGAAGCCCAGTGACAACTGTTCGATGCGTGCGACGTGCGGCGGGCCCTTGGCCGCGATGTTCGCGCTCTTGTCCAACTACGGCGCTCTGAGTGACTTGTTTCTGATCGCGCCGGATGTTCACGCAGGTTCAGTCAGCCTCCAGACACGCGAGAATCTGATCAGTCGACTCGCGCCTCCCGATTCTCCACCCCCGCGCATCTGACCATCTCACTCTTTCTGCCCCAGGGCGCGTGTGTCCTCGAGGCTGGTGACGTTGTCTGCGTGGAGGTGTTTCCGTGTTTGTTTGTGTTCGCCCGTGGCGTTTGAAGTGCGTGAAAGCTCTAACGCTCGCGAGCTGCGTGCTGGCGTTCGCACCTCTGGTCTCTGCTCAGCAATCGATTGGTTACGCCAGTGTGAGCGGTCGGGTCCTTGATTCGTCCGGTGCAGTAGTCCCCGGCGCGCAGGTCAGGGCACGCCAGACTCAAACGAACCTGACCGGCACGACAGTCACGGACCAGGACGGCCGGTTCCGGTTTCCCTACTTGAGGGTCGGGCCGTACGAGATCACGATCAGTCAGCAGGGATTCAAGGACGCGACGCGCCTGGGCACTCTCACGGTGGGTGCCGGCTTCGAGTTACCGGTGACGCTTGCTGTCGGTGCGGTGGACGCCAGCGTCACCGTGACAGGAGACGTCACGGTCCTCGAGGCGGCCCGCAGTCAGATTGCCGGCACCGTCTCACAGGCCGAGGTTCAGAGCTTGCCTTTGAATGGACGCAACTTTCTCGAGCTGGCTCTCCTCGTGCCTGGAGTCTCTCCGACCAACGTCGCGAGTACGCAACTCTTTCCCGAGACGTCTGCGGTCCCGGGCGTGAGCCTGTCGATTGGCAGCCAGCGCAATCTCTCGAATAACTTCATCGTCGATGGGCTGTCGGCCAACGACGACGCCGCTGCGCTGAGCGGCATCACGGACGGACTTGATGCGGTTGAGCAGTTTCAGGTGGTGACGTCGGGCGGGCAGGCTGAACTCGGCCGGGCACTGGGCGGCTACGTCAACGTCGTGACCAGGAGCGGCACGAACGTCCTGCACGGGACAGTGTACGACTACATTCGCGACGATCGTTTTAACGCAAAGAATGTGCTCGCGGGCAGGAAGCTGCCGATCAGCCAATCGCAGTTCGGTGGAAGCGTAGGCGGACCGATCGTGTCGAATCGGACGTTCTACTTCACGAACGTGGAGCAGCGCAGACTCCAGCAATCCGGCTTCGTCACCATCTTGCCGGAGAACGTCACGGCCGTAAATGCTCGCCTCGCGGCAGCAAGCTACCAGGGCCCGCTGATTACCAGGGGCGTGTACCCGAACCCCGTCGATTCAACGAACGCCCTGGCCAAAGTGGACCACCAGATGAACGGTCGGGATCAGGTTGGCGTTCGCTACAGTGTGTATGACACCAGCTCTCTGAACTCGCGCGGAGCCGGCGGACTCAGCGCTCCGAGCGCGTCGGCCGGACTCGACAATCTTGACCAGACGATCGCGGTCAGCAACACGCTGACGGTCTCTGCACGCACGGTGCTCGAAACACGCGCACAGGTTGCGTACAGCAATCTGAAAGCACCCGCCACGGATCCCATCGGTCCTGCCGTGAGCATCGCCGGCGTGGCGTTGTTCGGAACGCTCTCTGGCAGTCCGACCGCCCGGGTCAACCGCATGTATCAGGTCGTGAATAACCTGTCGCACCAGGCCGGACCGCACGCGTTCAGGATCGGGGCCGACTTCCTCTACAACGACGATCGGATTACCTATCCTCGATCGGTTCGTGGAGGTTACACGTTCTCATCGCTGTCGAACTTCCTGACCGGCGTGTACGGCAACGCGGGGTTCACTCAAACGTTTGGCGCCACCGACGTATCGCAGACTAATCCTAACCTCGGCGTCTACGTGCAGGACGAGTGGAAAGTCAGCCCTCGCGTCACCCTCAATCTTGGTGTGCGGGGCGACCTGCAATTCCTCGAGACGATCAGGACCGACACCAACAACATCTCGCCGCGTGTCGGCATGGTCTGGTCGCCGTTCGACTCGCGCCGCACGGTCGTCCGCGGCAGCGCCGGCCTCTTCTACGACCGTGTTCCGCTCCGGGCTCTTGCAAACGCCCTTTTGTCGGCCGGAAACACGACCGACCTGGCCAATCTGCGCCAGATCGGGGTGAGTCTTTCACCCACGCAGTCCGGCGCGCCGGCCTTTCCGAACATCCTGAGCGGCGTGGTCCCGTCGGTCACGCTGGTCAACCTGACGACGATGGATCGGGATCTGCAGAATGCGTACTCGCGGCAGGCGAGCGTTGAGGTCGAACACCAGCTCGGGGACCGCACCACCGTCAGCGTCGGGTATCAATTTGTGCTCGGACGTCGTCTGCTCATGTCCGTCAACCAGAACGTGCCCGCCTGCGTTGCCTCGGGCACCAATAACGGCTGCCGGCCGAACCGGAACTTCGCGAATAACAGCCAGTACTCCGCGGTTGGCAGGTCCGACTACCACGGGCTCAACATCTCGTTCCTCCAGCGGCCGGCGAAGTGGGGCAACTATCGGATCTCGTACACCTTGTCGAAATCGATGAACAACCTCGGAGAGTTCTTCTTCAGCTCACCCATTGACCCGCTCGATCTCTCGAAAGACTGGGGACGCTCGGATGACGACCAGCGGCACCGTCTCGTGATCAACGGCGCTTTGCATTCATCCATGGAGCCGGCGACGACGAGCTGGGCGCGCATCAGACATGGGTTTCAGTTGAGCGGGATGTTACAGGCGTACTCGGCGCTGCCATTCAACATCACCTCAGGTGTCACGACAATCCAGGGCACCACCGGAAGGCCGATTGTGAACGGGGCTTTCATCGAGCGGAACGCCGGGATTGGCAGCGACTTCTTCAGCGTGAGCGCGCGAGTGAGCCGCTCGTTTCGCATCGGCGGCCGGATGGAATTGGAAGGACTGGCCGAGACGTTCAACCTCACGAATCGACGCAACGATCTGACGCGGAACACCAACTTCGGCCCTGGAGCATATCCAGCCAACCCCGCATCGACGTTCGGGCAGGTGACGGCGGGGGGCGAGCCGAGATCTTCTCAGTTCGCGGTCCGCCTCAGGTTCTGATTCGTGGGACCCGGTCGAGAACGTGGACAGGTCGAGCGGCCATGGGGTCGTGCCCTGTTGGCGGATCGGCCTGCGACTAGTGCACCACCCCTTGTCGGAATTCCGCCTCGGCGGCGTCGATGTAGTCGCGGTAGCCCTCCGG
>JBBQEJ010000254.1:0-6056 GCA_038320555.1 Vicinamibacterales bacterium | reverse complement strand
GTGTTTCGGTTTCGTCTGTACGTTGTTGATTCTAATAGTGCGGAAGGGGGGATTCGAACCCCCACAAAGTTGCCTTTGCCAGCCCCTCAAGCTGGTGCGTCTGTAGGGCCGCATCGCTGTGTTGGCATTCGGACGTTCTATCTGACCCTCTGCTGACCTGCTGGCTTCTTCGGGCCATTCATGAGTAGAGAATGGCGCCGGTGTGAGCGGTCCCGATTTTTCAACTGCTGATATTTCATCAGCTGCTCCATTTGATGGCTGGGACGGGTTGAGTAAAATCGGCCTGTTTTTGCGTGTGTGGTCGCTATCACGGTGCGTCGCGGGCTCTAAATCGGGTGGGCGTCCCTGTACACGCTGCTGACGCTCGTCCCTGTACTGGCGATGCTGAAGTCTTGTAACTAGCTGATTGGATTTGACTTATCGTGGAGCCGGCGCGCGGACTTGAACCGCGGACCTGCTGATTACGAATCAGCTGCTCTACCAACTGAGCTACGCCGGCTCGAGGCGTGGGATCGGCGCACGCTGGGCAGCGCACGCGAAGCCGGTATTTTAGCACAGCCCTCCCTTTCTCCCTTTCCCCTGTGGGATCTTGGAGCCAAATGGCGTCGTCCTTACTGTTGCGGTTTGTGTAGGCGGCGGACGCCCGCGTCGCGGTCGACGGAGTACAATGCCGCTTTGCTCTTTCCTTAGTTTAGGGCTGCCTTTCATAAATACGGTGACGCATCGAGGGCGCCGAGGCGCCCGCCCCGCAAGGCGCGAGGAGAGAGAATACCGGGAGTATTCAACTGACGAGCAACACCGCGGGGCGGGATGCATCGGCGGCCGAATGCCACCGTATTCATGAAAGTCAGCACTTAGCGAGACGCATCATGTCCACACCGACTTCGACCATTCCGACCCCGACTCCTGCAGCCGCGGACACGCAGCCGGCCGGCAGCCTGTCCATCGCGGCGTTCGCCGGCATCCGCCGTGTGCCCCAGCCGGTGAACGATCCGAATCGTTCGTACGCGCCTGGTTCGCCTGAGCGCGCCGAGCTGAAGGCCCGTCTCACGACAATGGCGGCCGAAAAACTCGATATCCCGCTCGTGATCGGCGGCACGGAGGTCCGGACGGGCCGCACCGCGCAGGCGGTGATGCCGCACGACCACAAGCACATCCTCGCCGACTATCACCTCGCGGGCCCCGAGCACGTGCAGCAGGCAATCGCGGCGTCCTCCGCGGGGCGGCGCGAGTGGGGAAGCTGGCCCTGGGAAGACCGCGCGGCGGTGATGCTGCGCGCGGCGGAGCTTCTCGCGACGACGTGGCGCTCGACGATCAACGCCGCAACGATGCTCGGACAGTCGAAGACGGCGTTCCAGGCGGAGATCGACGCGGCGTCGGAGATGATCGACTTCTGGCGCTTCAACGCGTACTTCGCGCAGGAGCTCTACGGCGAGCAGCCGATCAGCGGACCCGGCGTCTGGAACCAGATGGAATACCGGCCTCTTGAAGGATTCGTCTACGCGATCTCCCCGTTCAACTTCACCGCAATAGGCGGCAACCTGACGACCGCACCGGCGTTGATGGGAAACACGGTGATCTGGAAGCCGGCGTCGAGCGCGGTCCTGAGCGGTTACTACACACTGAAGCTCCTCGAGGCGGCCGGCATGCCGCCGGGCGTCATCAACTTCATCCCGGGCGATGCGCGGGACATCAGCAATCAGCTGCTCGACTCCTCCGAGCTCGCCGGCGTGCACTTCACCGGCAGCACGGAAGTCTTCAACGGGATGTGGAAGAAGATCGGCGAGAACATCGGCCGCTATCGCTCCTATCCGCGTCTGGTCGGTGAAACCGGCGGCAAGGATTTCATCGTCGTGCACCCCTCGGCGGATCCGGTGGAGGTCGCCGTCGCAATCGCGCGCGGCGGGTTCGAATACCAGGGGCAGAAGTGCTCCGCCGCCAGCCGCGTCTACGTGCCGAGGTCGCTGTGGAACGACATCCGCGAACGCACGACCGCGATGATGCAGGAGATCAAGGTCGGCGACGTGACCGACTTCCGCAACTTCATGGGGGCGGTGATCGACCAGAAGGCCTTCACGAAGATCAGCGGATACCTGGACGACGCGAAGCGGAATGCGAAGATTATCGCGGGAGGCACGGCCGTCGGCGACGAGGGGTACTTCATCCACCCGACGTTGATCGAAACACAGGATCCCGGGTATCGCAGCCTGTGCGAGGAGATCTTCGGTCCGGTCGTGACCGCGTACGTGTATCCCGATAACGAGTGGCTGCAGACGCTCGAGATCGTCGATCGCACCTCGCCTTACGCGCTGACGGGGGCCGTCTTCAGCCGCGATCGCGTGGCCGTGCGACAGGCAATCGGCGCGCTGCGCAATGCCGCCGGCAACTTCTATATCAACGACAAGCCCACCGGCGCGGTCGTCGGTCAGCAGCCGTTCGGTGGCGCGCGCGGTTCCGGGACGAACGACAAGGCGGGCTCGAAGCTGAACCTGGTGCGCTGGGTCAGCGCCCGTACGATCAAGGAAACGTTCGTGCCGCCGCGCGACTTCAAATACCCGTTCATGGGGGAAAAATAATCAGCGACAGCCACACCAAGTTCACACGGGAGAAGGGGAGAAAACCAATATGTCTCCCTTTCTCTCTTTCTCCTGTGTGATCTGTCGTGCGGCTGTCGCTGAATTTGGCGCGTGAAGTAGCATGTGCAGCATGCTGCCCATGCTGCTTGCCCTCGTCGTCTGGGTGCCGGTCCCGCCCGCACTCGCGTCCACGTCGCTCGTCATGACCAAGGCGGGGGACGCGGTCGTCTCCGTCACGGTAAACGATTCACAATTCCCCGCCGCAACCGCCCTCGACATTGTCGTGGACGGCGATGTGCGGACAACCGTCCTTCTCTTCGGCAAGGTCGGCCATGGTCCCTACAGCACGCTGTTGCACGGTCTGCCGGCCGGACGGCACGACGTCGCCGTGCAGCCCTCGCCTTACTGGAGCTGGCCGGCGTCGGCTGGCGCGCCGGTTCTCACCGCTTTCCCCGCGCCCGATTCAATCGTCATCGCGCATGCGCCCGCGCTGTGGCTGCGCTCGGACACGATCGGGGTGTCGACCGATCTTCCGCTCGCGATGTACGCCGAAGACACGCGCGTCAACGGCACCGGCGTACTTCGCTACAGCGTTATTTTTTCGAATGAAGACGGTGGCACGGCGACCCCTGCGCTGCTCGCGCGTTGGGGACGGACGACCGATATCGAGATGGCGTACGAAGAGGAGTGGCGCGACGGGCGGGTCGTGAGCTCGCGCTACCAGGCGCCCGATCACCACGTGATCGAATACGCCGGCGCGAGGCAGGACGAGCACCCGACACTGGTGGACGCCACGCTCAACAACGTGTTTCTCGATCGCGGCCGCACGGCCGTGCGGGTGACGATGGTTCCGGCGCTCGTCGATCTGCAGTCGGCGACACGCGAGTCCGTGATGGATCGGCAGCCATGGATCTACCGGCGCATGGCCGACGAGCTCCAGGAAGAAGGCAAGGCGGCCGTTTTCGGAGACGTCCGTGAGTATCTCTACGTCGATGCGCGGCTGACTCTGTCGGATGCCGCGGTAGCCGCTGTCGCGCGCGGCGGTGACGGCACGTGGCGCGCATCCGATCGCGGCGTGAAGGAGCTGGCGGTCGATCGCAACGGCTGGGTCCGCATCGCGATCCCGCGCTCTCGCGACGCAACCGATGTCGGGTTTCAGTGCTATCCGACGAAAGCCGTCCCCGGCACGTGTCGCGTCGAAATCAGCCGGGTGCTGACGCTGGATGAGAACTACAAGCCCGGCCCTGATCGCGGCGCAGGCACGCTGGATCTGCAGACCGGCGAGATGCGCGCGATTGCGCTCAAGAAATAGAGACTTACAAACAGGAGTTACGGGAGGGCTAGAGCGTGCGGAGCAGCGCCTCCGCGTAAACGAAGTCGTGCGTCTCTCGCCCTTCGGAGATCGAATCACAAATCCTGAGCGCTGTGCGCGCTTCATCAGGCCGTCCGGCACGGACCAAATAGCTCGCGTAGCCGCGTGACGCGCGCAGCTCGAACCAGCGGGCCCCCTGACGCCGGGCGATGTCGAGCGACTCGAGGTACACCCGCTCGGTGCCTTCCAAATCCCCCTGCGCCAGCAAGACCTCGGCTTCGAGCCTGCGGTGTTCCGAGTCGTACGCGTGCTGGCTCGTCGCGTCGGCGACCGCGCGCGATTCATCGAGCGCGGCCTGGGCCTCGTCGAAGCGCCGGGCGCGCAGAAGGCCTCTTGCGTAGAGCACGAAATAATAGGGCCGCAGCAGCGCCGAGCGCGTGAGCGTGTGCGCGGCCAGGCCGGCCTTGAGCTCCTCGATGCCCTTGTCGATCCGGCCGAGCTCCACGAGCGCGCGGCCGCGCATCGGCGCGCCCCGGCCGATACGGCCGCGTGGTGCAGACGTGCAAGACCGAAATCGAGGAGCTTGATGTACCCATCGGGCCGGACCATGACGTTATCCGGCTTGATGTCGCGGTGGACGATCTGCGCGGCGTGCGCGACGGCGAGCGCTTCCGCGATCTGACGCGCGATGTTGATAGCGCGTTCGAGCGAAAGGCCGTCGGCCGCGAGCTGGCGGAGGGTCCGCCCCTCGACCAGCTCCATCGCGATGTAGCGGTCGGTCCCAACCGTGCCGGTTTCGTGGATGGTGACGATGTTGGGGTGGTTGAGCGCCGAGGCCAGGGTGGCCTCCCGCAAGAGCCGTTCGATCGCGTCTTCCTCGGCGCCGGTGTCGGTCACGAGCGCGCGCCGGATGACTTTCAGGGCAATGTCGCGCCCGAGTCGCGCGTCGTGCACTCGATACACTTCTCCCATGCCCCCTGCACCGAGCTGGTTGAGGACTTCATACGGTCCGACACGGGCCCCCTGGGGAAACGGCATGGGAAAGGCCCCTCCTCGGTCTGAACTCACGTGGCGAGCGGTCGGTGGGGCAGACTGATTATATCAATTGAAGCGGAGCGTACCGACGAGAGGATAGTGATCGGATCCAAAGCGGGCCGGCGCCCGGTGAAACTCCGCGCGCCACCCTGGCGCGAGCCGGAAGAATACATGATCGAGCCGCAGCAGGCCGTGGAAGGTCGCCCGGCGATCGTCGACGCGTGTCTCCGGAAACGCGCGCGCGGTCTCGATATAGGCCTGGTCGGAAAACCCGAACCACGTGTTGAAGTCGCCGGCGAGAATCGTGGGTTCTGAATCCTGCAGCAGAGCCGTAAGGCCGCGCGCCTGTCGCGTCCGGCCGTACTCCGCCCCAATCCACGCGCGTCTGATACCGCCGAGATTATCAAGGTGCGCCGAGACGAGCCTGACGCGCCAGGAAGTACCCGCGTCCGTGCGCCCGGCGATCGTGGCCGTGATCGCGACCCGGCGCTGCCGCTCGAACGGAAGTTCCATCGCGTGGAGATCGGCAAGCGAAAGGTTCGAAAGGATCGCGTTTCCGCGATCTTCGTCGGAGGCGGGTCCACCGTTGCGCATCGACGGTACGTAGTACACGGCGAGACCGAGCGTGCGCGCGACATTTTTGATCTCGCGAAACGCCTGCCCCCCGGCCGCGCCACCGAGTCGCCCGGCGAAAGCCAATCCGGGCGCGAGATGCGCCGGCACTTCCGGGCCTTCGCGGTAGACCTCCTGCAACAGGAGGACAAGCGGCCCGCCGGGATTCGGAAGCGAATGAACGAATCCCACGATGTCTGCAGCCCCGACCGCCGTATTCCAACTCACGATCGTGATGGCATCGTGGGGCCGCCCGTCCGCTGGTGCCGTCTGGAGAAATACCGGTGGCCCCACGCTCATCCGCCAGCGAGCGAGCGACGTACTGTCATCGGGAACGGCCGGAGTGAACCAGCTGATTTGCGGCGGCGCGCCTGAAAGGTTCAGCTCCGCCGTATCGCGCGGGACGAGCGCGTGGCCGGCCGTACACCCGTGTGACACGCCGGCCACCAACAAAAGGAAAGAGAAGAACCACACCCGCCCACCAGGCAGGCGGCGGCGCCATAGAATATTCAAATTGTTCC
>JBBQEJ010000253.1:0-6089 GCA_038320555.1 Vicinamibacterales bacterium | reverse complement strand
CTCGAGCTCGTGGAAGGCGAGGACCTCGCGCAGCGGATCGCGCGCGGGCCGATTCCGCTCGACGAGGCGCTGCCGATCGCGAGACAGATCGCCGAAGCCCTCGAAGCCGCGCACGAGCAGGGGATCATCCATCGGGATCTGAAACCCGCCAACATCAAGGTCCGCGCAGACGGCACCGTCAAGGTGCTCGACTTCGGGCTCGCCAAGGCGCTGGATCAGGGATCGGGGATCAGGGGACAGGGATCAGACGGCGCGATGAATTCGCCGACGCTGTCGATGCGCGCCACGCAGGCCGGCATCATCCTCGGCACGGCGGCGTACATGAGTCCTGAGCAGGCGCGCGGCAAGACCGTCGATCGCCGCGCGGACATCTGGGCGTTCGGCTGCGTGCTGTTCGAGATGCTCACCGGCGCGCGCGCATTTCCCGGCGACGATGTGACGGACACGATCGTGTCGGTGGTGAGCAAGGAGCCGGACTGGAGCGCGTTGCCCCCGGCCGCGCCGGGCGGCATCCGCCGGCTGCTACGACGATGTCTCGAGAAAGATCCGAAGCGGCGTCTCGACTCGGCTGCCGCCGTGCGCATCGAGATCGACGAGGCGTTGACCGGATCTCCCGCGGACGCGAACTCCGCGGGCACGCCGCCTGCCGCGGTGCGGTCACCGCGCGTGAGTGGCTGGATGCGACTCTTGCCGTGGGGCATCGCCGCGGCACTCGCGATTCTCGCCGGTTCGCTGGCGTATCCGCGTCAGAGCCGCCCCTCAGGCAGCGTGGTGCGCTTCACTGTCGCACCTCCAGTCGGCGTGACGCGCCAGGCTCAGGGAGTGTTCGCGGTGTCGCCCGACGGCCAGACGATCGCATTCGAAGCAAAGGGTGTGGGCAGCGTGGGGCGCCTCTTCACGCGCCGGCTCGATCAGTCTGACGCGCGGGCCGTCGCAGGTACGGACAACGCGACCGCGCCCTTCTGGTCGCCGGACAGCCGTTCGCTCGGCTTCGCCAAAGACGGCGCGCTTTATCGCCTCGATCTCGACGGCAGCGCGCCGCGACGGCTGTGCGACGTCGGTGGGAGTGGAGTCCTGCGCGGCGCGACGTGGGGCACGAGCGGAGTGATCGTGTTCTCGTCCGGGAACGCTGGCCTATCACGCGTGCCGGACACAGGCGGCCCGCCGACGTCAGTGACAGCCCTCGATCCGACGAACAAGGAAGCTTTGCATCTGTGGCCGTCGTTTCTGCCGGACGGCCGCCGCGTGCTCTTTCTGGCACTTGGCGCGCAGGTCGGAGGCGTCATTTGGGCCGTCTCGATTGACGATCCGACGCGGACGCGGATCGCCGAGAGCGGCGGTGGCGCGGCGTACGCGGACGGATGGCTGCTGACGACGACGGGGCAGCCTCGCAGTCTGGTCGCACAACCGTTCGACCCGGATCGCCTGACACTCCGCGGTGTCTCCCAGATCGTCCGCGACGGGCTCACCTTTGCCAGTACGTCTGGGATGCCGGCGTTCTCCGTGCCGTTGAACGGTGCGCTGGCTGTCGACCGACCACCGGCGGTCATTCATCAACTAACCTGGGTCGACCGCCTCGGTCGGGTCCTGGGGACGCTCGGTCCTGCCGCGAACATCGCGGCGTTCGCGCTCGCCCCTGACGAACGGCGTGTCGCGGCGACGCTGGCTGATTCCGCCCGGAGCGACCTCTGGCTGTTCGAATCACCACGGGACGAGGGGATCCGCTTGACCTTCCAGCTGCTCGCGCGACGTCCGATGTGGGCACTGGACAGCCGCCGCGTCTACTTCACCGCCGGTGCCACGTACGAGCTCCAGTCGCTGGCCATTGGCGCGACGGGGCCCGAGACCTTCGAGAATCCCGGCCGGTTCCTACATTTCGAGGATCTCACGCGGGACGGTCGCTACTTCGTCATGAGGTTGGCTTCCGGGGGCGGGGCGCGTTCAGCGATCTGGATCCAGCGTGTCGGCGTTCCGGCTGAGCGACGCCTGCTGGTCGAGGGAGACTTTGCGGCGCTGCAGCCGCGCGTATCGCCAGACGGCCGCTGGCTCGCCTTCACGGTGTCGCGCCCGGTCGGCCAGGACATATTCGTGCAGCCGTTCGATCGGCCGGGCGACCGGATCCAGATCTCGCGGACCGGTGGCACGGGCGCTATCTGGCGCGCCGACAGCCGCGAGCTGTACTACGAGGGTAATGGTGGATTGACGGCCGTGTCGATGACCGAACGCGGCGGCACGCTCGAGGCTGGCACGCCGCAGAGGCTCTTCGCGCTGCACACACAGGGCTTCGTCGCCAATCAACCGCACAACGTCGAGGTCGCTGCGAACGGACAGAAATTTCTGGTGAACGCGATCGTCGGCGACAGCGACAACGTGCCGATCGAAGTGACGCTCAACTGGACCGCGGGGCTAAAAAAGTGAGCCTCATCTCTGGAACGCCTCCCTGACCAAATCCCCATGTTGACAATATCGAACTCACGCGCGATGGCGCAGGGCGTGCCACGAACTGGCGCACACGCGGCGGGTTGAGCGATTGTTTGAGCTGACCAATGAGGGCGTCCTGCGACCGTGGCAAGATCTGCCGGTTGACCGCCCTTAGTGTCGCATCAACGTGGTCACTCTCCGTTGCACAGGATCAGAACGGCCGGTTGTGCCAAGTCGCGGTACGGGAATCGATGTCTCGGCCGGTCACTACGGCCGCCGCATCCGGGCGCTGCGTGGCCCTCGGCCCTGGCGTCCGGTCTTCGGCCGTTCTTGCCGTCTTGCTGTCAAGCCGGAGTTGTCGCCCAGATGGATGTATATGCGGCCCAGAAGCTGGGCGCCGTCGACCTTTGCCCAACCGCGTCCGCAGCCTGGGTCGTTGTCGTTCCGTCCTTCCCACGACCACTCGATGAACGACTCGTCGCCGAGTTCGCGAACGTGGGCGTGCAGACCTCCGGAAACGGTTTCGAACTGAAAGCCGCCAGTGATGTGTGCACCGTCAGCCTTTTCGAATTCGACGAATCCAGGGACGACAAGATCGACATAATCCTGATCCCATTCGTCCATCTGCGTGATCTTCCAGTAGCCGAGAAACGCGGCGCCATCGAGTCGATCGGCCAGCATGGCAGAATTGTAGACGCCAACCGGTTGCGCGGCGCAGCGATCGGTTCGCCCTGGGATTCAAGGGCGGGAATGGCTGTTGGTGAGGCGCGGAGCCCGAAATCGATGTCGAGGAAGGTAAAGGCGTAGTCCGCGCTAAGATGGGCCGTGCCCAAGGTCCGGGACGCGATCAAGTTCATCGAAGCGGACGGCTGGCGCGAGGTGAGGGCGAAGGGCAGCCATCGTCAGTTCAAGCACCCGACGAAGGCTGGACGTGTCACGATCGCGGGGCACCCGTCCGACGACTTGGCGCCGGGCACGTACAACAGTATTTTGAAGCAAGCGGGACTCAAGGAGTAGCGATGCATCGATTCCTGATCGTCATCGAGAACGCCGGCCAGAATTTTTCCGCGTACTCACCTGACTTGCCAGGCTGCGTGGCCACTGGGTCGACGCGAGAAGAGACCGAGCGCCGGATGTACGAAGCGATTCAGATGCACGTTGAGGGCCTGATTGAAGATAAGCAGCCCATTCCTCCGTCAACGTCGTTTGCCGAATTCGTCGTCGTTTCCGCGTAGCTCGCGACTGTTTCGTACTGTCAGGCCACTGGCAGGAATGAAGCGGCTACGAGGGTTACTAGCGGGTACGGGGCAAATGCCAAATCCGTTAAAACACTCTAAGAAACGACGATCTCGACCTGCTGGGACCGCATCGAAATAGGCTCAGACCGGCTTAAAATCCTGGGTCCCGCAAGGGGCGTGTGGGTTCGATGCCCGCCCCCGGCACTCAAAATAATCAATAAATACGGCCAGGCATCCGAGGTCCCTGGGAGGGATTCGCCACGAGTGAGGCGACTGACGGGACGAGCTGGCCGACCCGGCCGGCTGACCGCGCGTCCATTGGTTTCGCAGCTGAACGCCGCAACACAAGAGAGCCCAGGCGAGCGATTGTTGACCGCCGAGGAGGTCGCGTCACGCACCGCCCCACGGCCGTGGTCCGCACGCGATATCGTCCCGCCGCGAGCCGCTCGAAGGTCACGCGCCCCTCAGTATTCGTTCGCACGGGCGGGAACTGCAGCGGAGACAGCGGCACAATGTCTTCGAGCAGGACGAGGTGATCCGGTACGGGCATTCCCGACGCATCGAGCAGATCGACGTGAAGCGTGGAGCCTGGCTGAACGACGATCGTTCCGCCGTCGACGAGCGCGTCTCCGCCGGTGATGGAGACACTCGGGACGCGCGTCTGGGCGAAGGTCGGCGTGTCGAGCGCCAGGGCCGTGATGCCGTGGGGCAGCGGACCGATCCGTGTCGCACGTGGTCCAAAAGGAAGCGGCAGCATCGACGAATCCGCAGCTTCGCGTGCCGGCAAGAGTAGAATAGCAACCGTCCTGCCGGACAAGACTGACACGACGGGAGGGAGAACCATCGCATGAAACACACGCTCTTTGTGGTCGGTGTGATTGTGGCGGCAGTATCCCTGAGTGCGCAGTCGCGCAAGCCTGCCGCTGACACGTGGACGGCAACTCGCACGCCCGACGGCCATCCGGATCTTCAGGGCATCTGGACGATGCACACATTCACGCCTCTCGTACGGCCCGCGCGTTACGCTCTCCAGGAGTTTCTGACGGACAAGGAAGCGGTGGAACTGTCGGCGCTCCTGACCCAGGACGAGGTCGATCCGCTCGCCGCGGGCATCTTCGGCGCGAGCGACGAGGAGCGGCGTAAACGTATCGTGCAGAACGATCCGACGCACTACGACAACGCGCTCTGGCTCGCGACACCTGACCTCAAACCGCTGTCGAGCAACCGAACCTCGCTCATCTACGATCCGCCGGACGGGAAGATTCCGCCGATGACGCCGGAGGCGCGTCAGCGCGCGGCTGCGAAGAGGGCCGCCGCCGGCTTCGACAGCTACGAGAACCGTCCGCTGCAGGAGCGATGCATCGTCTGGACGCACGAAGGTCCGCCCATGTTGCCGCCGCCTTACAACGACGTGCTGCAAATCATCCAGACGTCGGGCTACGTCCTCGTCGTCAGGGAACTGGAAACCGGGCCGCGTCTGATCCAGACCGACGGGCGTCCGCACTTATCGGCAAGTATCCGGCGGTGGGCTGGCGACTCGCGCGGCCGGTGGGAGGACGATACGCTCGTCGTCGACACGACGAATTTCACCGACAAGACGGCGTTTCAGGGATCGAGTGCAGCCTTGCATGTCGTCGAACGCTTCACCCGCGTGAGCGCGGACAGGATCCTCTACCAGTTTACGGTTGACGATCCCAATACGTGGACCAGGCCATGGAGCGCGGAAACTCCGATGACCTCGACCAAGGGTCCCCTGTACGAGTATGCCTGCCACGAAGGGAACTACGGCATGCCGAACATCCTCAGGGGCGCTCGCTTCGCGGAGAAAGAAGCCGCGCTAGGAGCTGTACGCGATCGCTGACGCAAACGACGTACCCCAACCGAAGCTCGGAACGAGCGTGAGGTTCCGCCTAGGCCAAGGCTTCGGCGGACAACCTCCGCGAGAAAATCATTCTTGAAAAGTCGCGAAGTATTATCTTTCCGGCCCCCGGACGGGTCAGTCGCTGCTACGGTTACTCGCGACCTATCCGGCGAAGACGGTTCGAGTGTCGCGGTTACGTGGCTCTAGTCGATCACGCCAGGTCGGGCGCGGGCTCGAGGCCCATACGTCGCATGAGCTGTCCGAGCCGCGGATCGGATCGCAGCGCTGCCCGCCCCGGATTCATGCTCCCGTAGTTGAACGTCGGTAACAGCAAGTCGTGCTCGCGGTACGCGCGCTCGAGCCACACGAACGCTTCCTCCCGGCGACCGGCCAACGCAAACGCCGTGGCCAGCGTCGAAGGCTGGACGTAGGACGTCCGCTCCCGGATGATCAGTTCGTCCAGCATCGCGTCCACGCGGTGACGATCCCCGGCTGCAGCAACCGCGCTCATCAGGTCTGTGAAGACCACTGGCAGGCCGTTCGCGTCGGCGTTCGCTCGCGTCAGTTCG
>JBBQEJ010000252.1:0-6092 GCA_038320555.1 Vicinamibacterales bacterium | reverse complement strand
TGAGCACGTGGATCATGTAGATGCGCTCGCCGCCCATGCGAGGACGGCGCGTGCAGATGATTGCGTCGCGTTCCGGCACACTCCGCGTTTCGACGAAGAGATTGCTGAACGCCGGATGCGCGAGATCGGCGTCGGCCGGCGCCAAAACCACTTCCGCATAACTGGTCAGGTCGAGGCTGCGCGCGCGGAGGCTGTGGTTGGTGACTGACACGCGCCTCAGCTCTGCATCGTCTTCCGGCGAGACAACCACTTCGGTCCGGGTTTCGATCCCCGCGTCGATGCGGCGGAAGACTGCGCGATCGGGAGCAAAGATCACGTCGTACTCGTCTGACGTGCGCGCTGTCGGCTGGTACGCCGCCGACCAGACGTCGCCGCTGTCGAGATCGCGCACGTAACAGAAGCTGCCCCAGTCGTCGGTTGTGACGTCCTCGCGCCACCGTGTCATGGCGATCTGCTGACGCCGGCTGTAGCCGCCCCCGGCGTTGGTGATCATCACTGTGTACGATCCGTTCGACAGCAGATGCGGCCGCGGACTGAGCGTGTGCGGGGTGGCATAGCGGCGGAGCGACGGCGTCGCCGTGCGCGACGAGGGGAAATGATCCGCCATCTCCATAGGCGGGTTGCTGAGCGGCACCAGCCGAGGGAGGCGCTCCTGAAGCAGGAGGTCGGCTGCCTGGATGCGCGGGTCCGCGTGGAACCGCTGCTGCATCGGAGCGGCATACAGCGCGTTGTCGAGCGCGACGAGGGTCATGCCCTGGTGGTGTGCCATGTAGGTGGGCAGCACCGCACCCGGTTTCCCATCCGGCGGATTGCGTTCGGGTGTGTAATCGATCGCTTCGTAGAAGCCGTACCGGCCGACCATGCCTTCGCGTTCGAGCCGTTCGAGGTTGCGCAGAACGTCCAGCGGGACGAGCGGCGCCACCAGCATGGACGCGTACGGCGCCACGACCAGATCGTCGGCCAGCCCGCGTTTCAGCCCCAGCCCGGGAACGCCAAAGGCTCGATATTGATAGTTGCGATCGAGATCCTGTGCGTTGTACGCCGATTCGGAGATGCCCCACGGCACGCCCCGCTGGATGCCGTACTGCATTTGTCGCTTGACGACGGCCCGGTAGGTCTCGTCGAGGAGCGTGCCGGGATACGCCCGCATGACGAGCAGCGGCATGAAGTACTCGAACATCGAGGCGCTCCATGACAGCAGCGCGCGCGCGGTGCCGGTCGGCGTCAGGGACCGGCCCAGTTTGAACCAATGCTCGTGCGGGATTTGTCCGGTGGCGATGGCGACAAAACTGGCGAGGCGCGCTTCGGACGCCAGCGTGTCGTAGTAGGAGCCGTCCAACCGGCCGTCGGTGACGCTGAAGCCAATGGAGAACAGCTGACGCTCGCGGTCGAAGAGAAAGCCGAACTCTGTCTCCTCGACGAAGTCGTCGGCCAGCTCCGCCAGCCTGATCGCGCGATCGATGAGCTCTTCAGCATACGCACGCGATCGATCGATGGCGGCGCGCAATTCGACTGCGTCTTCGCGGCCCTGAAGGGCCGCCGGCGCCTGGGTGCACCACGCAACGAGCGCGGACAAAGTCGGGGCCGGGCCTGGACCCGGCAGCTTGGTCTCGGCGTCCTCGATCGCCGCGGCCCACGGTGCCAGGAGCTCGAGATCTCCTTGTCGCTGCGCGATCGCCAGGCTTGCGCGCTCCAGCCATATCGCCGCCTCTGCCGCGTGAGCCGAGGCTCGAGCGTCAGCCATGGATTCATCGACTTCGTGCAACAACACGCCGAGGGCCGAGATCCGATCCGCGAGCTGGTCGAGAAGCTTCGACCAGCCGCCGAGTGATGCCGGTCGCTCGGCCAAAAGCACGCGAAGATCGTCCAGCTCGGTGTCGACGACGCGTCCGGCAGCCGCGCTGCGGCCCGTGGACGCAGCGAGGAGGGACTCCTCGAAGAGACGAACCACATCGTCGAGCCCCGCCAGAGCTTGCGCGCCGATAATCGGCGCGTTGTCGACGATGCCGGTGAGGCCGCCCTTCAACGTGAGCAGGTACCCGGCAAGGTTGCCGCTATCGACAGTCGAGATGTACCCCGGAACGAGTGGTTCGAGCCTTCGCGTGTCGTACCAGTTGTAAAAATGCCCGCGGTACCGTGGAAGGGCCAGCAGCGTGGCAAACGTGGGTTCCAGCCGATCGACGACGCCGGTGAAACTGATGTAGCCAAAGTCGTGCGCCGCCAGCGTCGACATCAGCTGGAGACCGATGTTGGTCGGCGACGTGCGATGGGCGACGAGCTCGGCGCGATCCTCCTGGTAATTGTCGGGAACCAGCCAGTGATCGGCGGGCGACAGCAGTTCCTCGAAGAAACGCCACGTCCTGCGCGCGACCTTGCGAAACGCCGCGCGGTCCGCCGGCCCGAGCTGCTGCCGCTCGTGGAGGATCGGGCGCGCAGTCACGTATGCGATGACGGGTGAGAACAGCCAGAGCGCGATCAGCGGAAACGCGAGCAGGAAATGGGTCGGCGCGATCGCCGCAACCAGCGCCCCGATAACAATCGCCAGTGCCGGGGCGGTCCACATCTGCCGGGCCACCTGCGCGGGCACCGGGTCGAGCCGCGCGACGCGATCGGCAGAGACCCATTCGAGCCGGTGCCGCCCACTCACCAGCAGCCGCCACAACGTCCGCGTGATGGCATCGGCCATCAGGGAGCTCTGGTGCGCCAGGAACGCGGCTGAGAGGAGCGACTGACGCGCGCTCGTCACGAGGTTGTCGCGTTCGGCTGCGATGTGATCCCGGACTCGGACACCTCGCACGCGGCTCGAGAGCGAGCGGGCCACCTGGACGTACGCCGGAAAGGCAAGCACGAGGATGGCGAGAAGCGTCCACAGCAGGGCGGAGCCCGGCAGAATGGTCCAGCCGGCCGCGAGCAGCACGACCAGCGCAATCGGCAGCAGGCTGCGCCGAAGATTGTCGAGGATCTTCCAGCGTGCCATGGCCGGCAGCGTATTGGCGACCGGCCGTCGCGCGGCGTCGGGCACGGTGCGCCATAACCAGCGCACGATTTGCCAGTCACCGCGCACCCACCGGTGCTGGCGCGCGGCGAACGCAAGGTACTGCGAGGGATAGTCGTCGATCAGGTGAACGTCGGTGCACAGCCCCGCGCGTGCATAGAAGCCTTCGAACAGGTCGTGGCTCAGCAGCGCGTTCTCCGGGACGCGGTTCGCCAGCGCCATTTCGAAGGCGTCGACGTCGTAGATGCCCTTGCCGACGTAACTGCCTTCATGAAACAGATCCTGGTAGACATCCGAAACGGCCGTCGTATACGGATCGACCCCGACATGCCCCGAAAACACCTTCGCGAACAGGGTTCGGTTGGCGCTGACGACGTTGACGCCGACGCGCGGCTGAAGCACGCCGTAGCCTTCCGTCACGCGGCGGAGGGTGTCGTCGAAGCGCGGCCGGTTCAGCGGGTGCGCGAGAGTGCCGACGAGACGTCGCGCCTCGTCCATCGGCAGCTGGGTGTCCGAGTCGAGCGTGATGACGTAGCGGACAGACGGGAGGAGCGCGCGTTCCCCGTGGCAGACGACAAAGCTCGTGTCCGACGCCCCACGGAGCAGGCGGTTGAATTCCGCGAGCTTGCCGCGTTTGCGCTCCCATCCCATCCATCGCTGCTCGCCGGCGTTCCATCGGCGCTCGCGATGAAAATAGAAAAACCGATCGGAACCATACTGCTCGTTCAGCTCGTCGACCCGACGTCTGGCGACGTCGAGCAGCTCGGCATCCCCTGCTCGCGACGGCTCGACGGCATCCGGAAAATCGCCGAGGAGCGCGAAGTGCAGATGCGGATCGCGGTTGCCGAGAAATCGCACTTCGAGCTCGTCGAAGAGTGCCCTCAGCCTCGCCTCCGAGTCGACGATCGACGGCACGACTACGAAGGTGCGGTCTCCGGCCCGGATGCCTCCGCGCATCCCGAGTTTTGGCAGCTGCCGCGGCGGAACCTGCGCGGTCACGACGAGATTGAGCAGGCTGATGACCAGCTCGCTCAGGGGAAGGACGACCACGACGGCGACGAGCCAGAGCCCTGCGGTCGAAGCGCCGTGCCGGCCGGCGTAGTTGAGGAAGCTGGCGACGCTGGCCCCGACCGTGACGGCGATCACCCCGAGATACCCGACGGCCGGGTGCCGGAAGACAAAGCGTGCGAGCCGCTCGCGCAGCTTCGGCCGGTATCCGACCTCCTGCTCGAGGCGGAAGCGGCCGCGCGAAATCAGGTAGTAGCCGACGTGATGGCGCCGATCGTGATGTGGTTCGTCGCGCTGCGCCGCTCTGGCGAGACCGATCGCCATCGCGGCGATGTCGGTTTCCGGCCGGCGCGCGCGTTTCGCCACCTGCTCCACCGAATGGCGGTAGCGATCTCGCGTGGGAAAGTCCATCGCGCCGTACGCCCCGGCCGGATCGTCGCGCAGGAGCGGCTCGACGAGACTGACCCGCTCGAAGAACAGCGTCCAGTCGATCGACGAGATGCGGCGCATGCTCGTGATCACGTTGCTGATCGCGAGCTGCTCGGCCGCCTGACGCTGATGTTCGATCCGCAGCATCTCGTCGGCCGAGTCGTCCTGCTCCTGCAGCGCGCGCTGGAGCGCCTGCCACGCGGGCGCCGCGGTTGACGGCTGGTCCCGCAGCGACTGCAGCAGCTCCACGACGAAGGCGGCCGACAGACGCTTGTCGTCTTCACGGCCGTCCTGCAGCACCCGATCGATCCGGCGCGC
Source organism: Vicinamibacterales bacterium (assembly GCA_038320555.1). Lineage (GTDB taxonomy): Bacteria > Acidobacteriota > Vicinamibacteria > Vicinamibacterales > 2-12-FULL-66-21 > JALZOC01. The sequence continues at coordinate 1,342 of JBBQEJ010000252.1, read as the reverse complement.
GGTCCAGTCCGCGCCGCGGGCCAGTTCCTCGTGCCACCGCCGGGCCTTCTCGCGGCTGCGCCGGGCGCCGACCACCCCGTCAGCCAGGCGGCGGAGCTCCTCGACGAGCGCGAGCCGCAGCATGATCGGGACGGCCCAGGTTTCACCAATCGAGAGCTGCGAGGTGCGCTGATACGCCGCCGTGAAGTCCACGATGGTCTCGAGATCGACGCGCCCTGCCGTGTGCGCGATCAGCTCGCGCGCGAGCACGTACACGCGCGGATACCCCTGAAACGGGCCGTCGGCCAGTTTGGGAAGCTCCTGGTAATAGCTTCGTGGCAGGTCCTGACGGATCTCGCGGACCTGATCCTGGACAACGTGATGGTTGTCGCGCAGCCACTCCTCGGACGCAATGGGCTGCGGATCGGTGCGGGCGACAGTCGACAGAAGCCGATAAGCGGCGTCGAGGCGCGCGGCGCTCTCATCGAGCATCGGCAGAAGCGGGCGGCCCCGCCGAGGATTGTCAGCCAGCCGATGCGTGGCTGCGATCCGCGCCGCGTGCGCCTCGAGTTGATCCTGGCTGAAAAGCTGAGCCCGATGGTCAGTCGCTGTCGCCGGGTCGACAGTAGATGGGGAAGGCGCCTCCTTCAGCATTGCGCGGGAAAGGTCTCGTCCAAAGTCATCAGCTGATTATTGCAGGTATGGACGCTGCATCGTCAGTCTCGATGCAAGAAGTTGTCTGATTGTCGAGCTGGGTTGGCTTTGTCCTGAGGCTCACGGAACGGCCTCAGGGCTGTGCGTCTTTTGTTGACCCCCGTGTGATCCGTGATCATCAGTTCGGCGAATCCCCGTACATCGGCGTTGGTTGACCGCGCTTTCGCGAGCTGGCCGGCATCGATGTCCACTTGGTTGGCTGTAACGACAATGGACGCGATCTGCGCGCCGTTGATCTCTTGAGTGAACGCTCATGTCCTCGACTTCGCGCATGACGAACACCGTGCGAAAGGCGAGGGGCAGCTCGTCGATTCTGCGCTCGAGGATCCGGCGGATCTCGGCCCGCAGCACACGGCTCGACGGCGACTAGGTTCGGTCATCGGCCACGTCGGTCTCCCCGCGTTCAGCCTCGTCAGTCCGCATGCCGCGGAAGGGAACGATGACCGAACGGCGCTGTTCTTTCCGCAAGCGCATCAGCGCCTGGTTGATCACGATGCGCGTGAGCCAGGTCCCCACTTGCGAGTCTCCCCGAAAGTCCTGAATGTGACGGTACGCGTCCAGATACGCGTCCTGCAGCACATCCTCGGCATCGGTGTCGTCCCTGAGGATGGCGCGGGCTATACGAAAAAGCTTTCCGTTGTACTTTCGC
>JBBQEJ010000251.1:0-6102 GCA_038320555.1 Vicinamibacterales bacterium | reverse complement strand
GGACCACCACGATGCGATACCTCATGCGGGAGCGGATTTTGTCCTGGGGCGACGACTTCACCATCAAGGATGCCGACGGCGGAGACGTCTACTACATCGACGGCAAAGTCTTCAGCTTCGGCGACAAGCTGTTGTTCAAGGACATGGCCGGCAACGAGCTGGCCTTGATCGACCAGAAGTTGCTGAGCATCGGCCCGCAATACGAGATCATCCGCGGCGGCACGACCGTCGCGGTCGTCAAGAAGCACCTGTTCACCCTGTTTCGCGCCAGGTTTACCGTCGATCTTCCCGGCCCCGGCGATCTCGAGGCCAAGGGTGACTTCCTCGACCACGAATACACCTTCGAGCGTGATGGCCGCGAGGTGGCGCGCGCGAGCAAGAAGTGGTTCGCGCTGGCGGACACCTACGCGATCGATATTGACGCGGGCGAAGACGACGTGCTGATCCTCGCGTCGGCGGTCGTGATCGATATGGTCTCGCACCCCGATGAGAAGAACGACTGACGCCGGTGTCTGATATCACCATGGCGCCACCAAAAACTTCGTTCCTCCCGGCGGGGTTGCCGTAGAATTCCGCCAGGGTCCGAGGGCGGCCCACGCGAGGCCGGAGACAACACGTATGCGCTGCACTGCGCCTCCGCCCTCGGGTCCGTTGAGACCGTCCGCGCCCTGCTCGATGCAGGCGGCGACGTACACGGTATCGGCGATGTGCACGGGCTCGACGTCATCGGTTGGGCAACGGGTGCTGGAAGTCCTTCAGCCGACATCTCTTCGGATGTGCTTTCACTCCTGATCGAGCGTGGTGCTCGCCACCACATCTTCTCGGCGATCGAGATCGGAGATCTGGATCTGATCCAGACGTTGGTGGAGCAGAATCCGGAAGCACTCGACCGCCGCCTGTCGCGCTTCGAGCATGGGCAAACGCCGCTCCATCTCGCGATGACCCGAAAGCGCTACGACATCCTTGATCTCCTGATCGAGCTGGGCGCCGACCTCGAGGCGAAAGACATGAGTGGTCAAACCGCGCGTGCGGTCGCGATGCTGCGCGGCGATCGAGAAGCCATGAGCCGTCTGCACGCTGCCGGCGCGAAGCAGCCGACCACGGTCACCCCTGGCCGGCGAGTGCGGCCTGGACAGCCTGGCGATCATGAAGGCATCGAGTTTGAACAGGACATCGAAGACATGTTCTACGGCGCGCGACAATTCTGCATTCGCGATCCGAACGGCTATGAGTTGTATTTCATTCAATCCGCGGAACAGTCGATCGCACGAGGGAGCAGATGATTGGAGTGTGATGCCTTGGTGTGGTGACCCGCGGCTTTGATAGTGGCATTGCCGCCCGGCGGCCTCGCACTTCACAATGGCGCCGCGCACCAGACAAACCGCGCGGTTTGAAGGGCCTGCCGATTCGCCAGCTCGGCTAAGATAACGCATGCCCATTCATCGAGCGCTACCGCGCATGTGCCTTCCTGTGACGATATTCGCCGCCGCGGTGACGCTCGGGTGGTCGCCGATCGGCGGCTCGGCGCACAGGTCGCCGGGCAACAGTCTCACTCCTTCCGCGGCCGGCGCGCAGGAGGACCGAGGCGTGGTGCTGGTCGGGGCCGGAGACATCGCCAACTGCGAGATCGCCGGCGGAGCCGGCGGGCGCGCAACGGCGGCGCTGCTCGATCGGATCGCCGGAACCGTCTTCACCGTTGGAGATCACGCGTACCCCACAGGCGCGGCGGCGCAGTTTCGCGACTGCTACGATCCGAGCTGGGGCCGTCACCGGGCGCGGACGCGTCCCGCGCCCGGCAATCACGACTACCTGACCGCCAATGCGAAGGCTTACTTCGACTACTTCGGCGATAACGCGGGTCCCGATCGGCGTGGCTATTACAGTTACTCGCTCGGGACGTGGCACATCGTCTCGCTGAGCAGCTCGATTGCGGCCGACCGTCGCTCGCCACAGATCGAGTGGCTTCGAAGCGATCTCAGCGATCACCCTGCTGAGTGCACGCTCGCCTATTGGCATGTGCCGGTTTTCAGCTCAGGGCCACACGGCAGCGAGCCAGAGGCAGCGCACATGCAAGAGGCCTGGCGCGTGCTCTACGAGTTCGGCGCCGACGTGGTCATCAACGGTCACGATCACGACTACGAACGGTTTGCCCCGCAGGATCCGAAGGGCAAAGCCAATCCGAACGGAATCAGAGAATTCGTCGTGGGGACTGGCGGCGGAGGCCTGTACGAATTCCGGCGGATTCGGTCCAACAGCGAGGTGCGCAGCAATCGCTCGTACGGCGTCCTTGTCCTGACGCTCGGTGCAACGGACTACAGCTGGGAGTTCGTGTCAGGTGCGGGCGCGCCGTTTCACGACAGTGGAACGGCACGCTGTACAACTCCGTAATCTGCAGCACACCGGCGCGCTTGACGCCGCCGCGGCGGAGAAACAAGAGCGACGGACGCAGCAGCCCGTTAACCAGCGATCGCCTGCGAGATTCCTCAGGGATCTTCAGTACTGATGTTCACGACACTTGCGGTCTCCGGCTATCGATCGCTGCGCGATCTGGTAGTCCCGCTCGACCGGCTGAATCTCGTCACGGGTCCGAACGGGAGTGGCAAGTCGAACCTCTATCGAGCGCTCCGTCTGCTGGCCGAGACGGCGCAGGGCCGTGTGATTCCGTCCCTTGCCCGTGAGGGCGGATTGCAGTCCACGCTGTGGGCCGGCCCTGAGACCTTTTCGCGCGCCGTGCTGCGTGGCGACCACCCGGTCCAGGGCGCGGTTCGCAGGAAACCCATCAGCCTGCGCCTGGGGTTCGCCGGCGGCGACTTCAACTATGCGATCGATCTCGGCCTTCCTCCGCCTGGCAGCGGCGCCTTCGGGCACGACCCCGAGATCAAGCGCGAGTGCATCTGGAGCGGGCCGGCACTTCGGCCGTCCGCTGTCCTTGTCGATCGTCGCGGACCGCTCGTCAAAGCGCGTGAACCGACGGGCGAATGGTCGATCGTCACGCACGGTCTCGCCACCTTCGACAGCATGATGACGCACTGCGCGGATCCGCGAAACACGCCGGAAATGCTCATGCTGCGCGAGGAGATGCGAGGATGGCGCTTCTACGATCAGTTCAGGACAGATGCGACGGCTCCCGCACGCCTGCGCCAGATCGGCACGCACACTCCTATCCTGAGCCACGACGGCACCGATCTGGCAGCGGCGCTCGAGACAATCCTGCACATCGGCGATGGCGACGCGCTGAATGAGGCCATCGGTGACGCGTTTCCGGGTGGTCGCGCTGGCGTGAACTCCAGCGACGGGTGGTTCGAAGTCGAAATGCACCAGCACGGACTGCTTCGCCCGCTGAAGGCGGCCGAACTCTCGGACGGCACGCTGCGGTATCTGTTGTGGGTCGCTGCGCTTCTGACACCGCGACCGCCGGGTCTACTCGTCCTCAACGAACCAGAAACGAGTCTCCACCCCGATCTGCTGCCTGCCCTTGGACGGCTCATTGCGCAAACCGCGTCTCGAGCCCAGATCCTGATCGTGTCTCACGCCCCGGCACTCATCGATGCGCTTCAGCAACTTCCGGAATGCCACTCGATTACACTGGAGAAAAGATTCGGGGAAACCGTGATCGTCGGCCAGGACCAGCACGCGGTGTCCTGGCAATGGCCGGCGCGGTAATGCGAATGCAGTCGCCTCGCCGGTGCTCTTTGAATGAACCGGGCGAGTCTTCAGTCGGTCCCGCCGGGTGAATTAACGCAACTGGAAGTTGCGTTAGATGTTGTACGATTGACTCGTCCGGGGCCAAGAGTCGAAGGGACAAAGCAATCACGACCCAGGTCACAATCACGGCTATAGCGAGCATCGTGCAGGCCAGGAGCACTTTTACGCCAAGGCTCGGCGCACCATCGCCGGGCATAGGCGTGCCCTGCTGAATTGGTTGCGCGCCGGTGAGCCGGCGGAGCCACGCAACCGTGTGGAGCATCTTTTGTTCAATCTCCCGCTGTTTCTCGCGATCCTCGATCCTTTCGGCAGACCGCGGGATCGGACGGATGCGTGCGGATGCATCCGCAGCGGCCAGTCACGGCTGCGATTTCAGCGATGCTTTGGCCGCGGCAACTCGCGCCCGAAGGAGATCGCTGCCGCCGGCGGCCGGCAATTGGACGATGGTGTCGAGCGCTTCGGCATACCATTTCGTCCACGCCGCCATAACCTTTCGCTCGACCTCCTCTGCGGCCGCGCGATCGCCCGCCTGCTCGACGAGCGCTTTCCCCTGCGTGCGTTCGAGGGCGAGGCGATCGGCCGCCGCGCGAGCGACCAGGCTGACCACGGCCATCGCATCCTGTTCGTCAGCGGAGGCAAGCACCCACGCGGACGTCGCGACCGAGACGGCGACGTGCTCCATCTCCGGCGCGCTGACCTTGTCCAGCCGATCCTGGTTCGTGTGATAGTACCGATCCGTAAAGTGCCAGTTCAGAAGCGATGGCACGCCGGCGGCGGCAAACGCGGTGTGATCGCTTCCGCCTTCATACGGGTTGGTGCGCACGACCCACTTCGTATCGCGCGCACGCCGCCGGCAGACCGCCAGGTGAAGATCGTTCAGAAGACTGCCCTTGAGCGCGGCGGGCTTCACCGCGCCGGCGCCCCATTCGGTGTGGGGATCCGACGGACGCTGCCACACGGCCGACGGGTCGGCCTGCTTCTCGATCAGGAAAGTCCCACCGGTCTTGCTCGTGTCCTCTCCCGTCATGTCCATCGCGAACATGTACTGAACCCCGCGTGCATCGCCCGGGTGAGAGGTCAGCCACTGGCGGCTGCCGCGCACCTCGTCCACCCATAGGAAAGTCAGCGTCCGTTCGGGGCGTGGAAGCGCGCCAGTCCTGATCGCCTCGATCAGCGCGCGGGCCAGTCCGTAGAGCGTCCCGCAGCCGCTCCCATCGTCGTTCGCGCCGGGTTCCTGCACATGCGCGACCATGACGACGCGTTCGTCAGGCCGCGAGCGTCCTGGAATCTCAGCCACAAGGGAGCGATTCGGACCTTGGTAGAAGGATGCGTCAATCGTGACGCGGACTGTCACGGAACCCTGCTTCAAGCGCTGACGCATACGGTCCGCGGCACGCCATGACGACTTGAACCCGAAGCCTTTCACCGCGGCGTCGTACGGGACGCTGCCCCACTGGAGGACATCCTGCTGTTCAGCCGACATTGCCCCCGGATCGGACGGACGGATATAGGACGCGATATCGGTGGAGACGACGCCCGCGGCGCCGCGGCGCTTCACGGCGTCCTGCCACAGGCGGCCGAGCGGCGCATCACCGAGGACGACTGAACCCTTGATGTCCTTTTCCGCGTAATCGGCCTCCGTTCCGGAATGGACATCGACGAGGGACGTGCGCAGTCCCCCGGCCGGGGTCGAAAATGAATTGATCGCCAGCGATACCCGATCGCGCTCTCTCGACAGCAGCGCAGGTTCCGAAGCGCCGTCGAATTCGAGCGTTCCTGCGTGGTAATCCCAGCCGCGACCGCTGTTGGGGAACTCGTCGATCCGGACGGTTGCGGGCATTCCGGTCGCCGACGGGTTGAACCCGGCCGCCACCAGACGATCGCGGATTTGTTCGATCGAGGCGTTGAAGCCGGGATTGCCCGCGAGCCGCCAGTACCGGTCCATGAAGGAGACGACCTCGAGGGCATCGTGCGCGTTGAACCGGCCGGCCAGGGCGCGATAGACGCGCTCTGCGGCGGGCGGGAGCGGGTCGAGGTTCTCGATTTGAGGCCCGGCGCTCGCGCGTCGCGCACCCCCGGGGCCTGATTCGTGTGCGGCGATGCACACTGGCAGCAGCAGTACCGCAAGGAAGCGCCCTGTCCTGTTCATTCAGCGCGGGCGACCTCGAGGCCGCTGAAGTCGAGCAGCAACTCCACCCCGGACGTCTGGTGGTCGAAAATGGTCCCGCGGCGCGCGACGCAGGTGACCGGAGCCGTCGCGGCATGGATTCCGTCGTAGTAATGCGGGGCAATCTCGGGCGCGACGTAGCCGAGCTTTTCGCCGTTTGCCAAAACGGCAATGGCATGACGGAAGTAGCGGTTCTTGGGTTCGGTGGCCAGCGTGACCGGGAATTCTGA
>JBBQEJ010000250.1:0-6149 GCA_038320555.1 Vicinamibacterales bacterium | reverse complement strand
AACTGGTAACTGGGAGCTGGAAGCTGGAAGCTGGTAACTGACATGACCACCCCAATCCGCTACGCCGCCGCCGCGTGCCAGACGGACTTCGCCAATCCGCTCGACCGTCCGCAGATGCGCGCGAACACTGACCGCATGCTGTTGATGATCGACTCGGCCGTCGCCGGCAGCGCCCCTTTCCTGCCGGTACGGCTCGTCGTGTTTCCGGAGTTCGCGCACGCGGCGCCGGTGTTCGCCACCGTCAGCGAACTGCTCGAGAAGCTCGCCGTGCCGATCCCGAATGAGCACACCGACCGCCTCGAGTCGAAGGCCCGCGAGTACAACATCTACATTCAGAGCGGGTCGATGCTGGAAGCGGATTCACACTGGCCGGGCGTCGTGTTCAACACGACCTGCCTCATAGGACCCGAGGGCATCCTCTATAAGTACCGCAAGGTGAATCCCTGGATTCCGTACGAAGTCCACGCGAGCCCGCACGAGCTCGAGGGTTACGTGGATCCGCTGTTCCCCGTCGCGGATACACCGATTGGCCGGATCGGCTGCGCCATCTGTTACGACTGGTTGTTCCCGGAGGCCATCCGGCAGCTCGCCGCCAACGGCGCCGAAGTCCTGCTGCGCGTGTCGGCTTACATGGATCCGTGGGGGACGACCGAACCGATGAACTGGTGGACGGTTGTCAATCGCTGCCGCGCGCTGGAGAACACCGCGTTCGTCGTCGCCGCCAACCAGGGGGCGAGCCTGCGTCACTACCCGCCGTACTCATGGCCCGGCGGCAGCCAGGTCGTGGATTTCGATGGTCGCATTCTGGCTGACGCGTCACCCGGACCAGGCGAGCGCATCGTCGTCGCGCCAATCGACATCACGGCGCTCCGGCACGAACGCGATACGCGGCGTGCACACAGCATGCTTGCGCACCTGCGCACCGAGGCGTACCCCGTTTACGCCAGGCACCAGTACCCGCCGGTCGGTGACCCGCGAGTGGGGTTGTCGTACGAACGGAACAATCAGCTGATCGACGAGGCGAAGCTCCGCGCCGTGAGTCGGCAGCCCTGACCACCCTACGGCTCGGGGGCTGACCCCGCAGAGAGCAGCCCGCACCGGTGGGCCCTGTCCCCATCCACCCCGGGGATTTGTCCGCCCTGCTGCATGTTTTTCCTAATGATTCTCGAGAACGAACTCCACAACTGAGAAGAATTGTATGAATTTCAGAGGGTCTGACCCCGACTAAGCGGAGGGGTCGCCTACTAAGGGAGGGGGTCTGACCCTGGAAAACGGGGCGCGGTCGGGTCGTCTTTCACGATTTTCGCCAGGCTCAGGAGCCCGGCGCTCAGGTGCAGACCCGAGCGCCGCATCGTATCGACGTTGATGGCAAAGTGCATCCGCTTGAGCTCCACATAGAGCGACGCCAGGCCGCCCCGCTCCGCAAAGCCGGGGGAATCGCTGACCGAGAACACTGGCTTCCCCTCGATCGCGGCCAGCAGCACGGGCCACAGCTTGGTCTCGATGCCGGACGCGTACAACAGATGGCAGGCCTGCAACGCCGATTCCTGCCGGTGAGACAGGATGTCGACTTTCAGCCGCAGGACTTTGAACTGCCGTCCCGGTGCGGGACGGCTCTTGACGAGACGCTCGATAGCGCTGGCGACGTCCTCGTCACCCTTCACGCAGAAGGTCATCGGCGCGTTGTCGGGCAGGGTGGCCGGAGGCCACTCCGCGAACTTTGCAAAGTTTGTCAGAAACGCGGCCTTCACGTCGTACGTGGCAGGTTCCTGCGCCGCCGCGTTCCGGGACGCGCACAAGACCGCCACCGCGAGACAGGCGGCCGGCACTGGTCCAGCTACGCGGCGAAGGACGCGAGTCACGTGATCATCGTGCCCGGGCCCGACGCGGCTGCCCAAGTGTGCCGTTCAGAACTTCCATAGAAGCTGGACCCGTCCCGCGCGCGGCTGCCGGGTCGCGATGACCTGCGCGCCGACAGCCGAGAATTCGACATGGCTGGGATCGATCAGGTTCTGCCCGACCGCGACGAGCGAGAGCTGCCGTGTCGCCGCAAACTCGACGCGAAGGTCGGCGCGTGTGTACGCCGGAGTCGTGACTCCGCTGATCGCCCCCACGTGCAGGACCAGGGCGTCGACCTGCATGCGCGCCGGCAGCGCGATCCACGATCGTGCCTGCCACTGGTGCAGGGGAGCGCCGCCCGCGTACGCCGCCGTCCCCGGATCCTGGCTGCCGGCGTCGAGATGCGGGGCGAGATGGAACGCCGTGTATCCGCCGTCGAGACGCCAGAACGGTACCGGGCGCCAATCCCCAGAGAGTTCGATCCCTCGCGCATCGGCGTGCATGAGATTCGCAAACGTCCGCGGCGCCACCACAATCGGGCCTGCGGACGTCATGAACAGGTACGGTTCCTGAGGCTCTGTGGTCTTCAGCCTGCCGTATCTCGAGCTGAACGCTGCCACGTCGAGCGTGAAATCGCCGACCTCTGCGCGGTATCCGGACTCGATACTGACCACGGACTCGCTGCGCATGTCAGGATTTCCTCGGACTTCGACGCCGTATGGAATACCGGCCGGCGTCTGCACCACCGGGAACTGGACCAGGATGTCGCGATCCAGGAGGGACGGCGTCCGCAGCGCACGGGAGACCGCTCCCCAGACACGCTGATTTCGCGTGACGCTCCACATGAGGCGGCCCGTCGGTTGAATACCAAAGCCGACCGCCGCGTCGTGTTCGACCTTGGCGCCGAGCGTGAACGACAGCCGCCTGGGAACCACCGCGATCTCGTCCTGGACGAAGGTATCGAAGGTGCCCTGGGTCGTGTCCGCGGGAACGAGCGAGATCCCCAGGCGACCGTCCAGCGAGGCATGGATGGAGCGGTAGCCGGCGCCGGTGATGAAATCGTGTCTGGCGCCAATCTGCCTGCGATATTGGACGCCAGCCTCGGCGGAATGTTGGCGATAGTCGCCGACCGGTTCGTTGCGGCGCGACCCGTCGAAGGAGGATTCCAGCTGCAGCGACGCGCCCGACGCCATCTGCCGCGTCCAGCGGCCCAGTACCGCGGCGCCGCTCGCGTGGGACACTTCCGGCAGGACATCGGCCGGATCGAGCGCCGGCGCAAGCGTCGGCCGGGTCCAAAGACCGTGGGACCGCGCACTGACGGCCCTCAGTTGGATCATCCACGTGGCGTTGGCACCGGTTCCGTCGACGCGCCCGCCCATCGTCAGCCCGTCTCCATCGTCTTTCTGCGTCAAGCGCGGCGGGGGCACGGACCCGTCGCGTTGAAACCATTGGGCGTAGGCGCGATAGGACATCGATTTGGCGGTCCCGCCGTACCGCAGAGCGAGGGAGGTGGAGTCGAGCGACCCGGCGCCAGCACGAACGAACAGTCCCTGTGTGGCTGCGGCGGTCTTCGTGACGACGTTGATGACGCCGTTCACGGCGTTTGCGCCCCACGCTGCGCCGCCGGGGCCGCGGACAATCTCGATTCGATCGATGTTTTCAACCATCAGATCCTCCGAGTCCCACGTCACGCCCGCAAATATCGGGTTGTAGATCGTCCGGCCGTCGATGAGGACGAGGAGCTTATTCGAATACAACCCGTTGAAGCCACGCACGGAGACCGCCCACTTCGTCCCGTTGATTTGGGCAACCTGGACTCCCGGCGCGAGCCGAAGCAGTTCGGGAACCGACGTCAGGCCTGAGCGGCGAATGTCCTCGGCGGTGATGACATAGACCGCCGCGGCTGTGTCGAACAGCCGCTGCTCCTTGTGGGACGCCGACGCGATCTCGATCCTCATCAGGTCGGCAAGCGATGCGTCCCCCAGATCAGCGGATGGGGGTCCAACTTGCGCGGACGCGGAGCGCGTCCATCCCGTTATGAGAAGCAGCAGCACGACGGCGCGGCCGGTTCCGTTCATGAACATGTACCTTTCAAGCCGGCCTCACATTGCGAGCGGAGCACGACACTGATCCAGGTGAGCAAGATCACCACCCACCAACAATGGGCAAAAGATCCGGACAAAAGGGGCCTGGATGGCCCAGACGCTGTGCGGCAGCGCACACGCGGTCCTTTGCCGCACACGCGTGCGCACACGGTGACTATGCGGGCGGTACAACGCGGCTGGCCGCACGATCTGGTGGCTAACGCGGCCGGGTCAATTCATGTTTGTGACGTGGGCCGACTGTGGGCAGATCAGGAGTTCAACAGGAAATCAGGAGTCCAGGAGGTCTTGTGGTTTTTGAAAGAAGAACCTCCTAATCTTCTGATCTCCTGTTAAGGACTCTGATCGTGCGGCCTCCCCATCACGGAGCCGCGGTCTTCGGAACGATATCGATCTGGAGTGCGGGATCCGCGGCGGGAACATAGGTCGTCGCGAGACCCAGCTCCTTGCGGACGATGTTGCACCCCTGCGCGATGGAGCTCGCTTTATAGAACGCAATCTCCCGGTTGGCGCCCTGGCGGCCGAACCCGCAGTCGCTCGACACGATCAGCTGCTCGGGCGCGATGTACTTCAGCGCGGTCCGTATAGCCGCCGCGACATCATCGGGCCGATCGGCCTGCAGGGACCGGTGGCTGACGGCGCCGATGCAGATCTTTTTCGGCAGCTTGCCTTTGTGCGCGCCGAACAACTCGACGTCGGCAAAGTTGCGGTCCTTCGTCTCGATCGTCCAGACGTCGCCCCGCATTTCATTGAGATACAACTCGAAGGACGCCCGGTAGCTCGTGTCCTCCATCACGCGCTGCATGTTCGGATTGCCCCAGCACGTGTGGATCCAGATCTCTACATCGTCGAGCCCCTGGACTTCGCGGTTGTAGCACTCGACCATGAACTTCACCTTCTCGTCGCGGGCGCCGAAGGTGTTGGCCATGAAGTGCAGCGTCGGCTCTTCGATCTGGATGCACCGGCACCCGGCGTCGCGCAGCGCGAGCAGTTCCGTGTTCATCGCGACGGCCATGTCCCACACGACCTCGCGGTTGTCCTTGTACTTGGTCGTGTGGATGTCGAGGAACAGACCCATCACCTGCGAGCAGCACGTTCCGAACCGAACGGGCTTGCGCGTCTTGCTTTGCGCGATGCGCCAGATCTTGGGGTAGTCGAGAGGACGATGCTCGATTTTGCCGGTCACGCGCGGCCATCGCCAGGCCGTGTAGATCTCGTGCAGCAGAGTGCCAGGCGGATACTTCAGCCACGGACTCCGCGTTTCTTCCGACTGCAGGTGGTCTCCCGCAAAACCGGTCCAGCGCTGAAGCGGGTAATGGTGCCAGCTCCGGCCGGCGAAGTCCTCGTCGCAGTGGAAGTCCCCGTGGGTCAGGATGTCGAGCCCCGCGCGCTCCTCGTCGCTGATGACGACCGCCAGCGCATCCTGGAACTTCTCGCGAAAGCGGATGTCCATCATGCACGTGTCGAGCGGCTTCGCCCACATGCTCATGTCGAACCACCGCGGCCGCGGCCACGAGCCGGTCACGGTGCTGGGAAGGATCAAATCTCTGGTCACGGTAAATGGCACGGGCACTCCCTCATCGCTAATTCCTAATTCCCTAATCGAATCCCGAATCGCGAACCGCGACCCGCAGCCGCCAGTCGCTAGCCGCTAGTCGCCACCCTCAATCCGATACAAGTGTCCCCCCGCACGGAGGAACAAGGCGTTCCCTGCGACCGCGGCGGTTGCCATGAATCCGCCGTCGAGAAAATTCTCAGCGAGGACCTTATACTGCCGGCCCGCTTCGATGACCGTCGTCTTCCCTTCTTCGCTGAAAAAGTAGACGCGGTTTCCGGCGGTGAGCGGCGACGCCGAATAATTGCCGTTGAGCCTTGCGGTCCAGACGATGGCGCCGGTGCGGGCGTCGATGCACGTGAGAAGACCGCTGTCGTTGATCATGTAAATGAGATCACCGGCAATGGCGACCGACGGCTTCTTCGGAGCGCCGCGGGTCACGCGCCAGGCGATGTGGGTCGACGTCACGTCCCCTGCACCGTCCGGACGGACGGCGAGCAGGTGGCCGTTCTGCCATCCCGTCGTATAGAACACGAGCCCGTGTCCGGCCACGGGACTCGAGCTGCTCGAAAAACTCGTCGGCTCTTGGATTCGCCAGAGCTCCCGCCCGGTCAGCGGATCGTACCCATAGGCCGCCTTCGAGCCAATACTCA
>JBBQEJ010000249.1:0-6206 GCA_038320555.1 Vicinamibacterales bacterium | reverse complement strand
TTATGACCGCGGCGATTTGTCTACGGATGTCACGACGCCAGCGGGAGTAGGCAATGTGGCCGCGGCCGCGGTGATTGCATTCCGCCACCATGACGGGTCGAATCAGCTCGGAGATCTCTCCCCCGGCAGCTACACCGATTACACCGGCTATCAACCCGTCAACGGTCCTTCGCAGATCAACGACCCAAATCGCTGGCAGCCCCTGCTGATGACGGACGCACAGGGAGTGACCATCACTCAGAAGTTCATAGCGCCCCAGTGGGGCCTGGTCACGCCTTTCGCACTCACTTCGGGCGCGCAATTTCGGCCGGCGTCCGTGCCGAATCTCTACCCGAGCGCAGGCTACACTGACCAGGCGCAGGAAATAATCAACTACAGCGCGAATCTGACCGACGAGCAGAAAACAATCGTCGAGTATTGGGCAGATGGACCTGGCACGGAGCTGCCACCCGGACATTGGGCGCTTTTCGCGCAGCTTGTATCACACCATGAAGGTTACGGGATCGACGACGACGCGAAAATGTTCTTCGCTGTAACCAACGCCATGTTCGACGCAAGTATCGCCGTGTGGGACTGCAAGAGGGTATTCGACTACGTGCGGCCGATAACGGCGATTCGATTCCTGATGGCCGGCGTGCAGATTCGCGCCTGGGGCGGACCGTTCAAAGGCACGCAGACAATTCCGGGCGAGCGTTGGCAGGCGTACCAAACCGGCGCCCAACCCACTCCGGCGTTTCCGGAATTCAGCTCCGGGCACAGCGCATTCAGCGCCGCGGGAGCTGAGGTGCTCAGGTCTTACACCGGCAGCGATTCGTTCAACGAGTCCGCCACCATCAAGGCGGGCGCCTCGCTGGTAGAGCCGGGATCCGTGCCGGCTGCCGACATAACACTCGCATGGTCCACTTTCTCCCAAGCCGCCGACCAGGCCGGAATGTCACGTCGATACGGCGGCATCCATTTCAAGGAAGGGGATCTGCAATCACGCGCGATGGGACGACTCGTGGGTGCCCAGGCCTGGGCGAAAGCGCAAACCTACTTTGGGGGGTCCGCCCCTCAGTAGTTGTTCCACGTCTCACACCGCGGCCCGGATGCATGTCACTGCTAGGCATGAACCCGGAGCACGTAGCTCACGCCAAGTGCACATAGATAGAGGCCGAACCCAAATACTGTGTGCGTCACGACGCTCTTCAGCCTGCCCTGCACGGGTTTGGGCGTTCTCGAGCTGGCAATGCCGAGGCCGAGCGACGGCTGCAGAACGAAGAACGGGAATACTATGGTGCCAATGCCGTAGAGAAGCGCAACCAACAAGGTTGGTCGCGCGAGCCACTCACCCGATGTAAGAACAACAAGCACGAGCTACGGTGCCGACCATGCGTGGCGCGAAGACGATCGCCGTCGATCCGGTACGGCACATGGCGTATCTCTTCTCACCCGAGTACGGACCGGCGCCCGCGCCTGCACTTGGAACGCCGCCGCCACAACCGGGGAGCCGGCCTCCTCGCGGTCCGATGATCGGCACGTGGTTCTTTGCCATCAGTCATTGACCGGCCAATAAAGTCAGGCTTGGGGTATCTCATCGGCGGGGGGTGTCAATCACAGCGGGCATGATCTGCTTTGGAATGATCTCCTGCTGGATGGCGAACATGGCCCTGTCGAAGAAGTTGCTCGCGTAGACAGCGATCACGAGGTCGAGATCTGGAACGACGACCACGTTCTGGCCTCCATTTCCCAGGGCAGCGAAGGCGTGCAGAGTTCGATTCCCGTAGGGATAGTCCATACTCCACCATGCAAGGCCGTAACCCATCGTTCCCATCTTGTACAAGGGAGATGATGCCCGGACGACGAACTCCTTATCGAGTATGCGGCGACCTTCCCACGTTCCGCCGTTGAGCATCAGCTGGCCGATCTTCATGAAGTCACGCGGAAGGAAATGGACTCCGCCACCGCCGTATGGATGTCCCACTGGGTCCACTGGCCACCCGTAATGGCGAATCTTCATCGGCCCGGCGATCAGGCGGTCGAAGGTGTACAGCGGCGACTCTTCGGTCGCGCGACCCACGATGCCGAGCGCGAGATTTGGATTGATGCTGCAGTAAACGGCTTTCTCTCCGGGAGATGAGGCCATCGGAAGCCTCAGCGTGAACCGGTAATAGTCTGGCTCAGTGGTCTGCTCCTCCATCGTGTTTTCGTTTCCGGGGGCGTCATCGTTCGAGTCGTCGCAGAAATATCCTGATGACATCGTCAACAGGTGCTCGAGCGTCATCGCGCGCTTCCGCGGATCGAGCGCTGCTGGGAACGTCCCGCCATTCATGATCTGATATACGGGCGTGGACAGCTTGAGCGGCGCACCGGCGTGCATCGCGGCACCCACGAGCGTCGCGGTCATGGATTTCGCAGCGGACCGCGTCTCGTGCAACCTGTCGCGATTCATGCCGTGAAAGTATTCCTCGAGCACCAGCTTCCCATGGCGCGCGATCAGCACTCCCTCGACCTGGAGGGTGTGAACCGATTCCATCGGCGTGTCGATGATCCCCTGAACCATCTTCTCGATCGCCTTTCGGTCCATGCCGACCTGCTCGAGCGTAGCAGTCGGCCAGCCGTCATCACGGGCCAGAGGTGCGCCACCGTAGATGTAACGCGCCGGGTTCTTTCCCCTCGGATAGAAATCACTCGCGTCGCCGTCGCGCCTGAAATCGTAACTGCCGCCACGGCCGGGGAAAAACAGGGTAAGGATCGAGTCCTCAGCACTGTAAGCGCCTACAGCAACCTCGTTTTCCTGCGTTTGCCCACGACGTTTCCCTATCAGCTTCACCACACCGCCGTCGCGAACGAGTCGGTCTGCTCCCCATTGGGCACCGACGTCGCGCTGCGGATTCCGGAGGAATGCGCCCATGGATCCGTCCGGGCGCTTCCGCGCCAGGATGTAGAAGGTGAAGGCATCCTCCATGGGCACCACCTGGCCTGTCCAGCGGCTCGCACTCTCGGCCCGCAACACAACCGGCGAGGGTCGCGAGAGGCCAGTCGGAGAACCGGGCGGGAACCAGTGACCGGAAATGCCACCGTCCTGAAGCTTGCCCCTGAACCCGCCTTGACCACCCGGAAGCTCGAATGAGAGCTCACCAGCATCAACGCGCACGGGAATGGTGCGGCCGAGCATGTCGGCGATGTACCTCGAGCCATTGCGCTGGATCACCAGTGGGCCGCGCGCAAAAGGCCCGAAAGAGCGGTGCGCTTTCCAAAGCCCCGCCAGCTCGTCGACGGTACCGGGCGGCTTGGCCTGGGCCGCGAGCTGCGCGCTCACGAGCAGGGCGGCGAGGACCGTGACGGTGGCGCCCAATCTACAAGCCGGCATGTATCCTCCCGTTACCGAGAACGGATTCCAGCTTCGCTGCGTAGGTGCGGCGCGCACGAAGTACAGGTCTTGGCATCCCTTATTAGAAACCTGGTTGCGCAAGAACGTTCGGCGCGGAGCGTCGCGAGGAACGCTTCGGCGCCGGCGGTAACCAGCTAAGAGTGAAGATCCAGGGTAAAGGTTTCTACGACCCCCAAGCCTTTTTCGCTCGAAACGGGCCCGTATATGCGTATGTCAGTGGAGGCTTTATGCCCGTGCACAACAGACCGACTTCAAACGACCAGGCCAGCGCGTACCTGAACGACCCATACGCGGGCGTCCACTATGATCATGTTCACAAAGACATAACGCGGCGCCTGCGGCCGAGCTGTGCCGCCCTAACGGCGGCGGAATTCTCTCTTCTAATCGAGAAGATGGTGCGCGAACAAATTCGCGGAGAGCACGCGAAGTTCTGACTAGGCTTCGGTGACGGCCGCAGGATCCTCGCCGAATCTCTTCGCCACGTCGCGCAGGTATTGTTCGATGGTGGCGCTGTGGCCGAAGATGAAACGAGAGACAAAGCGAAACAGTGGATTGTAGACCTCGCCGTCCTCGGTAATTCTTAGCGTCGTGGAATCGCCGCCTGGTAGAACCTCGTAAGTCCACCGCCCGCCAAAGGGGAGCGACGGATCGGCGATGCGGGTCACGAGGCGCTTGTTGGGCACGACGCTCTCCACTTCATATAGTATGGTCCCATCGGCTCCCGTCTCGCGGAACATGCGGTGGCCGCCCTTGTCGGGGAGGATCTCCACTTTGATTTCCTTCGAGCCTTTCACCTTCCCGCGCCAGGCCGGAAAGGTGGCTGGATCGTTTATGGCGGCGAACACGCTCTCCGCGGGTTGATGCAGCTTGATCTGGCGGCTCGCCCTGTGCTTGACGGGCAGCATCGCTCCGACCGCGACGACGATCAGCACCAAAGCAACGAGTGTCGCGAGCACAATGAGCGCGTATCTCATGGTGTAGTGCCTCCGATGTAGATCACCTTCCAAATGCGCCCGCTCTGATCGTCCGTGATGTACAGCGCGCCATCCGGACCCTCCGCTAGTCCCACTGGTCGACGCTCGGCGCGGGCGGGATCAAGGTGTCCTCCCGCGAATCCGTCGGCGAAAGTCTCGGGCGGGTTGCCCGGAACTCCGTCAGCTAGCGGAGCAAAGACGACCTTGTAGCCTTCCTGTCGTCCAATCCTGTTCCACGAGCCGTGGAATGCGATGAAGACTCCGCTACGGTATCGAGCGGGGAACTGCGTCCCCTGATAGAAGAGCAGGCCGTCAGGTCCCCAGTGCCCGGGGAAGGCGAGCACCGGCAATTTCATGTTGATGCACCGGTCAGCTTTCCTGCCATCACCACCGTATTCGGGAGCCTGCAAGCGCCGACCACGCACGCGGTCGTGATAGCAGTACGGCCACCCGAAATCATTACCAGCCTCGATCTTCATCAGCTCCTCGGACGGATTGTCGTTGCCCTTATCGACCGTGTAGAGCTTGGGGAAATTCTGGCGGAGCCCGTCACGACCGTGCTGCGTCGCGTAGAGAGCGTGGAGGCTCGGACTCCAGGCGAGTCCAACGGCGTTGCGGATGCCGGTCGCGTAGCGCTGCGAAATGTCGTAGACCTGGTGAAGACGATTTGGATCGAAGCGCCAAATGCCGGCTCGCACGTCGAGCTCCGGGCACGGATCGAGGAAGGTGGGGGCTGCTCCCTCCGAACGGCACACGTTCGTGTCGGAGCCGATGTTGACGAAGAGGTTTCCGGAGTCGTCGAGGGCGAGACTGCGACTGCTGTGTCCGCCGGTATCCGGGAACCCGGTGACGACGGTGTCGGGCGCTCCAGCCGGCGCGAGCTTTCCGGGGTCGAGGCGGTAGCGCAGCACCGACGTGACGCTCGAGACGTAAAGCCACGGACTCTGCAACGCGATTCCGGAGTTGGAAGCGTCGCCGACGCGCAGCCTGATGTCGGCGCGCCCGTCATCATTCGTGTCGCGCAGTGCGATCATCCCACCGCGCCCCTTCGGACCGCGCATGTGGGTCGAGTTTGCGCTCGAGCGGTTCCCGTTTTCCAGAGCGACGTAGACGTCGCCCGTCGGTGTGACGACGAGGTGCCGCGCGACACCTACTTCATCGGCAAAGATCGATGCGCAGAATCCCGGCGGGAGCGTGATTCCACCGTCGCCCCGATCGCAGCGGGGATCCGCGGGAGGACGTGAATCGCTGCACGCCGCGAAGCAGAGCAGAGAAAAGCCCGCGCATGCTCTGCGCGGGCCTCTTGATATCCAATCTGCCAAGATCATTCTCGAACCGAACTACGTCGGGGTCAACGCGCACCGCCGAGCAGCCAGCTCACACCGCCACGGAGGTGGAAGTTGACGTTCGCTTCCGGCTTGGCGTTCGGCATGTCGTCGAGCACACCCTCGAAGCGCACCGCGGTGCGGTTCGAAATGGCTGTCCGGAATCCGAGCAGACCGCTCACTCCATAGTTGTAGGAGTACGTATCATTAACGCTGCCCGTGCCGCTGCCGCCGACGAACTTGTAGCTCGTACGAACTCCGCCGAAGCCGACGATCAGCTGGCTCTGGTGACCAACAGGTCCGCCGAGCGGGCGGTTGTAGTTGATGCGTGTGGCGAAGCCGTGCGCGTTGACTTCACTCGGCCGCGCGGCGGGGGTGAATCCGCCGCCGATTTTGACGCGATTGCTCTTGCCCGAGTAGTAGCCATCCCACTCGATCTCCCAGCGCGGATCCGTCAGGAACACGCCAGCGCGAGCGCCGATACCAAGTCCGTTGTTCGGGCTCGCGCCACGACGGCCGGCGCTGTCGCTGAAG
>JBBQEJ010000248.1:0-6250 GCA_038320555.1 Vicinamibacterales bacterium | reverse complement strand
AAAAAGAAAACTCGAATTCTCCCCTTCTCTCTTTCTCCTGTGGGATCTTTCGGGCAGAAGGCGTTACAGGTCCGCTGTCTGTACCTGCGGCTCGCCCAGGTGTTGTGGCAGCCCGTCGATGAAGTGCTCGGCGTCCATCGCGGCCATGCACCCGGAACCGGCCGCGGTAATCGCCTGGCGGTAGACGTGGTCCTGGACATCTCCGCAGGCAAAGACGCCATGGACGCTCGTCCGCGATCCCATGTGAGTCACGATGTAGCCGTTTGGATCGAGCTCAATCTGATCGGTGAACAATGACGTGTTCGGCGTGTGGCCGATCGCGACGAATACGCCTTCGACCGGCACTTCCTTCCGGACCCCCGTCTTGTTGTTCGTGAGAACCATACCAGTCACTTCACCCTTGCCGATATCGGTGATGTCGTCGACGTCGGAGTTCCACTCGAACGAGATCTTCGGGTTGGCGAACGCCTTGTCCTGCATGATTTTCGAGGCGCGCAACGTGTCGCGGCGGTGCACGACCGTGACGTGAGAGGCGAACCGCGTCAGGAAGATCGCTTCTTCCATCGCCGAGTCGCCCCCCCCGACGACGGCAATCGGCTTGCCGCGGAAGAAGTACCCGTCGCAGGTGGCGCAGGTCGAGACCCCGTGGCCGAGGAGACCCCGTTCAGAAGGAAGCCCGAGCAACCGTGCCGTGGCGCCGGTCGCGACGATCAACGAGCGCGACGTGTATTCCTCGTCGCTGGTTCTGACGGTAAACGGCTGAGAACCGAGGTTGACGGCGGTGACGTGCCCACGGATGATCTCCGCGCCAAACCGCTCCGCCTGGACCCGCATCTCCGCCATCAGATCCGGCCCCATGATCCCGTCGCGGAATCCCGGCCAGTTCTCGACGAGCGTCGTCAGCATCAACTGCCCGCCTGCCTCGAGTCCTTCGATGAGCAGCGGCTTGAGATTCGCGCGCGCCGAATACAAGGCCGCGGTGAGTCCCGCGGGCCCCGAGCCGATGATGATTGTGTTACGGAGAGGCATGTGAATTGCTGATTGATGACTGCTGATTGTTGATTGCCGCCCGGACGATTGCCAATTGCCAATTCAATCATCAATCAGCAATCAGCAATCCGAAACCAGCAATTCTCAGACATGTTTGTCTATCAACTTCTTCAGTGAGTCCTTGTCGGCCAGCCCGACGACCTGCTCCACGATCTGCCCGCCCTTGAAGAGCAGCAAGGTTGGAATGCCGCGAATGCTGAAACGGCCCGCGACGGCCGGGTTGTCGTCGACGTTGAGTTTGCCGATCGTCATGCGGCCGTCGTAGTGGGTGGCCAGTTCGTCGATTGTCGGACCGAGTCGCTTGCAGGGGCCGCACCACTCTGCCCAGAAATCCACCAGGACGGGCTGGGATGCCTTGATGACGGACTGATCGAAATTCGTGTCGGTAAGGGTCGTGACCTTCTCAGATGCCATGTCGATGCCTCAATTGATGCCGAATGCCTGGTTCGTGTCCGGCGAGCTCTAATGGCTGCATTCAGCATTCAGCCTTTCCCCGGGGCTGTCCCCGCGGCGCTCTCATACACTTTGACATACTCCCGGGCAGAAGCGTCCCAGGAGAAGTCCCGTTTCATCCCCGCCTGCTGGATCTTCTTCCATTCATTCGGCTTGCCGTAAAAAGCGAGCGCCCGGCGGACCGTCGCCACGAGGGCCGTCGCCGAGTATTCCTTGAATTTGAAGCCATTGCCCCCGGGCTCCAATACGTCCCTGACTGTATCCTCGAGGCCTCCGGTGGCCCTAACGATTGGTAACGTCCCATATCGCAGGCTGTACATCTGATTCAGTCCGCAGGGCTCGTAGCGCGACGGCATCAGGAACATATCCGAACCCGCCTCGATCCGATGCGCCAGCCGCTCGTCGAAGCCAATCGTGGCGGACACGCGCTTCGGATACCGGGCCGCAAGCGCACGCCAGAAGTCTTCGTACTGGGCTTCCCCGCTGCCAAGCATCACCCATGTCGCGTCGAGCGACATCAACTCATCCGCCGCGGCCGCAATCAGGTCGAATCCTTTCTGATCGGTCAGCCGCGAGATCAGGCCGATGATGGGTCTCGGCCGTATCGTGGCGTCGTTCGGCAAACCGACGGTTTCGAGCAGCACCTGCCTGGCCGTGGCCTTTCCCGAGAGATCGTCCGCGCCGTACGACGTCCCGCTGAATGGATCCGTCTCCGGATTCCATCGGTCGACGTCGATCCCGTTGAGAATCCCGGTCAACACGTCAGCGCGGCGCCTGAGCGCACCGTCAAGGCCGAAGCCAAAGTCCGGCGTCAGGATCTCTCGCGCGTAGGTCGGGCTCACGGTGGTGAGACGTTCGCTGAAATTGATGCCGCCCTTCAGATAGCTGATCTGGTTCCAGAATTCGAGGGCCTGCATATCGAGCATTTCCCACCCAAGGCCGATCGATGGGAGCGTCGACGGGGGGAAGGTCCCCTGGAACGCGAGGTTGTGAATCGTAAAGATGGCAGGAACGCCGCCGACAACAGGATCCGGCGAGAAGTACATCTTCTGGTACACCGGCACCAGCCCGGTCTGCCAGTCGTGGGCGTGGATAACTGATGGCCGTTCACCCTGTAGCCGCGCATACTCCAGCGCCGCGCGGCAGAACACCGCAAAGCGCCAGGCGTTGTCGGGATAATCAACGCCGTTGACGTTATATAGCCCGCCGTCGCGGTCAAACAGCTCAGGCACGTCCACACATACCGCAGTGACCCCGGCGTGTTCCTCGGTCGTACGGAATAAGACCCGAACCGCGCGGCCGCCCAGCTGGATGCTGGTGGTCTGCGAGCGGGCTCCGGCGATGTCGACGCCGCGGTAACGCGGCAGGACGAGGGTGACGCGGTGGCCAAGCCGGCCGAGCGCCGCGGGCAATGCGGCCACCACTTCGGCCAGCCCTCCCGTCTTCGCGTACGGGTGGGCCTCGGACGCGACCATGAGAATCGCAAGAGGCTTCTGAGTCGAACGGGGCTGAGCTTTGGTGGCCGCGATGGTCGCTGGCGCTCTCCTAGTGCGTCTCGCGACGGGAGGCTTCGGGACTGTCTTGCGCTTACCCTTCTTGTCCTTGTCGGGGGGAGCTGACGGCGTGGTTCGCGGTTTGGATTGGGAATCGGGGCGCCTTTTATCTTCGGACACTGCGGACATTTTCCCATCATGGCGTCCGCCGATCAACCCAACCACATAGTTCTTCTACATTTCTTCTTACCTTGGACTCTCTTGATCTTTTGATCGTTTGTTGAGGCCCGCTGTGCGGATTAGTTGACGACAGGCGGGTCAACCGTCACGATTATCTCGTCACCCATGAGCAGTTTTCGCGATCTTCGGGAATGAGGCGCTCCCTCTGGCTGTGGACAGCGGCGATCGCCATCGCCTTGGCAGCGGCTGGCGCCGTCTGGCTTCTGCCGGCGCGGGCTCTGCGCGCCGGCGGCGGTATTGAGCTCGGCACGCTGCCACGCGGCGTGTCACGCGACCGGCTGAACCTGATCATCGTGACGCTCGATACAACCCGGGCCGACCGGATTGGTGCGTACGGGTCCCACGACGTCGAGACGCCGGCGGTCGATCGGCTCGCGAGCGAGGGAGTCCTCTTCGAACAGGCGGTGTCGGTCGCACCGCTCACCCTGCCGGCACATTCCAGCATCTTCACCGGCAAGTTTCCACCAGAACACGGCGTCCGCGATAACGGCGGTTTCTTCCTTGGCCCCGAGCAGGTCACTCTCGCGGAGGTGTTGAAGGGACGCGGCTATCGCACGGGTGCGTTCGTCGCCGCGTACGTCCTTGCTTCGAAATGGGGCATCAATCAGGGATTCGACACGTATTTCGACGACTTCGATCTCAGCCAGGTGCGAGCCGTCTCGTTGTCGGCGATCCAGCGACCCGGCAATGAGGTGCTCGACAAGGCGCTGCCGTGGATCGAAGAGGCCAGGGGGTCCCCGTTCTTCGCCTGGATCCACCTCTACGATCCACACTCTCCGTACCGGCCGCCCGAGCCCTTCGCATCGCGTTACCAGGCGCATCCGTATAACGGAGAGATCGCGTTTGCCGACAGCCAGGTGGGGCGGCTCGTCTCGCTGCTGCAATCGCGCGGCCTGTACGATCACACGGTCATCGTGGTCCTGGGGGATCACGGTGAGAGCCTCGGGGAGCACGGCGAAAGCTCCCACGGCTTCTTTGTCTACAACAGCGTCACCCACGTGCCGTTGGTCGTTCGCGCGCCGTTCACCCAGACGGGACACCGCCGCGTCGCCGACCCGGTGCGGTCGGTGGACGTCATGCCGACCGTCCTCGACCTGCTTGGGGCGCCACCACCCAGCGGAATCTCCGGCGTCAGCCTGGTTCCGCTCATGACCGGCGCGAAGCGCGAGCTGGGGCTCGACGCGTACTCCGAAGCGATGTACCCGCTGCACCACTACGGGTGGAGCGATCTGCGCGCGCTGCGATCGGGCCGCTACAAGGTCATAGATGCTCCGCGCCCCGAGCTCTACGACGTCGATCGCGATCCCGAGGAGACGACGAACTTGTTCG
This sequence comes from Vicinamibacterales bacterium, assembly GCA_038320555.1. Lineage (GTDB taxonomy): Bacteria > Acidobacteriota > Vicinamibacteria > Vicinamibacterales > 2-12-FULL-66-21 > JALZOC01. The sequence continues at coordinate 1,685 of JBBQEJ010000248.1, read as the reverse complement.
CTGAGCGTCAGGCTCTGGGCGATCGGATGATCGCGCAGCTGCGCACGCTCGAGGGAGGCTTCAGCAAGACAGTCGCGGCGCTGCCGGCAGCCGACGTGGATCCGGAAGCGAGAGAGCGGCTCGCGGCGCTTGGCTACGTCGGCACGTTTGTCGCGAGCGCATCAGATCCGCGTACTGGGCGTGCGGATCCGAAGGATAAGATCGGCCTCTTCAACAAGCTCGGCGCCGCGACCGATCTGTCGAAGGAGCGCGAGGGCGATCCTGAAGCGTCCTTCACACGGATCATCGGGCTCCTCAACGAGGTCGTGCGGGAAGATCCCCAGGTCATCGACGCCTGGTTCATGCTCGGCACACAGTACCTCGCGCACGGCGACCTCGAGAAGGCCGTCGAGCATTTCAAGCGCACATTGAGCCTGAAGCCGGATTACGATCTCGCCGTGTTCAACCTCGCGCAGGCGTACCGCAGGATGGGCAATGACGAGGCGGCGCTGGCGGGATTCGAGCACTACCTTACGCTCGATCCCAAAGATCCCTTTGTTCAGTATCAAATCGGCGAGATCTGGCTGGACCGTGGAGACACGGTGAAAGCCGAGCAGCTGTTTCGCCGCGCCCTCGAGATCGATCCGGGTGTCGCAGCCGCAAAGAATGCGCTGGGAGTGATCGCACTACAGCGAGGTGACCCGGTCACGGCCGAGCGTCTCATTCGCGAAGCCCTCGTCGCCAAACCCACGCTTCGTCTCGCTCATTTCAACCTGGCGCTGCTGGCAGAGCAACGCGGCGACGTCAGAGCCACGGAACGGGAGTACTTCGACGAATTGAAGCAGCACCCTGAGAACTTCAAGGCGGCGTTCAACCTGTCGAGACTCTACGAACAGGTGGGCGATCGGGAGGGACAGATCGGCGCGCTCAAGCAGTCGATTGTCAGCAACCCCAGATTCGCCGAGGGACACTTCTTCCTGGCGAAGGTCTACCTGGACGGCGGGACCAATCTCGCCGAAGCGACCCAGCTCGCGCTCAAAGGCCTCGAGCTCGCCCCGAGGTCGGAGTACGCGCCGCTCGGCCACTATGTGCTCGCGGATATCTACAACAGACAGGGCCGGGCACGCGAAGGCGCACAGGAGCTTGCGCGTGGCCGCGCGCTCGAAGCAAGTACAAAAAAATCCCGGGAGCATTAGTACTCCCGGGATTCAGTTCTTGTTGCTGACCCACCTTCGTTCGGCGGAGCCGAGGCGAAGGCGGGAGCTAGAACATCCAGCGGCCGCCTAGGGTAACCTGACGTGCGCCCTGCACGCCCGTCGGCGCCTTGTAAGCAACCGTGGCACCCGAGATCGTCGTACTCGGATACCGCGCCTGCCGTGAGGTGATCGCTGCGCTGTTGAAGAGATTCGCGATGTCCGCAAAGACGCCGAACCGATGCCCTTCGACCTTGAAGGCCTTCTCAGCTCGGAGGTCGACGTTGTGGTAGAAATCGTTCTTCTCGGTGCCCCGAGGCTCGAGGAAGATCTGTTTTCTGCCATTGGTTGGAAGGTTGAGTTGACCGTTCGTGTACTGGCCGAAGGGCGTGTACGGCCGCCCGCTCAAACCAGTGTACACCCCGCCAATCAGGACGTCCACCTTCGGTATCTGGTACGCCACGTCAGCCTTGATCTCGTGGCGCCTGGAGTTGGTCAGCTCGCCAAAGGCGT
>JBBQEJ010000247.1:0-6306 GCA_038320555.1 Vicinamibacterales bacterium | reverse complement strand
CTGCTGGCGTGGGGGCCCGGCTGCTCGCGGGCTCCCTCGAGAAACCACTGTGTGAACTGGTGCCGATGCCGTTCTGTCAGTCCAATGGACATGGAACGTCAGATCTCGCCGCGGGCAGCCGCCAGCTCCAACTGCTGATCGGTTGCCTCCACGAACTCTCCTTCCCACTTGGCAACAACCACTGTCGCCAGGCAGTTACCGATCACGTTCGTCATCGTCCGCGCCATGTCCATCAACTCGTCAACACCAAGGATGAGCGTCACGCCTTCGAGGGGCAACCCATAACTGGCGAGCGTGCCCGCGAGAATGACGAGCGACGCGCGCGGCACACCCGCGACGCCCTTGCTCGTGAGCATCAGCGTGACCAGCATCGTGATCTGCTGGCCGATCGACAAATGCACGCCGGCCGCCTGCGCCACGAAGACGGCCGCCAGCGACAGGTACAACGTCGTGCCGTCGAGGTTGAAGCTGTAACCGAGCGGAAGGACGAACGAGACGATCCGGCGCGGCACACCCAGCCGTTCCATCACTTCCATCGCCCTCGGCAATGCCGCCTCGCTCGATGTCGTCGAAAACGCGATGACGGCCGGCTCTTTCACGGCGCGAATGAATTTGCGCAGCGGCACCTTGAAGACGAGCGCGATCGGCACGAACACGCCGAGGATGAGCACCGCCAGTGCGCAGTACAGCGTCGCGACAAGCCACGCCAGGTTGTACAGGACCCCAAGACCGCCGTGACCTACGGTGTAGGCGATCGCCGCGCCGACGCCGACCGGCGCGTAATGCATCACGATGTTCGTGAACTTGAACATCGTCTCGGCAACCGATTCGCACCAGGCCAGTACCGGGCGGCCCTTTTCGCCAATCATTCCCAGCGCGATTCCAAAGAAGATGCTGAAGACCACGATCTGAAGGACGTCGCCCCGCGCCATCGCGTCGATGACCGATTCCGGGACGACGTGCAGGAGGATCTGGTCCCACGTTTGTGCCTTTGCCGTAATCTCGGACTGCTGGCCCATCGGCAGGTTCACGCCGACGCCCGGCTTGGTCAGGTTGACGGCCACGAGGCCAATCACCAGCGCGAGCGTCGTCACGACCTCGAAGTAGATCAGCGCGCGCAGCCCCATCCGGCCGACGACCTTGAAGTGGCCGGCGCCGGCAATCCCCGCGACCAGTGTCGCGAAGATCAACGGCGCGATGACCATCTTGATGAGCCGAAGGAACAGCTGACTGAAGGGCCGGAAGTAGATCGCGTATTCCGGATGCGTCGCGTCGACGATCGCCCCGACGATGATGCCGAGGACGAGGCCGATGAAGATCTGTTTGGTGAGGGTGAGGCCGCGGCGCGGCGTTGAGGGGGTCTGGGCCTGAGCCATGCGAATAGGGTCCTCCCCGGAGGCGCCGGGCATCCGGGGATTCTATCCGAACTCGGCGCGCGAACCGTCACGGCCTACATCCACAGGGACCGGGCCGTGAGCCCTCGCGGGACCAGACCGGCCGCTCGTCCCAGTTGTCGCTGACGTTCCGGCAGGTCCACGTGGAAGCGCCACTCGTCGGCACGGCCGCCGGCTCGCATGAACGCCTCCGCCCAGCGTGACCACCACGTGACGAGCCGTTTGGCAATTGGCTCGATGATGAGGACGTGCGCGCCGCGTTCGTGCGCGTCGACGAGACGCGGCAGCAGGGCGCTTCGCGTCTCGTCGGAGATCTCGTTGATCGCGAAGGCCGCGAGGATCCCGTGCCCCCTGCGTCCGCGAATCGGGGCCCGATCGATGTCTCCCTGCCCTGCATACCCGCCGATCCCGAACGCGCGATACGTCCAGTTCGCTTCCGCGACGGCCCACGGATGCCGGTCGAGACCGTTGATCGTGCACTGGCGGCTTTCGACCGCCCACGCGGCGCCGGCCGCACCCGTGCCGCAACCAAGATCGAGAATCTGCGCGACATAGCGCGCAGGCTCGATCGCCCGCACGATCTCGCGTGTGACGAGAAAGTGCAGCGGTCCATAAAAAAGGGCAAAGGCGGCCCGCTTGCCCGCACCCTCGAGCGCTCCGCCCTTCGCCAGCTTTGACCGGCGCTCGACATAGCACGAGGAGAGCGCACGAAGCGCGCGCGCGGCTTCAGACGGGGTGAGGTTCGCAAGATGGCGCTTCTCGAGCGCCGCCAGCCACGCAGAGACTGCGTCATCTGACATCACTGACAGCATATTCCGACATTGAATTCGCTGTGCCTGTTGCCGTCACGAAGATCAAACGCGCAGAGACGCAAAGGCCGCGGAGAAAACCGCGCACTGGAGACAGTCGTCGATTACAACTCCACCTGCATCCCAAGCTCGACGACGCGTTCCGGGGGGATCTTGAAGAAGGAATTTGCGCGGACGGCGTTGCGCGCGATCAGCACGAAGAGGCGCTCGCGCCAGAGCGGAAGACCCGGGCGGCGCGTCGCGAGCAACGTCTCCACGCCGAGGAAGAACGTGGTGTCGCCAAGATCGATCGGAAATCCTCGTTCCGACGCTTCACGCAGCGCGTCCGGGACGTCCGGTTCTTCCATGAAACCATAGCGCAGCGTCAGCCGATAGAAGCCTTGACCGAGAGGGTCGACCTTTGTGCGGTCTTCGGGCTGTACATGCGGGACGTCGTTTGTCACGACGGTCAACAGGATCACGCGTTCGTGGAGCACCTTGTTGTGCTGAAGATTGTGCAGCAGCGTGGGCGGCGTGCCCTGCAGGTTGCTCGTCATGAAGATGGCGGTACCGGTGACTCGCTGCGGGGGGTATGCCTCGATGTCGTGCAGGAACCGGTCGAACGGATAGAGCCGCTCGCGCATCCGTTCGGCCAGCAGCGCGCGTCCGCGCTTCCACGTCGACAGTAACGTGTAGACGATGGCGCCGATCACGAGCGGAAACCAGCCGCCGTGCGCGATCTTCGTCAGGTTCGCGCCGAAGAAGGCGGACTCGATGATCAGGAAGAACAACGCGAGCGATCCCGCGACGGCTCGCGGAACGCCCCAGGCGCCTCGCGCGACGAGATACGCCAGCATCGTCGTGATCAACATCGTCAGCGTGACGGCGATGCCGTATGCAGCGGCCAGCGCGCTCGATGTGCGGAAACCGAGCACGAGACCGAGGGTGGCGAACATCAGTCCCCAGTTCACCTGCGGAATGTAGATCTGCCCCTGATGGTGTGACGAGGTGTACTGAATGTCGAGGCGTGGAGAGTATCCAAGCTGAATCGCCTGGCGCGTGAGCGAGAACGCACCGGAAATCAACGCCTGCGACGCGATAATGGCCGCCATCATCGCGAGCACGACGAGCGGATAGAGCGCCCAGCGCGGCGCCATCAGGTAGAACGGCGACGATGCCGTGGCTGGATTTCTCAGGATCATCGCCCCCTGTCCCAGGTAGTTCAGGAAGAGCGCCGGAAGAACGATCGTGAACCACGCCAGGCGAATGGGCTTTCTGCCGAAGTGACCCATGTCCGCGTAGAGCGCTTCGCCGCCGGTGACAACGAGAAAGACGGAGCCGAGGACGACGAAGCCGTGCCAGCCGTTCGCCCTGAAGAACGTCTGGGCGTGCAGCGGATTGAAGGCGGCAAGCACGCGAGGTTCGCGGCCGATCCAGTGCAGACCCAGGAGGGCGATGGTCACGAACCACACGACCATGACAGGCCCGAACAACATGCCGACCCGCGCCGTCCCGTGGGATTGAATCATGAAGAGGCCGACGAGGATGACGAGCGTAATCGGCACGATGTATGGCTCGAAGATGTGCGTGGCAACCTCGAGGCCTTCCACGGCCCCGAGCACCGAGATCGCGGGCGTGATCATGCCGTCGCCGTACAGCAATGCCGCACCGAATAATCCGAGCGCCACGAGCATCGCGCGGCTCTTGCGCTTGGCATCGGGGGACTTCGCGACGAGCGCCAGCAGTGCAAGGATCCCGCCTTCCCCATTGTTGTCGGCGCGCATCACGAACAGGATGTACTTGATCGAAATGATCAGCGTCAGCGACCAGAAGATGAGCGACAACACGCCAAGCACGTTGTCATGGGTCGCGGCAACTCCGTGAATTCCGTGAAAGCACTCGCGCAGCGCGTAGAGCGGGCTCGTGCCGATGTCGCCGTAGACGACGCCAATAGCCCCTAATGTGAGGAGTCCAAGACTTGACGCGTGCTCAGGATGCACGGCAGGGCCGGCCTGCACGGCGGGTCTGGAATTCGAAGCCGACGACGACGCGGAGGAACTACCGGAAAGCAGCCGCCACACCCCGCTCACTGAGGGCATCCAGGACCTCCAAAGCGCCTGCGAGGTTAGCTGACGGGCTGGAGGTTGAAGGTCCTCCTCCGGTTGACCCGGATGTGCCCCTGGCGGACCGCTGGCCCGCCCACTGGTTCCCCCGCTCCGCGCGGCGACGCGCGAATTCGGCTGTAGCGAGCATACGCCCGCCGCTGCAATGCGTCAAAGGCCCGAGCGAAATCTCGCCGATCGAGTCCGGGCGATGCGGGGCGGCTGCCGTCAAAATGCCGGGAGGAATGATGAGTACACGTGCTCTTGCCCTGATGTCCTGCGCAGTCCTGATCCTTTTGGGTGGCGTCGCCATGCTGGCTCAGGCGACGCGCCCGGGCGACACGAGGCAGTTGTGGGAATACCGGACGGAGGTGGCCCGCGACCGTGGAGTGCCGCCCGAATCCCGGCGCGAGGCACACCGCGGCGGGGTGCCGGCGGCCGGCGCGATGTTGAACGCGTGGAGAGGCGAGGGTTGGGAGCTTGTAGCTGTGACCCGGCGCGAAGTCCGCGTGGATGACACGATCCAGACGGAAACGCTCTACGCCTTCAAAGCCCTACCCGCCTCGTCAATCGGTAAGCGAAGGAGTCTATGCCTGGACGCCTCGATCTGCTTGTCAGTACGCGTCCGCGCGTAATGTGATCGTCCGCCCAAGCTGAACCATGACGTCAAACGCGATCGTCTCGTAGCCTGGAACCTCAATCTCGATGCGGTGCGCGCCCGCTTCGAGATTCAGGTGCTGGAAGATGCCGTCGAAGTCGTTGACGAGCCCGACGTAGTAGCCGTCCGCGAAGACGTGTGCCTCCCGCGGAGCGTCCGTGATGCGCAGGCCGCCGTACGGTCGCCCGGGAATTGGGTCGTAGTAACCACGCGGCGTGTACCCATATGGATACGAGCCGCCGGCGCCGTAATAGATGCCGAGACCGAGGCTTGGGCGATAAACGTACGGACGATAGGGAATGACCGTCACGATCGTGGGACGGATAATCCGAGGTGCGATCCGCGAACGGCCGTAGTCCTGGCTCGGGTAGCCGTAGTCCCGGCTCGAGTAGCCGTAATCCCGGTTGGAGTAATACGGGCGCGTGTCGTAGCGGCGCGCGGCCTCGCGCCGGCGGTCTACCTCATACGGTCTCTGCGCCTGATACTGTCGCTGCGCCTCGTATTGGCGCTGCGCCTGATACTGCCCGTCGTCCCGACGCTGAATCGGCTGTTGACGCCGATCGCTCTGGCGTTCCGCCTGCGCGCGGGGAACGGCCCGTTCGCGCCCGCGGTCCGCCTGTTCGGCGTTCCGCTCTCTTCCGCGATCGGATTCACCGCGCCGCCGGCCCTGATCGGCTGATACGGGGACTGCCGCAAGCGCGGCAACGATAACCAAACTGGTAAGGATTCGTGTGGATGCCATGGTCATGTCTCCAGAATAGGACTCATCAACTTCCATACCAGCGCGTCAGGGCCGGAAAGTCGACCGATCCTGCGGATGTGACGTGGCAGGGAGAGGACGATTCCGCTGCCGAGGACAGTCGTCCGCCTCCGATCACTGTGAGAGCGGCACTCGGAACCTGCGTATTTCGAGGCCTCGCAACAGGACTCCGAGACATCACACGTTCTCCGTTACGGCAATCTACCGACGTGACGTAAGATCGGATCCCGTCGCAAGTCCTTGCTCAGCAACGAGTCGCGCAATGCGGAGAGGTGGCCGAGTGGTCGATGGCGGTGGTCTTGAAAACCACTGTACCCGGAAGGGTACCGGGGGTTCGAATCCCTCCCTCTCCGCCAAATCTTTAGGAAAAGCGATGATTTAGCAGCGGGAGCGAGGAAAAGCTAACGTCGATTTTTTCGCGATTGTCCGCCTTTTGTCCGTGTCATTTTTACCATCGCCCTTTTCCCGCCTTCTTCAGCGGCTCAACGATCGTCTCTTTCGGTAGCTTCTTGACGTAGGCCGCGAGTCGATCGACGCCGGCTCTTAGATCGCTCTCGCTCACGATGTTGTAGCGGTCGAAGACCGAGCGCGTCTTGTGACCCAT
>JBBQEJ010000246.1:0-6309 GCA_038320555.1 Vicinamibacterales bacterium | reverse complement strand
AGCATGCCGCCACGCTCTGCTCGAAGATCAATCCCGCCCAGGCGGCGACGCCGAGCGTGAACGGCGGCACCGACGGCGGCACCATCTACCTCACGACCGCCGATCGCTGGGGCAACATGGTGTCGCTCGTGCACAGCGTGTTCAGCGTCTACGGCAGCCGCGCCACGGTGGGCCCCTACGGCTTCGTCCTGCACAACCGCGGCAGCGCCTTCTCGCTCGATCCGAAGAGTCCGAACGTGGTGGCGCCGCACAAGCGGCCGTTCCACAGCATCATCGCCGGCTTCGTCATGAAGGACGGCCAGCCGCTGATGGCCTTCGGCAACATGGGCGGCAGCGTGCAGCCCGAGACGCACGCCCAGCACATGGTGAACCTCATCGACCACGGCATGAACGTGCAGATGACCACCGACGCGGCGCGCTTCACCCACAACCAGAACAGCAACATGCTGTCGCTCGAGCACCACCTGTTTGCGCTCGTGGGCAAGGCCCTCGAGGGCAAGGGCCACAAGGTGCGCGGCGTGGACGGCGGCGCCGTGGGCGGCTATCAGGGCATCCTGTTCACGCGCGACCCGCGGTTGCCGGTGCCGGTGTTCGACCGCATCAGCATCACCGGGGATCATCCGGTGAACGGCGTCTACCGCGCCGGGTCCGACCACCGCAAGGACGGTCAGGCCGTGGGCTGGTAGATAGCCCGTCCGCACCGCGCGACGATACCGGGCAGAGCCTCGACGTCGGCCAGTTCAGTGTGGAAGTTCACGATGCAGGCGCGCAGCACGTAGCGTCCGTTGATGACCGCATTCGAGACGTAAATCTCTCCCTCGCGCTGCAGGCGGTCCAGCAACGCGCGGTTCAGCACGTCGAGCTCCCGTTCGGTCTCTTCTGTGCCCACCCCGGCTGCGAGGTGCCCGGGAACATAGCGGAACGTCGTGATGCTGAGGGCCTGACTGGTGAGCTGCAGGTCCGGATGGCGGTCCACCGCCTCGGCCATCAGCCGCGACAGGCGGATGTCGTCGCCGATCATCGTGCGATAGCCGGCGGCGCCCACCTGGCGCAGCGCCAGCCACACCTTCAACGCGCGGAAGCCACGCGAGTTCTGCGGCCCGTAGTCGACGTAGTTGGTCGCCCACTCCTCGAAATGGTAGTACGGCGGATGGTACGCGAAGGCGCTACGCAGACATTCCGCGTGTCGCACCAATGCGCATCCCGCCTCGAGTGGCGCATACAGCCATTTATGCGGATCGACAGCTACCGAGTCGGCTTCCTCCAGACCGCGGAGCTCTGCGGGTGCATCCGGCGCGGCTGCGGCGAAGCCGCCATATGCACCGTCCACGTGAAACCACAGATTGTGGTCCCTGCACACGGCGGCAATCGCCCGCAGCGGATCGACGGCCCCGGTGCTGACCGAACCCGCAGTCCCGACCACGAGAAACGGCACATCCCCGGCTGCCGCGTCCGCTTCTACCTGGCGTCGCAGTTGCCCGATATCCATCCGGAGATCGTGGTCGGTGGGAATGAAACGAATGGAAGCAGTGCCAAGTCCTGACAGATCCGCAGCCTTGCTGATCCAGGTATGCGTTTCCGCCGAACAATAGACGCGAAGCGTTCGTCCGCCTCCGCCGAGGATCCCCTGCTCGCGGACGTTCCATCCCGCTTTCGCGGCGCGCGCGGACAGAAAGCACACGATGTTCGCCATGTTGCCGCCGCTCACGAGCAACCCGCCGCAGCCGGCCGGGTAGCCAATGAGGTCCGCAATCCATCTGACGGTTTCGGATTCGATTTCGGTAGCCGCCGGCGACAGCACGAATGAACCGACGTTGGCGTTGATGGCCGCCGAGAGGAACTCTCCGAGGATGCCGATCGGCGCCGGAGCCGAGGTGATGTATCCGTAAAAATGCGGATGACCGTTGAACAGCGAATGCTCGAAGAGCAACTCGGCGGTCCGCTCCAGAAGCGGCGCGGGATCGGTGCCGTCGTCCGGCAGTGACCCGCCCAAAGCGAGTGCCTCGCGGACCATGGATGGGGATTGATCGCGCGTTACGGGACGGCTCGGTACGGAGTCCAGAAACCCGGCGAGGTCTTCCACCAGCCGGTGTCCCAGCGCGCGGAATGTCGCCGCGTCCATCTCGAGCGGCGCTCGTCGCGCCGATTCAGCCCGCGCCACCGGCGCAACTGGTCTATCACTCGGCTTCATGTGCTTCACTCTCCGTGCAGCGTCTCGATCAGGATTCGAACAGACCCCTGCCCAAGGCGACGAGAGAACGCCGAGTCTATCAAAGAGCTCGGGCTGGCGGTTTCTCGTGAAGAGAGGACGGATGGACCCGTTCCGTGTCCATCAGTGTTTTTCCGTGGCAGGAGTTCGCCGTGTGGCGTCGATGGGGAAGCAGGTCAGGGTGCTTGAGATTGCGGGCTCTGAGGAATGGCCGCGGTCGCGCACAACTTAAGTCGTCACCTCAGCCAAGATTAGAAAGCCGAATCGTGTGAAGGGACGGGCTGGCTTTCTGCCATAGCAGCACGCCGGCCACTAACCAGTGCAGGAGGGCGCCGGTCAGCAGGCCCATGCGGCACCAGTGGAGAAGACGAGGGTCGTCGTCGGCCATACCAACGCGTTGGCAGCAAGCAGAATGCCGCACAGAACTCACAGCAAATTGCCGAGTTCGGTCACAGCTCCGACCTGTTTGTGTAACTTCGATTTCAGGTTTGTCGGAACGGGTCAGGGAAAGACTTTCCGCAGGGCGGTGTCGGACCCTGAGGAGCCAGCGAACTACGAACCGCGAACAGCGAATCGCGACGGAGGCGGATATTCTCGACGAGCGCGGTTGACACGCCCGGGCCGGCTCGGTACTGTCGCTGTGAGGCGGGAGCCACAGGTCCGGAGCGTTGAAGCACGCGATCTGAGCGCGGCTCTTCCGTGAACGACCCCGCTCCCGTTTGATAGTGCCGATTGCCACCGTCGAGAGGCTGAACGCCCGGATGTCGCTTACATGGACGATGCGGTCATCGGTGTAAAGGAGCTGGCCCCAGACCTGGCACCAATCGCGCGGGCCATGGCAGATCGGAACACGGGGCCGCGGTGATTGCTCGACGGGATCGCATTCGACATCTCACGGCGGCGGCCGGATGGATCGCCCTGATCCTGCCGCTCGTGGTTGTGCTGCTGTCGGTCGCCCTTTCGCCCGACACCAACTGGACGGTTCGCGTAGCGCTTGCGGGATTCAGCATCCTGGCTCTCTACCGTCCGGCTGATGCGCTGCTCGTCTCCATCGCGCTGGTTGGTTTCGGGATCATCCTGTCTCACCTTGGCGGCGTGCCGCTGCTGCGTGTCACGGAGGTCCTCGTCGTTGCGTCCCTCGCCGGATGCTGCATTCAAGCTGTTCCGCGTGGCACTCCTTTTCGACGGGTGCTGACGGATCCGATCTCCGTGCCGGTCGTGCTGCTCGCGATTGCAGCGGTTGCGTCGACGATCGTCTGGCTCAAAGTCGACCAGGTCCAGACGGGATACGAGGCGCCATACGTCCAGGCACTTTTCCGGTTCGTCAGCCATGACTATTTTTTCCAGCGCGGCGATTTCCTGACGGTGGTTTCGGCGACGGTCATGCTCGAGAGCCTCGCGCTGTACCTCGTCGTGGCCGCGCTTTGCCAGGTCGACGCCACGTTCTTCGAGCGAGCTCTGCGCATGTTGACGCTGGGCGGCGCCGGGCTCGCGCTGATGAGCGTCGTTCGCCTGGCGGAGATCCGCCTTCGCAATCCGGACGTCATCGACATACTGCGTGCGACCTACGCGGGACTTCGAATCTCCCCCCAGATACCGGACTACATCGCTGCCGGGTCGTACTTCGCACTGTGCTGGCTGGTCTCACTAGGCATCGCGATGGCATCTCCCCGCCGCCGGCTCGCGTGGCTGGCGTGCGGCGTGCCTCTCGTAGCCGGACTCTATCTGACGGGGTCACGGTCGGTCATTGCTGCCGCTCTCGGAGGACTTGTTGTTCTGGTGATCATCGTGGTTCGCAAGACCACCGTTCCGGTTCGAGGCGTGATCGCGTTTGCCGTTGTCGTTGTCGCCGTGGTCCTCATCAGTTTCAGGTGGGTGATCGGTCACGACGTCGCCGGAGAGACGGCGAGACAATCATTGACGGTACGCGTCGAGCTGATCCGCGCCGGTTTGCGCGTCATCGCAACACGGCCGTTGTTCGGCGTCGGTATCGATCGATTCTGGATCCTGGCCGGAAGCCTCGCGTCGCCCGAGCTGCACGCTCTATGGCAGGGTCGCAAGAATCCCCACAACGATTTCCTGCGCATCGGTGCGGAGTTGGGCCTCGTGGGCCTGGGACTGTTTCTGTGGATCCTGGCGGCGGCGGGCAGACGAGTCTGGCAGGCGCTCAGGAGGACCGGCGACGCCCGCCTCGCGGGGCTCGCTGGTGGACTCGTCGCCTTCCTCATCACGAGTCTGGTCAGCAACCCCCTCATGTTGCGCGAAGTGTCGTACGTGTTCTGGATTGCGCTTGGTCTTGCCGTCGGGCGTCCGACGGGACCGCATGCGGTCGGTCCCGTACCCGAGGCGGCGATGGGCGACTCTGCCAGCCGATCGAGTCGCGTTTCCATGTTGCGGTGGCCGATCGCGTTGCTGCTCGGGGGCCTGCTGTTGTTCTCGATTCCGTTTCGCGCGCGGCAGGAACTCGCGAGCGCAGATCTCACGCGCGTGAGCTACGGCCTCTCCGACTGGGGCACGGAGCCGGACGGCACGCCATTTCGCTGGTCGGGCGCCCAGGTGACGCTCTTCGTGGACGGACGCGCCAGGCTGGTTGTCATCCCGATGCGTGGCGCACTCCCTGGGGGCGCGCTCCAGCGGGTGGAGGTCCGGGTCGACGGACGGCCGGCCAATTCCATGGCGATCGGTGCCGACTGGCAGCAGCTGCGGACGCTCCTTCCCGCGACTGACTCGGTCGGGTCTCACCGCATCGATCTTCTGGTCTCTCCCTCATGGATACCCGCCGAGGTGATTCCCGGCAACGAAGACCGGCGCGTGCTTGGCGTGAAAGTGGGAAAGATCGAGGTCGTCATGCCTTCCGACCAGGGTCGCTGACGAGAAGCCTGATCAGCGGGGCCGTACGAAAAGCCGAGACGTGACGTCAGCGACGCAGGGTGATGTGGGCCTTCGTCGGCGGATCGGGGCAGTTTCCGCCCGAAAAGTTTTCGGCAAAAAAATCCGCGGCTTTTTCCGACGCACTTCCCCCGGTGACTGCAAACGGGCTTTCGCTCCGGCACATTTCTCCTGTTGCCGTCCGGTACGAGATGGTCAGCGATCCCCAGAACATCGTCCCGCTGTAGGCATCTTTGGTCTCGAGCGATCCGCTGACCGTTCCGCTCGCGCGCTGGCCGTCGATCCTGAAATCCCCCGAGATCGATCCCAGGTACCGGTCATTTGTCAGACTGGCTTTCACAGGCAGGGCGCCCCAGCTCGATTCGAAGGTACCGCTCCATTCGCCCGTGACGGGCGGCTGGACGAGCCCAGGTCCATTCGGCAGTTCGCACGCAGGCAGACAACACAAGGCGGCGGACACGAGCAGCGATCTATACATCAGACTTGCGGTCTGCTGAAGCAAGTTCCTTACCGTCAGGCAGGGGGTGATCTGCTGTGGAAAGCGCCGTTCCGGCCGCTGCTGAGTACAGGATGGTGGGCGGGCCGACAAAGACCGTGATCACCAACCGCAGAGGCAGCCACCGATCTCACGGAAAAGCCCGAGGACTCTCACGTAAGAACGATAGGAAAACTATAAGAAAACGATATCACCCGGATCAATAGCTGCTACCATCCAGGGCGTTGTTTCAGCTTTCCGGGAGGCGACGCATGCGTCAAGTGCTACTCGTCATCGCCTTGATGTCGGCCATGTCCTGTGGTGGCGGTGGAAAGACAGAACTCCCGACCAATCCGACGCCCCAGCCGCAGTCCCAGACATTGACGCTATCAGGCATGGTCTCCGAGACGGTCCCGACTGCCTCGACCCGTATTGCAGGCGCACGGGTGGAGATCGTTGACGGTCCGCACGCGGGCCAGTCTGCGACGAGCGACGCGAACGGTATATTTCAGCTCTCGGCGGGGCCTGGCGCCTTCACGATTCGTACGCTGGCCCCTAACTACGTCGAACGCCTCCAGTCCGTCACACTCACTGAGGATCGGACGGTCGCGATCGAGCTCGACCCCGTGTTCGAGATGGTAACGACCACCAGAAACGAATCCATCAGCGGTGGCGATGCGTGCCCGGGGTATTGGGACTACGTCGGCCCGAAGCATTCGAGCGAGCCATGCAAGGC
>JBBQEJ010000245.1:0-6341 GCA_038320555.1 Vicinamibacterales bacterium | reverse complement strand
TCGCAGGCAGTTCAACACACCGTCAGCAACGCCGACGGCGTGTTCGTGTTCGCGGCCGTGCCGGCCGGGACCTTTAACCTCAAAGTCGTGCTCGCGAACTTCAATACATGGGAAGCGACCGACATCACGCTGCGCCTCGGCGAGCGGCGCACCGTCAGCGGAATCAAGCTGAAGATTGGCAGTCTCACGGAGACGGTGTCGGTCACCGCCCGGCCGGAAATGGCTTCCCTCGATTCCGGAGAAAAAAGCGCGCGCCTCACGGCGGAGCAGATTCAGAACGTTCCGATGGTCGGACGGTCAACGGCCGAGCTTCTGAAACTGCTTCCCGGCATGACGCCGGTCTCCAGCGGGCCAAATGGGACGAACAACAGGCCGAACTTCAACGGAGAAATCATCGGGATCAACGGCAACGGCGACGGCGGCTCACAGAGCGCGGTCGGCAACTTTTCAGGTAACGGCACCCGCGTCGACGCGCTCGACATCGTCATCGACGGCGCCCATGCGTCCGATCCGGGTTGCAACTGTGCCACCTCGGTGAATCCCAACCCCGACATGGTGGGGGAATTCAAGGTGCTGCAGGCGAATTACGGAGCCGAGCACGCCAAGGGCCCGATTACCATCGACGCGGTCAGCAAGGCAGGCGGGCGGAATTTTCACGGCATGGGCTACGTCTACATGCGTGACTACCGGCTCAATTCGAACGAGTGGCTACTCAACAGGTTCAGCACCGCGCCAGGTCCCGAGAACAAGCCGAAGAACCAGTTCACGTACCCCGGCTTCAACA
This sequence comes from Vicinamibacterales bacterium, assembly GCA_038320555.1. Classification (GTDB taxonomy): domain Bacteria; phylum Acidobacteriota; class Vicinamibacteria; order Vicinamibacterales; family 2-12-FULL-66-21; genus JALZOC01. Next base: position 5,557 of record JBBQEJ010000245.1, on the reverse strand, counting down.
TCGGCGGCCCACTGCTGATTCCCGGCACCAACTTCAACAAGAATCGGGATCGCGTGTTCTTCTTCACCGGATACGAGTTCTATCGGCAGCGGCTCGATACGGGGACGTTGCAATCCTGGGTGCCGACGCAGGCCATGCGCGACGGGGACTTCACCAACACTCCCTCGTTTGCGAACCTCGGCAACTTTTTGGTCAACACAACACCGAGCAACCTCGTGGACGGCCGTATTCCGGCGAATCTCATCGATCCAAACGGCCGGCGGCTCATCAATCTCTTTCCGCTGCCCAATGCGGATCCCGCCGCCACCGACGGTTACAACTACGTGCAGAACGTGCCAATCAACCAGAACATGCATCAGTGGCTGACGCGCGTCGATCTCAACGTCAGCAACAACACACGGTTGTTCGCCCGGTACAACCTTCAGGCAGAAGAACAGAATTTCCCGGTCGGTCTCTGGTGGCGTAATGCTGCCCAGGTTCCGTACCCCAGCGAGGTCACCGCCCCCAACCGCTCCCATTCAGCAACGCTCAGCCTCACGCGCATCTTTGGATCCTCGCTCACCACCGAATCGACGTTTGCGACGACCTACATCGATTTTCCCAATCAGTTTCGCGATCCAAGCCGAGTCTCCCGGTCGGCGCTCGGTTATACGAACGCCGGGATTTACAAGAGCGGCCTGGATCAGATTCCCTCAATGACGGCATGGGGAAACGGACCAACGCTCTTCAACCCGGGCGGCTTCGATCCGGTGCTGTTTGCGACGAAGTGGTTGATCTCGGGCGCGCAGAACGTCACGAAGGTTGCCGGGGCGCACACGATGAAAGCGGGTGCGTATTACGAATGGGTGAACAACAAACAACCAGGGAGCGGCCAATCGAACGGCACCTTGTCGCTGGGGAACTGGGCAAGCGGATCGAGCGGCAACTACTTCTCGGACCTGCTGACCGGTACCCTTGCTCAATACGATGAGCAGTCGCCCAATGTCGTGCACGACATGGCCTACAACATTTTTGAGGGCTACGCGCAGGACAGCTGGAAGGCCAAAAACCGCCTGACGCTCGAGTATGGACTGCGTCTATCGCATCTCGGAGGCTGGACGGAGCGAAACGGGAAAGGGATGGCTGTGTTCGATCCGTCCCTGTACAGCGCCTCGGCGCCGGCCTCGCAGTTCCCAGGCGTGACATGGACGGGGCGCGACAGCAAGGTGCCACTCTCCGGGGTCAAAGTACAGTCGATCTTTTTGGCGCCGCGCGTTGGTTTCGCGTATGACCTGTTCGGCACGGGGAAGACGCTACTGCGCGGCGGCTACGGCGTGTTCAACTTCCACGACCCGCAAGGAGATTACTCTGGGTTTATCGACCTCCCGTATGGTGTGACAACCAGCACTGCGACCAACGTGCCGCTCTCGCAGCTCTCAACCGTCGATCCCAACGCACAGCCCAGCCTGAGCGGCACCATTTTTGTGGATGATGACAAGCAGCCGCGGACGCAAAGCTGGAGCCTCACGGTTCAGCAACGCATTCCGTTCCGGATGATGATCGAAGCAGGGTACGTCGGCAGCAAGAGCGATCGGCTGATGAATGCCGGAATCAACAACATCAACTTCGTCCCGTTCGGCGCGATGCTGAACGATCCAACGGGCGATCCGAACCGCTACCGGCCCCTGTCTCAGTACGGTGTCCTACCTGTGGACCGTCATACGCACTACCAAAATTACAACGCGCTGCAGACGCTGCTCAGCCGCCAGGGGACCCGCTTCAGCTTCACCACCGCGTACACATGGTCAAAAGCGCTCGGCATCCGCGGCGGCGCACAGGGTGCCACCGCCCAGCCGCCGGGAGATATCCGCGATTCCGCGTATGGGGTTCTTGGTTACGATCGACGACACGTGTTGAACGTCGGGTATAGCTGGTTGCTTCCCGACGTGCAGCGGAATGCGGCATTGAATGCGATAGCCGGCGGCTGGCAGCTCACCGGGGTTTCGACCTGGATCAGCGGCGCGCCGCTTCAGGCCCTCGCCAGCACCGGGGTAAACTTCGGATTGAGCGGCACGCTTGCAGACGGAACAGCCATCAGCAGCCCACTAATTACGGGCTCCGATTCAATCGCCGTCATGCCGGTACTGACCTGCAATCCGATGAACGGCGCAACCGGTGATCAGATTTTCAACCCGACTTGCTTCGCGCTGCCCTCGCGCGGCCAGAATGGCAGCTACATCTTCCCTGACCTTCGCGGACCGAGCTACATAAACCACGACTTCGGCGTGTTCAAGAATTTCAAGTTCAACGACACCCGGAAGTTCCAGTTCAGGGCGTCGTTTACGAACGTCTTCAACCACCCGCAGCGGTTCCTCGACGACAGCGCCAACCTGAAACTCGACTTCCAGAATGGCGTCATGACGAATACCAATTTCGGCGTGCTGCCGCAAAACCGGAAATACGGCCGGCGTATCGTTCAGCTCGCGTTCAAGTTGTACTTCTGACTTTAACGGCGCCTTTCTCTGCTCGAGGGAGGCGCCGTCGGCTATCATTGGCGGCGTCATGTTGACCCGGTGGCTGTTCCCGCTGGCGCTGGTCGCGGCAACGATGACGAGCGCCAGGGCCGCGGCGGCGCAGGAACCTTCGTTCAACGACGCCGCCGCGCTGCAGAAGGCCGGGGATTTCGAGTCGGCGGCCGCCGAATATCACCGGTTCCTCGAGGCGCATCCTGCAAACGTCGAAGCCCGATCGAATCTCGGGGTCGTCCTGATGCAACTGGGCAGGTACGAGGAAGCCATCGCCGCGTACCGCGCCGCGCTCTCGATCGCCCCATCGAACATCACCGTCCGGTTGAACCTCGGCCTCGCATTCTACAAATCAGACCAACTGGGCGATGCAGCCGAAGCCTTCAGCCGAGTACTGGCTGCGCAACCTGACAATCTTCAAGCGAAGTATCTCGCTGCCGACTGTCACCTGCGCCTCGAACGTCCCGCCGACGCGATCGCACTGCTCGCGCCGCTGGAGGCTTCAGGTGTCGACGATCCGACGCTGTCGTACTTGCTCGGGATGGCGTACCTGAGCACTAAAGAGACAGAGAAGGGCCAGTTATTGATCGATCGCATACTGCGGCATGGTGATTCGGCGCAGGCACAGGTGATGATGGGCGTCGCGAAACGTGGCGCCGGAGATCTGAAGGGAGCAGCAGAAGACCTGCAGCGGGCGGTTGATCTCGATCCCGACCTTCCTGGAGTCCGCTCCATGTATGCTCAGGCGCTGCTGGAGGCAGGCAATCCGGACCTGGCTCGCAGGCAGTTCGAGGCGGAGTTGTCGCGCAACCCGCTCGATTTCGACGCAAATCTTTATATGGGGCTCCTTCTCAAGTCGGAACAGGACTACGACGGCGCGCTGCGCCACCTGACCCGCGCGCTCGGTGTCCGCCCTGGTGATCTGCGCACGCGCAATCAGATCGCCAGCGTGGCGCTCGCCCGGCGGGACACCGCGACCGCGACCGACATGCTCGAGGCCATCGTCAAGGAAGCGCCCTCGTTCATTGAAGCCCACGTCGCGCTCGCGACGGCCTACTACCGCCTGCAGCGCAAGGCCGACGGGGATCGGGAGAGAGCCATTGTCGATCGCCTGAACCAGGAGAAAGAGGCCAGGGACCGCGCGCGAACGCCGCGCTGACCGCGGGCACTATCCGATGCCCCATGACGCTATGTTGCGAAAACCACTGCAGCGTGTTCGTTTAAGTCTGAGCGTCGCCGGCATTGTCCTGGCGCTGGGGTTGCTGTCCCCACCACGAGCGATCATGACAGCGCAGGAGCCCGCATCGCAGAACCCGTCCTTCCGTGCCGGCGCCAGCGCGGTGGTTCTCGACGTGGTGATTCGCGACAAGCGTGGCCGGCCGGTTCGGGATGTTCAGCCAGGCGAGGTGACGGTCCTCGAAGACGGCGTCGCGCGAGAGATTCGTTCGTTCCGGCTGGTCGAACGAAGGGCCACTCCTCCGGGCCCGGAGTTATCGCAGACCCCGCCGAAGACTCTCGGTGAGAATCTGCCCGACCCGCTGCGATATCCCATGCTCGTCACCCTGGTCTTCGATCACCTGACGCAGAACTCGAGGATACTCGCGCGGCGGGCCGCCCTTCAATTCATCGCGCGCGAGATGCCCACGAACCAGTGGGTGGCCGTTTACGCGCTCGAACAGCGGCTTCGGCTCGCGCAGACATTCACACGGGATCCGAACGCATTGAGAATTGCCGTCGAGAACGCCACCGCTGCGGTTGCTGCTGAAGGCCACGATCGACTCGCGAAAGAATCGCGCGATCCGGAACAGGTGCAGCGAGCCGCCGACGCCGCGCTGGCTGCAATCGTCCCGGGGCCGGGCGGTGCCAACGCCGCGAGCATCGGCGCAGCCTCGGCCGAAGCACAAATCGCCGAAGTCACCGCGCGCATCGAGCGAATGGTCGAGACCGCCGACATTCAGCAGCGCGGCCAGTCCACCTTGTTCCCGTTAATGGCCTTGATGAAGGCACAAGGCACCCTCGCCGGCCGCAAAGCGCTCTTGTTCTTCTCCGAAGGGCTGCCGATTCCTCCCAACCTCGAGGAAGCCTACCGTTCGGCCATCAGCGCCGCGAATCGGGCAAACGTCAGTGTCTACGCTGTGGATGCACGGGGGCTCGATACTGGCCGTTCGCTGGACCAGTCGCGTCAGATGCTCGACCGCTCGGGTCGCAACAGCCAGTCGCAACAGGCCTACGGGGCGAGCTCACGTCCCGTCTCGATGGACGACGTGATGAATTCGGAGACAGCCGAAGGGGCGTTGCGAGCAGATACGCAGAACGCGCTTAGAGTGCTTGCAGAAGAGACCAGCGGGACGCTCATCGCCAATACGAACGACCTCGGACCGGGACTGGTGGATCGTGTGACAGCCGATCTCAACAGCTACTACGAGATCGGCTACGCATCCCCGGCTGCGGCGGCGGATGGACACTTTCGATCGATCGCGGTGAAGCTTGCTCGCTCGGGGCTGACCGTCCACTCACGCAGCGGATATTTCGCGTTGCCCGATACAGACGCCGCACCCCTGATGCCGTACGAGCTGCCGATGCTGGCGGCCCTCGCCGCCGATCCACCACCGCACCCGTTCGACTACTCGGTTGCGGCATTCCGATTCGACCAATCGTCGAAAGGGATTCAGCACACGCTCATGATCGAGGTGCCACTCGAACGCGTCACGTTTCAGGAGAATGGCCGTACCCACACGTACGCCCTGCGGTTCACGGCGCTGGCTCTCATCAAGGATCACACAGGGCGCGTTGTGCAGCGCTTCAGCGAGTCGTATCCCCTCGAAGGGCCAATGGACCGGGTGCCTGCGCTCAAGCGGGGTCGCATCCGGTTCAAGCGTCAGTTCTGGCTTCCTCCCGGCCGGTACACGCTGTGGACAGTCGCTCGAGATCAGGCGACGGAACAATCCAGCGTGAAATCGTTGCCGCTCGACGTGCCGGAACCCTCTGACGGCATTCGCATCAGCGAACTGTCGGTGATTCGCAGTGTGGATCAGGCGGGCGAGGCGGCTGAT
>JBBQEJ010000244.1:0-6342 GCA_038320555.1 Vicinamibacterales bacterium | reverse complement strand
TTTTGCGCTCACGACGAAACGATCGCCGATGACGACTCCGAACTCGTTGGTGCCGCCGTTCTTCGAGGTCTTTTCGTGTATCAGCCGGCCGTTCTCCTTGTGTGTCCGCTCCGAGCCGCTGTCGTCCTCGGTCTCCCCCTCGACGCCGGCCCACCCCGCGAGCGCCATAATCCCGCTGACGCCGCCCGTGTCGGAGATCTCGAGCGTCACGTGTTTGTCGGCGCCGTCGGTGTAGGTCGCTTCCGCCTTGGATACCATCAAGCCTGCGAGGCCGCTTCTTTCGGCGCTGCTCGCGGTCTTTGGAAGTCCAGCGAACGTGACGGGCACAAGCGGCTTCAACTGGTCGATGGCGACAGGCTCCACGCGCTTCCCGCCGCCCAGCAGCGTTCCCAGTCCCTCGATGGCGGCAGCCGCCTGGGCGTTCGGGTCGCCGCTCTTGGCGGCCGCTTCCATCTTCTTATTGCTCTCATCGAGCTTCTTTCCGAGCGCATCCAGCTTGCCCATCGTGCTGTTCTTGTCGAACTGCACGTCGTTGGAGCGTGCCAGCGCCCCGCGGCCTGCCATGCCCGCGCCGATCACCATCGCTCCGACGGCGGTAATCACGACCGACAGCACGATCGCGCAGACCAGGACGACGACGGTGTAGGGAATCGACTTGTCCTGAGGAGAATGCATCAGATGCGGGAGGCCCAGGTAGAGCAGATACACGCCGTAGAACGCTGCGAAGATGCCGAGGATGCCGAGAACCGGAAAGATCTGCAGGACGCCGGCAATCCAGGCAGGCGTGTATGAGTAGACAGCGAGCTTCAGCGCCTGGCCGCTGTTCTTCTGGCCGCCGAACGTCGGCGCGAGGGCGTCAATGATGAGCGACAGCACGAATACGCCGACCAGTGCCATGCCGAACGTGAAGATCGCCGCGACGAGCGCCGTGACGATGGGCACGCGGTAGTGCCCCAGGAACGGGAGCGTCTGGCCGATGATGGCGCCGCCGATGAACCCCGCGATCGCGCCGATGGCCGCGAGCGGCGCGGCGTACCCTCCGAGTAGCCCACCCGGGGTGGCCGGTTCGGTTGCGATGACGGGCCATTCTGTCGTGGGAGTCAGGCAGATGTTCTTCGCGCGCTGAATGAGGTCCATACAACTCCTTGGGGATGACGCATCTTACTCGCAACCGGCGTCACTTGATTCAACTGCTTTTGCGCGCGATGGAGCCCGCCGGTGCGAGGGCTAGCCATCGAACCTCCGAGAGGGGCCGGTTCTCGGATGATGGTATACGGTAGGACTATGAAGCTCTCGGTATTCACAACGATCGCCGCCTGCGCACTCACCGCCGCGATAGGCCCGACGCAGCGCGACAAACCCATCCATCGGTTCGACGGCAAGCCCGTCGCTCCCGAAGTCATCGAGCGTGAAGCCCGGCGGATGATGGCTGAGGCGAAAGCCGAGGGCCTCGCGATGGCGGTCATCGATGATGGCCAGGTGATCTTCGTGCGCAGCTGGGGCCGGCGCAACGTTCAGAAGGGCCTGCCGCTCCAGACCGACACGATCATGTACGGCGCCTCGCTGACGAAGTTTGCCTTTGCCTACATGGTCATGCAGCTCGTCGACGAGGGAACGATCGACCTCGATCGGGCGATCGCGGAGTACCTGCCGAAACCGTTGCCCGAGTATCCGTTTTACGAGGCGCTCAAGGGGGACGGGCGCTGGCGCAAGCTGACGCCTCGCATTCTCCTCAATCATGGAAGCGGGCTGGCGAACTTCGCCTTTCTCGAGCCGGACGGCAAGATGCGATTTCATTTCGACCCCGGGAGCCGCTATGCGTATTCGGGGGAAGGCATCATGCTGCTGCAGTTCGTCCTCGAGACGGGCGTCCGGCTGAACGTCGGCGACGAAATGCAGCGTCGTGTGTTCGACCGCTTCGGCATGACGCGCACCAGCATGACGTGGCGGGCGGACTTCGCGGACAACGTGGCGGACGGTTATGGGGCCGATGGAACATTCGCGGCGCACGACCAGCGCAGCAAACCGCGCGCAGCAGGATCGATGGACACGACCATTGCGGACTTCGCGAAATTTCTCGCGGGAATCTCGCGCGGCGAGGGGCTGTCGCCGCGATCGCGGGCCGAGATGGTCAAGGCTCAGCTCGCGATCACGACAACCGCGCAGTTCCCGACGTTTCTCAACACAACGTCTTCTGCCATGACCGCCATGCGCCTCTCCGCTGGCCTCGGCGTCGTCACCTTCGACGGCCCCTTCGGGCATGTCTTCTTCAAGGGAGGCCACAACGACACCACAGGCAACCAGGCGATCTGCGTCGAGACGAACCGTCGCTGCGTGCTGTTTCTGTCGAATGATGTTCGCGCCGAGAGCGTCTATCAGAGGCTGACCGAGGCGACGGTTGGCGACCCCGGCATGCCGTGGTCGTGGGAGAGCTACACACCGTACGACAAGGCTCCGTCTTCGCGTGTCAATGAATGACCTCGTCTTCGAGTTCCACCAGGTCGAGGTGAGGAATGTCGAGTTCCCGCACAGCGCGCAGCGCCAGCTCGAACGCCTCGTCGCACTCAGGCCGAGCCGCGGTGCGCATCTGCTGGCGGAGCTGCCGCAGGGCGCGGAGGACGCGCGCTCTGTCGAATCGCTGCCCTTCGCAATGTTCGCAGTAATCCATTCCTAAGCATTGCACATTCGAGGCGCCTGCACTGATCTCCGCGAGAAAGGCAGAGATCACACGCGCAGCTTTGCATCCTTCGCGAGCCGAGCCTCGTAGGTCTGCGCCTCGTCGCACCGGTTTATCAGCGTGGCGCCGTCCGGTGTTGCGGCCATCGACCAGTAGACCTTGCCGCCTTCGTGGTGGTACTTCCGAATCTGGGAATAGAAGCGCCCGTCAACCCCGTGGTCGAAGATGTGGCGCGCGAGTGCGAGAATCATCGGCGCGTTCTCTGCCGTTCGAACAACATATTCGTGCGGCCACGTTGCGGCGTAGGTCTTTGCGAATCTCCAAGGCGTGGATTCGATGAAACCGCGAACGTGGTCAGTGAAAGGAATCGGCACTGGACTCTCCGTGGTTAGGTACATCAGAACTGGGCCGGCGGGCAGCGACTTCGTCCGCCATCGTGTCGACGCTCCGCTCTGTTTCGGAATGAGTGTAAGGAGACCGAGTGACAGGCCGGATCATACGCTCTCTATTCATCCTGACGACGATGGCATCGTCCTCTAGGACGACTTTGTCAGATTGACGAATTTCAGTGGAATTCGAGAGGTGATCATCTCTGAGGTCGTCGTCCCTTTTGCGTGGTACCGCTCGGCGTTACCGATGTTTCACCGTGCGCGGAGAAGACGATTCCACGCGAAGGAAGCAGAGACGCAGAGAACGCGGAGGAGGCTGCCGAGAACCGTCCCGGCGACAGCAGCCGCCTCTTTACTTGTCTTCTCCGCGCGCCTGGCGCTCTCTGCGCGAACCTCGTCGTGACAAGTCGCGGACCGTCGACCGAGCAAATGGGCGAATCTGACAAAGTCGTACTAGGAAGGCACAAGATGGAAGGATCTGCGCCGTGAGGCGACAGATTGCGTACGCAGGTTCTGCCGTGCCCGATTAGCCCTGACGCGGCTCGCACACCCCGTACGCAAGCCAGATATCGGCGCGGTGACGCCTGCGGTCATTCTGCAATGCGGCCACACCGTAGCGTGTGACCAAGTACGCCGTCGTCGCTTCTACCTCCACCTGGTCCTCAGGACTCAGATCGTCAAACTCGGCGCGCGTAAGCACGCCGAGTCTGACGATCTGCGGTTCAGTCCAATCAGCCATTTCGCTCAGCCCCGGGGTTGGTGATCCAGTCGCCCGAGAGCGCGCGCAGCGCCTTCTCGCCATCTTCCGTCAGCACGAATCCGTGGTGCGTCGGACCCGAGACGCGCCTGATCGTTCGGCGTGCGATCAGTCCCGCCTCGGCGAGTGCGCGCAGCGCGCGTGCCAGGACGCGGACACCGGTATTCCAGTCACGATACCCGGTCCCCCACGCCCGGCAGAGAAACAGCTGGCCCAGGTTATAAGGATCGGTGGCCGGTTGTCGGGGCGGCCCGAGGAAGATCGCCTCGACAAAGTCGTCCTCTTCGATGAGGTGTGGATCGTGAGGCTCAGGATTGAGGTCGTCAGGGAATGATTTGTCGGCCATGGTACCCTCCGTCAGGAAGGCACCCGGAAGCCGAGGTCCACTCGACCGGACACCGTTGTGTTGCCGTTGTTCTGGCCACATCTGCGCTGGGAAGCGCCGAGCACCTTGCGTGTGTCCCCGCAGGTTGCCGGACTCGCGATGCGAGTCACTCTGGATGCACGAGCAGTATACCGCAGATTTGGAAGCCGGACGCTCTCAGGCGAGGACTACCGAGACGACGCCATGATCCTTGCGAGTGGCGCGGACCGTGATTTCGACGTCCTTACCGAGGGCGGTCAGGAAATCCATCAGTCGCTCCGCCGAGAAGCTGGCCGCACGATTGCGCACGAGCAGCGACACATGCGGCTGCTTGATTCCCAAGAGGGCACCGGCTCGCGCCTGTGTCAAGTTGCGTTCCTTGATGATGCGGTAGATCTCCAGGGTCAGTCGTGCCTTCAGCAACGCCCGGTCCGGATTGGGTAGCCCCAGATCCGCGAAGACGTTGCCGGTACTTTCCTCGAACTCCATGACGGCTCTTCGTCTTTTGGGCGATGTCTTTTTGCCCATATCAACTACGTCTCGACTTTTCCACGCCTTCAGCTTCCGCGAGGCATTGCCGGATCAATTCGAGCTCCTTGTGCGGCGTGGCGATTCCTCGTTTGGACTTCTTCTGGAAGCTATGCAGCACGTACACGGCCGACGCGAACTGTGCGGTGTACACGGTTCGAAAGCTTCAGCGGTGTCGCGGCGGGGTCCGTTTCGCCACGCTGTGCAGCGTAAAGCGCATGACCCATGTCGGCCCGGACCTCCTTCGGAAAACGTTGCAGGTCCCTCCGGGAGGAACCCATCCACACGACGGCCTTGATCGTATCGCCGTCGGTTATACAATTATACGTATAATAGTATTTTCTGTCCAATGGCGGGAAGATCGCCCGAGGCCTGCCACCCGATCAACTGAAGACGACGATGGCATCGTCAAGGCGCCCCGCACAACAAGACGCAAAGATCCGCGTCATCGGACGACGGACCAGTACGCAGGTTCTGCGGTGCCCTTTCAGGTCAGTGCGCTTTGCTGGAGTCCTACGACGTCGGACGGCGGCGCGCCTTGCCCGTGCCGTCCCGCTGCATCGACAGGTTCATGCTCGCGAAGTGTTCCGACTTGCTCAGCGCCGGCGCCATCACCTGTTCGTAGACGGCCTGCCGCTCGCGGAGGGACGCGACGATCGCGCGCAGTTCCGGATCGGATCCGGCGTACTGCTCGATGCGGCGCGCGGTAGCCTCCAGCCGCGCGGTGGCCTCCTTGAACCGGCCGGCGTGGTTCAGCTCGAGCGCCTCGGCGGTTGCCTGGGCGGCGTAGAGAGTCGCAACGGCGCGATCGACTGCGACGTTGCGCGACTGCGCGTCATTCGCGCGGTGATCGGCAAAGGTCCAGATGACGTCGGTGTCGCGTTCGTCGATCGCGCCGCGCTCGTCGGTGACGCCGAAGATCGCCCGCGCGGTCTGTCCGTCCTTGCCATTCGGGAACTTCAACCGGAGAACGATCGAGACATCCTGTCGCGACGCGAGGTCGCCAAGCCGCACGGACATGCAGCCCTCGCTCACCTGCCGCACAGGGAAGCGATTGAGCGTCGTCACGACGATGCCATTGCCCGTCTGGACCGTCACGGCCACGTCGCGCGCCACGATCTCGAGCGCCTCGCCGAGTTCGCCGGCGAGGCAGTCCGGGATCTGGACCGGGGTCTCGACGTAGTAGAAATGACCGGCGCCTGCTCTCGACATTCCTTCCAGCGTCACCTCGTCGAAGTCCGCTCCGACGCCGATTGTGGACGTCGTGACGCCGCGCGCCCGCAATTCTTCGGCGTGGCGCGCCAGCTCGGCGCGATCGGTGATTCCATGGTTGGCCAGCCCGTCGCTGAGCAGCAGGCAGCGCGCCACCTGTCCGGGCTGCGGGTGTTGCGCGAGTTCCTCACAACCCTTCAACCACCCGGCCCCGAGATCCGTGCTTCCGCGAGCCTGTAACCGTTCCACCTGTGAGATGGCGTTGCGCAGGGCTTCGCTGCTCGCGAGCGTGGAGGGGACGATGACGTCGATCTGCTCGTCGTAGGCGACGACCGAGAAGCGGTCGCGCGAGTCGAGCATCCGCAGAGCCTGCATGACGGCCTCGCGCGCCAGCTTGATCTTCGAACCGCCCATC
>JBBQEJ010000243.1:0-6427 GCA_038320555.1 Vicinamibacterales bacterium | reverse complement strand
CGTGATGCGCACCTGGCAAACCGCGCATGTCATGAAGCAGACGCGCGGCCGGGTTCGCGGCGACAGTGCGGAGAACGACAACCTCCGGATCAGGCGTTACCTGGCGAAGTACACGATCAATCCAGCGGTGGCGCACGGCATCTCCGACTACGTCGGCTCGATCGAGGTAGGCAAGTGGGCGGACCTGGTGCTCTGGTCGCCGGCGTTTTTTGGCGTCAAGCCCGATTTGATTCTCAAGGGGGGCATGATTGCGGGCGCGCTGATGGGCGACCCGAATGCGTCGATTCCCACGCCGGAACCTGTCCGCTATCGTCCGATGTTCGGCGCACTCGGCCGGGCGCAGGACGCGCTGGCGGCGACGTTCGTGTCGCGCGCGTCGCTCGATCGTCAGGCGCTCCCCTCATCGCTTCGCCGAACGCTACTGCCCGTGCGGAATACGAGGCGGCTGGGCAAGCGCGACATGGTGCTGAATGACGCGCTCCCGTCCATTGAGATCGACGCCGAACGCTACACCGTCACGATCGACGGTGAACGAATCGAACCGCGAGCGGCGACTTCGCTGCCGCTCGCCCAGCGGTACTTTTTGTTCTAGAGAGATATGAAACCGGCCGAGCCGCCGATACCGATCCGCGTCCTCCACGTCCATTGGGAGCCTCCCGCGGGACTGCCCGTGGTCGAGCTTCCGATGAGCGCGCATGATCGACGCCGTGTGCGGAGGCTGGTCGAAGCGCCCGACGGGGTCGTGCTCGCGCTCGAACTTCCAACGGGCACGATTCTTCACCCTGGCCAGCTGCTGCATCACGACGCAGAAGCCGCGTACGTAGTGTCGGCGGCCGACGAGGAGGTTCTGATCGTGCGGCCGAGGAACATCGCCGAAGCCGCGCGCGTGGCGCACCTCGTCGGCAACATGCATCGAGACATTCACGTGGCCGCGAACGAAATCGTGGCGTTGGCCGACGACATCTTGACCGAGCGTATCGCCAAAACCGGCGCGCCGTTCGAACGCACCCGCCGCCCGTTTCACGGCCGTGCCGCCGGGGAGCACTCGCACTGATGCGCGACCTGCACCTGCTCCGGCTTTTTCAGCTGTTCGATTCGCAGTTTCCGATCGGCGCCTTTGCGCACTCCGGTGGCCTGGAGACGTATGGGCAGCAGGGAGCGGCGCTGCCGGAGTTGCACGAGCTGATGGCCGGTCAGATCGCGCTCGGCTGGGGACGGGGCGAGCTGGCCGCCGCCAGCCTGGCATGGTCTGCCGCCGGCAACGCCGATGCGTCGACCGCGCTCGCGCGCCTGAGTACGCTGGCGGGGGCATTCAAGGTGATTCCTTCGGTGCGCGAGACGAGCCTTCGGCTCGGGCGCCGCACGCTCTCGCTGCTCCGCCGCCTGCATCCCGATACGTTCGAGACGATCAGCATCGATCCTCCGCATCACGCGATCGTCGTCGGGTCTGCCGGCCGCATGCTGCAACTGCCGCTGCGGGAGCTGTTGCTGGCATATGGACACAGCCTGCTGGCCGGCGGCATCGCCGCCGCCACACGCTGTATGCCCGTCAGTCCCGCGCAGGCTCAGGCGCTGATCCTCGAGTTACACCCGGCGCTCGAAGCCGCGTCCGAGCGCGCCGTGCACGCCACGGAAGACACGCTCTTCACCTGCACACCGGCGCTCGACATCCGCTGCCACCAGCAGAGCTTGTTGCACACGAGGCTGTTTCAATCGTGAGAAGCGGTTCGCGGCTCGCGATTCGCGATTCGATTGGGGATTCGCGATTCGATTAGGGATTTTTGGGATTAGGGATTGACCATGAGCGTGACGATCGGCGTCGGCGGGCCTGTGGGCTCCGGTAAGACGGCATTGCTCGACAACTTGTGCAAGCGCCTGCGTGATCGCTACAGCCTCGCTGTCGTCACCAACGACATCTATACGCACGAGGATGCGGAGTTCCTCATGCGCTCGGGCGCACTGCCGATCGAACGGATTCGAGGGGTGCAGACCGGTGGTTGCCCGCACACGGCCATCCGCGAGGACACGTCGATTAACCACGAGGCGCTCGACGAGATGCGCGCGCGCTTTCCGGAAGTCGAGATCCTTTTCCTGGAGTCTGGGGGCGACAACCTGGCGGCGTCGTTCAGTCCCGAGCTCGTCGATGTCAGCATCTACGTCATCGACGTGGCGGGCGGCGACAAAGTACCGCGCAAAGGGGGGCCCGGCGTTACGCGCAGCGATCTCCTCGTCATCAACAAGATCGATCTTGCGCCGCACGTCGGCGCGGATCTCGGAGTCATGGCGCGCGATGCGGCGACCATCCGCGACGGCAAGCCGGTCATCTTCACCAATCTCAAGCGTGGCGACGGACTGGATGTTGTGATCGACTGGATTCGACGGCAAGTACTGTTCGAGGCGGCGTGATCGCCATCGAGCCTCGCGCCGCGCCGATCCAGGGCCGCCTCGAACTGGTGTTCGCGCCGGGGCCGCGTGGCACGTCGCTCGTGCATGCCCACGCGGCGGCGCCGCTCAAGATCGTCCGGCCATTCCCGCTCGACAACGGCCGCGCGCTCGTGCAGGTCTTGACGCTCGGCCCTGGGCTCTGCGCCGGCGATCAGTACACGCTCGACGTCACCGTCGAACCCGGCGCGCGCGCGGTCGTCATCATGCAGGCGGCGGCGCGCGTCCTTGCGATGACCGGCGATGCGCAGGCGACGCAGTCGGTCAACCTCACGGTTCATTCAGGCGGGCAGCTCGAGTACTACCCGGGGCTGACGATTCCGTTCGCTGAGAGCGGCTTCGTGCAACGGGTCCACGTCGCTGCCGCGGCGGACGCGCGTGTTGGGATTCTCGAGAACTGGTCGATGGGGCGCAGCAGCCGTGGCGAATATCTGCGGTTCCGTCGCCTTTCCAGCCGTACGACCGTCGCAGTGGACGGCTCTCCGGTCTACGCCGACGCCATCGAGCTCGAGCCGTCTCGGATGAATGCCGAAGCGACCGGAATACTGGAGCGTTACCGCTATACGGCGTCCGGCTTCTGGCACGGCGCGTCGCCGGATCTCGCCGCTGTGAGTTCCGTCGACGGCACCTTAATGGCGTTTGGGCATACCGCGCCAGGACAGGTGTATTTGCGCGCGCTCGCGATGGACGGCTGCGCCATGGGCCGCCTCCTGCAATCCGCCGTCGACCGAATCAACGCCGCATGGAACGTGGAGGCGATTCCGTTACGGAGGTTTGTCTCGTAGGACCGAGGTCTTCAAGGAGTGCCCGATGAAACTGAACTCCCTTCTTTCCTTCAGCGGTCAATGCGAGGCCGCATTCAAATTCTATGAACGATGCCTCGGAGGCAACATCGTCACGATGCTCACGTATGGCAATTCGCCGACGGGAGAGCCAGTGCCCCGGGAATGGCAGCAGAAAATCCTTCATGCGACTCTTACCGTTGGCGACAACGTGTTAATGGGCGGCGACGTCCTGCCCGAGCAGTATGAACAGCCGAAGGGTTTCCAGATATTAATCGGCATCAACGATCCTCTGGATGCAGAGCGCATTTTTCAGGCTCTGGCGGAACATGGCACGGTCCAGATGCCGCTCCAGAAAACCTTCTGGGCTGTCCGTTTTGGCGTGCTTGTCGATCAGTTCGGCATACCGTGGGTGATCAACTGCGAACAGTGAATTCGGAGGGGACGGAGGGAGCGGAGTTCACAACGAAGGAACGATGACAACGGGGACGAACGAAGATGATCTTCGTTTTGTCTTCGTACACTTCGTTCCTTCGTTGTGAACTCCGTTCTCTCCGTGATCTCCATTAGCCGGCCGTACTCACTTCACCTCCGGCTGGTCATACCCGGTGAGCCGGCGAATCCAGACGTTGCGGTACCGCACGGGATGGGAATGATCCTGAAACGTGAGCGGCAGCTCGGGATCGTGCGGCGTGTATTGATGCACGGTCGTAGTTGCCGAGGTCGATCCCATGATCGGCCGGCGGTGCTGGACCAGAACGCCATTCCAGAACACCGTGACGTAGGCAGGCGCGACGACCATCGTGCCGTTGAACTTCGGCGCTTCGAACACGATGTCATAGGTCTGCCATTCGCCCGGCCGCCGGGCGGCGTTCACGAGCGGCGGATACTCGCCGTAGATGGATCCGGCCTGGCCGTCCGCGTACGTCACGTTCTCGAACGAATCGAGCACTTGCACCTCGTAGAGTCCCATGAACCTCACGCCGCTGTTCCCGCGGTCCTGGCTGGCGCCCCGGCCGGGGCTCGGGGTCGCGAACTCGACGTGCAGTTGCACGTCACCGAACTTTTCGCGCGTGACGATCGAGCCCGTTCCGGCGCCTGTTTCGAAGTACCCCTCTTTCACCGGCCATTGCGCGTCGGAGAGCTGGCCGTTCCGCGAGTGCGCCCACTTCGACAGGTCCTTTCCGTCAAAGAGCACAATCGCATCGGACGGAGCTGACCCCGGTGTCGCACCAGGTGTGATGACGCGGGGATGCGGACGCGCCGCATCGTGGATGCGCCACGGCGTGCCTGGGATCTCCGCAAGGGCCGTGAAGCCGATGATGGCTCCCGAGGCGTCGCGAACCGCTCCCTGGGCGGCGGCGTTGCTTCTCCCCGCGGGCGGCGGGGTCTGCTGCAGTGTCCCCGGCGGCGGGGTTGATTGAGCCGCGGGCGTCTGCGCCTGTCGAGCGTCAAGCGCCTCGCCGGCCAGGAAGGCGATTGCCGCGCCGAGCAACGCGCAGAAAGTACGTCCGAGTGTGTGACGGATAAACACGGCTGTCATGATGGATGTTTCCTCCGAGCCGGGGACGTGAGAACTCCTGGTGGCTGACCACCGTAAGATTACACAGTTCCTATCTCCCATTCTCCTGTTTGATCCTGGCGCGTATAGGTCGATCGGGATCAATCGCCAGCCACGCAACCGCGCCCATCGCATACACGAGCGCGGTCACATAGAACGGAAACGTCCACGAGTGCCAGCGATCGACCGCGATCCCGACGACCATCGGCCCGATCAGGCCGCCGAGATTCCCACACGTATTCATGAAGCCGGTGACGACCCCCGCATGCGCGGCGCCGACATCCAGGCACACCGCCCAACATGCGCCGAGGGCGAAGTCGGCTGAGGCGAGTGCCAAAGCCAGCAGCACCGCCTTGGCCAGCGGTTGTGGCGCGACCGTCGACAACAGCACGAGGACGGCGCAGGTGAAAAACGAGACGAAGCCGAGACCGCATCGGGCCGCGCGCAGGCCCCTGACGCGCGCGAGGTAATCAGTCAGCCAGCCGCCCGCGAGATCGGCAATCCCGGCGAGGGCAAATGGCAGCGCCGACAGCAAGCCGCCTGCAAGCACCGAGAACCCGAGCTCTCGAATCAGATACGTCGGCAACCAGGTGAAGTAGAAATACAGCCCGTAGCCGAACGCAAAATACATCCCGCAAATCGCGTAGAGGTTTCGGCTTGCCAGCAGGATGCGCCAGGGGGTCGCGACGTCTGCGTTCGTGGTCTTGCCATCCTGTTCGATCCAGGCCAGCTCCGCGGCGTTCACGGCGCTGTGGTCCGCCGGCTCATCCCGATACCACGCGTACCACGACGCCGCCCACACGAACCCGATCGTGCCGAAGATGGCAAACGCCGCCCGCCATCCCCATCCTCGAATGAGCAGCAACGCGACCGGCGCCGACAGCATGCCTCCGATGCGCGATCCAAGGAACAACACCCCGTTCGCGGTGCCGCGCTCCCGCCGCGGGAACCAGCGCGAGAAACTTCTCGCCACCGTCGGGAACGCGCCCGCTTCGCCAGCGCCGAAGAGAAACCGGATGGCGAGGAGCGACCGGAACCCGGCGGCCGCCCCCGTGAGCATCGTAAACGCCGACCACCACAAGACGATGCGCGTGAGCATACGCCGGGGACCACGCACGTCAGCGAGCCAGCCGGACGGGATTTCAAAGATGGAGTATGCCAGCGTGAAAGCGCTGAAGATGACGCTCATCTGCAGAACCGTCAGCTGCAGATCCGCCATGATGAACGGAGCCGCGGCCGAGATGCAGATCCGGTCGAGGTAGGTGACGACAGCGAGGAAAAACGCAAAGATGAGAACGCGGCGGCGCGCGCCTGTGGGTCGTGTCATGACTGGATCGCTGGCGGGCCCTCCCCCCAGCTAGCTCACTCCGCTACGCTCGCACTTCGCTGCTCGCTCCGCTGCGCTTGCGCACGGCGTCATCGTGCCGAAGCGCCACGTCCAGATGCCGTGCATCAGGGCGCCAGGTAGGTCGTCTTCACCGTCGTATAGAATTCGGCCGCGTACCGGCCTTGCTCGCGCGGGCCGTAGCTCGATCCCTTGCGGCCGCCGAATGGCACGTGATAATCCACGCCGGCCGTGGGCAGGTTCACCATCACCATGCCTGCCTGCGCATGGCGTTTGAAGTGCGACGCGTACTTCAAC
>JBBQEJ010000242.1:0-6467 GCA_038320555.1 Vicinamibacterales bacterium | reverse complement strand
CGACTGATCCTCCCCTCATTTCCCTGTCTCCGCGTCAGGTGCAACGGGTCGGCGCGCGCTACGTTGCCATTGCCGACGCGGTCGTGATCGCAAAGATCGCGGCGCTGTTCCAGCAGCGCGGCCATCCGTACCAAATCCGTGAGAACACTCTCACGTCATTTGCCGACCTTCGCGCCTCTCCCGCCGTGTTGATTGGGATGTTCTCGAATGCCTGGACACTCCAGCTCGGCTCCGAGTTCCGCTTCGTGCCGACCATTGAGGGAGACGGTCATCACGTCGGGATCATCGACCGCCAGCATCCTGAAAACTCGTGGCGCCTGCCCCGGCCATGGCCCTCGTTGAACGTCACGCGCGACTACGCGTTGGTCTCGAGAGTCCTCGATCCGGCCACGGGGACTCTCGTGGTGACGGCCGCTGGGATCACGCCCTTCGGAACCGCGGCGGCCGGCGAGTTCCTGACGAGCCCGGACGCGCTCGAGCGCGCGCTCGGGCACCTGGGTGACTGGTCGAATCGCAGCCTGCAGATCGTTCTCGAAACGCAGGTCATTGGCGGGGCGGCCGGCGCCCCGCACGTCGTGGCGACTCACATCTGGTAGATGACGAAGGTCGATCCTCTCGCTGGAACGCCCGCCCCCCCCTCAATGCTGGTCAACGTCCCGAGACTGGTGACCGCGTACTATTCAGAGCATCCCGATCGTGGCGTCGCTGCGGAACGCGTCGCATTCGGCACGTCGGGGCACCGAGGCTCGGCGTTCGAGCGCACCTTCAATGAAGCGCATATTCTCGCGATCACGCAAGCCATTTGCTCTTATCGCCAGGCCCGCAGTATCGACGGTCCGCTTTTTTTAGGAATGGACACCCACGCCTTGTCCGAGCCGGCGTTTGTCAGCGCCCTCGAAGTGCTGGCTGCCAACGGCGTCGAAGTGATGATCGATCGGAATCGCGGTTATACGCCGACACCAGTCGTGTCCCACGCCATTCTTGGCTATAACCGCGGCCGGCGATCCGGGTTGGCTGACGGGATTGTCGTGACGCCCTCGCACAATCCACCCGAAGACGGCGGCTTCAAATACAATCCGCCTTCGGGCGGCCCGGCTGATACCGAGGTGACCGGCTGGATCGAACGGACTGCGAACGCGCTCCTGGCTGAAGACCTGCGCGCAGTCCGGCGCATACCCTATGAGCGCGCACGCCGCGCCGGGAGCACGCACCTCCACGACTACATCACACCGTATGTCGACGATCTCGGAAGCGTCGTCGACATGGAGGTCATCCGCAGCTCCGGCGTGCGCATCGGTGTGGATCCTCTCGGTGGCGCCGGCGTGCGCTACTGGGCGCCCATCGTCGCGCGGTACGGGATTGCGGCGACCGTGGTGAACGAGTCTGTCGATCCGACCTTCCGCTTCATGACCGTCGATTGGGACGGCAAGATCCGCACGGACTGCTCATCCCCCTACGCAATGGTGCCACTCGTGGCCATGCGCGATCGTTTCGACGTGGCCTTTGCCAATGACGCCGACCACGATCGCCACGGGATCGTCACGCCGACGGCGGGGTTGATGAATCCCAATCAATACCTGGCCGTGGCGATTTCCTACCTCTTCACACATCGACATTCGTGGCCGGCCGAGGCCGCTGTCGGGAAGACCGTCGTCAGCAGCGGCATAATTGACCGCGTGACGGCGAATTTGGGACGCCGCCTCATTGAAGTGCCGGTCGGCTTCAAGTGGTTCGTGCCCGGACTGCTTGAAGGGTCGATCGGCTTCGGCGGCGAGGAAAGCGCGGGCGCGTCGTTCCTGCGCATCGACGGCTCGACGTGGACCACAGACAAGGACGGTATGATTCTCGGCCTGCTCGCGGCGGAGATCACGGCGACTCTGGGCCTCGATCCCGGAGCGCGCTACGTCGAGCTGACCCGCGGGCTTGGAACGCCGGTGTACGAGCGGATTGACGCGCCCGCGACGCTGGAACAGAAGCGGCTGCTCCTGAAGCTCTCCCCTGCTCAGGTCGATGCGAAAGAGCTGGGGGGTGAACCCATCCGCGCGATCCTGACGACCGCGCCTGGCAACGGGGAGTCGATCGGCGGACTGAAAGTGATCACCGACGATGGATGGTTTGCCGTGCGCCCGTCCGGCACTGAGGAAGTGTACAAGTTGTACGCGGAAAGTTTCCGCGACCGCGCGCATCTCGAACGGATCCAGGCAGAGGCGCAGGCGCTCGTCGCCAGGCTCTTCGCGCAGGCATCGATCCCGTCGTCAGCCACGACGCGGGACGCGAGTTGACCGTGAGTAACCAGCCGATGATGTGATTTGTCTACTTCTCGAAGACGATGTTGTCCACGATCACCATGCCCTGCTTGTTCAATTCGCACTGATCGCAGAACGCGGTCAGGTTGATCGAGGTGAGGGCCTTGAAGACGTCCTTCGGATCGACGCGTACGTTCGCCCAGGCCGGCTGCGTGAAACCTTTGAGCGGCACCTGATAGGTGTTGAACCCGGGCCGCACCTTGAAGGTCATCAGCGGATAGACAGTCCCCATGTCCTTGCCTGCACCCTTGCTGATTGCCTCGAGGCGCAGGATCTCGATCCCTGTTGCATAGACCTGCAATGACAGATCTTTGAACCCGCTGACATCGTCGGGCACGAACTTGCCGTCGGCATCGGGCTGTCCGTGGATTTCAACCGTGACGCCGGCCCATTGATTCGGGGCACGTAGCGCGAACTCGAACTTCATCGCATGGTTCGGGTCGTCCTTCTTGACGTGAACCAGCTCGGGGGCGGCGGGGTCGGCGCCCTCGAGCCCTTTGAACGTGCTCTTGTGCACGGCGCTTTCCTCGTACGAATACATCTGGATCAAGCCGCCTCGCGCGCTGACCGGGCGGTTGTTCTCCATTTTCTCAAAGTCGGCGTAGACAAGCGTTTTGGAGTCGGCCGCCGGCTGTGGCGAGGCGGCAGGCTGCGCGTCCTTTGCCTGTCTGCCTTCTCGGGCACGTAGAGTGGGCGTTGAGGCGAGCCAGAGAACGCACAGCAACGCGGACATGACGGAACGCTTCACGGCACGAACCTCCTTGTGGTCACGGCCACCGCCAGATGGGCCTACTCCGGACATTATCTATCACCCCGCCTTCGCTAAAGCTACGGCGCGGCAGGCTCCGCCTTTGCTAAGGCTACGGCGCGGCAGGCCGCCCGCGCATTGGAGTTGGGGACTCGCGGAAGATATGCCTACACTTCGAGGGGCGGACCGCAATTGATGATTCCCGCAGCGCTTCAACGCCTCACTCCCGATGCGTGGTTGCTCTTCGCCACGCGATTTGTCCGGCTATTTGCGTACGGTTCATTGTCCGTCGTGCTGGTCTTCTACCTGATTGGGGTCGGACTGAGCGAACCGCAAATCGGCATGCTGCTGACGCTGACACTCGTCGGCGACACCATCGTCTCGCTCTACCTCACGACCCGGGCCGACCGGATTGGACGCCGCCGCATGTTGATTATCGGCGCGGCGCTCATGGTAGCGGCGGGCCTCGTCTTCGCGTCGACCAGACAGCTCTGGCTCCTCATTCTTGCGGGAACCGTTGGCGTCATCAGCCCCAGTGGGCAGGAAGTGGGTCCGTTTCTATCGATTGAGCAGGCCGCGCTCTCACACGTGGTTTCGGATCGAACCAGAACCGAAGTGTTTGCCTGGTACACGCTCACCGGATCGATTGCCACCGCGCTCGGCGCGCTGGCCGGAGGCAGTGTCACGCGCGTGCTGCAAGAGAGGGTGATGGCGCCCGTGGGCAGTTACCGGATGGTGGTGCTTCTCTATGCGGCGCTCGGCATGGTCCTCATTGTCTTCTTTTCCCGCCTGTCCCGGGCCGCCGAGGCGGCGACGCTTGGCGAGAAGAACGTGTTCC
Organism: Vicinamibacterales bacterium; assembly: GCA_038320555.1. Lineage (GTDB taxonomy): Bacteria > Acidobacteriota > Vicinamibacteria > Vicinamibacterales > 2-12-FULL-66-21 > JALZOC01. The sequence continues at coordinate 2,575 of JBBQEJ010000242.1, read as the reverse complement.
GGGCGACATTTGCCGGACTCTCCGGACTCGGGCGGTCGCGCGATGTCGTGGTGAAGCTGTCGGCCCTCTTTGCTCTGGACTCCTTCGGGGGCGGATTCGTCGTCCAGAGCTTCGCGGCCTACTGGTTTTATCTGCGGTTCGGCGTCAACCCGGAAACGCTCGGCGCGATCTTTTTCTGGGCCAACATCTTTGCGGGGATCTCGGCGTTGCTGGCCTCCAGGCTGGCTTCGCGCTTCGGCCTGATCAGGACCATGGTCGCGACGCACCTGCCTTCGAACGTTCTCCTCATTCTGGTGCCGCTGATGCCGACCCTGCCGCTGGCCATCCTGGTGTTGCTGGTGCGGTTCAGCATCAGCCAGATGGACGTGCCGACCAGGCAGTCCTACATCATGGCCGTCGTGAGTCCTGAAGAGCGATCTGCGGCGGCTGGAATCACGGGGGTAGCGCGGACGATCGGAGCGTCCATCAGTCCTCTGTTCGTCGGGTTCATGTTTGCCCGGCCAGCGCTCCTCAACCTGCCGTTCTTCATCGCCGGCACACTGAAAATCATTTACGACCTGCTGCTGTATCGGGAATTCGTGGCGGTTCAGCCCTCCGAGAATCTGGAGCGGTGACTAGTGCTGTCACGCCCCCATGACGATAACCCGTCAGAACACCCTTGTCTCTGGCTCCGCGACGGACTAGACTCCGACGACTTCCGGGAATTGCCCCTGGTGTCGCCGACCGTCCGTATCTCAGAAATCATCAGAACAGGGAGGCTTCAGTGACACATCGTCTATTCGTTGCGATGGGATTGTGCCTGGCGATCGCCCTCACGGTCTCGGGGCCGGCAGCGGCCCAGGAGAAAAAAGCGGCTCCGGAGAAAAAAGCGGCCCCGAAATTGACCCGCGTCGAAGGAAACGTTCAGTCCATCGACACGGCGACCAAGACGGTCACAGTCAGGTTGAGGGGGAAGACGAACACGGTGCCGGTGCTCTTCAGCGACAAGACCCTTTTCACGTTCCGCAACAAGGCTGGCTCAGTCGATCAGGTGAAGGACGGCCGTCATGTCATTTGCCTGGGCACGAACAACGACAAGCAGCAGCTGATTGCCAGCCGGATCGACATTCGCGACGAGCGATAATGGTCGAACGCTGCGTTCAACGCTGGCACGGGCTACCCGAACACCAGTGGCCAGAAGGGCTGCATCGACGGGGGCAACTTCAAGTAAGCGCACGCCGCTTGCCGCGACTCGAACTCAAAACAGCCGGTCATTGACCGGCTGTTTCCGTTTCTACGACTCAGCGAAACGGACGTGTCGGTGTGCCACACGGGCTTGTGCCGGCACGGAAGGCACTATCGATTCAGGCGAGACATGCTCGGCTGCCCACGCGTTCCTCCCGTCAAAAAACCAGCCGGCCTCCGCGCCTCCGGCTCCGAACATCCCCGCCGTAACGGTCGATACTAATCCCTTTACGCTGGCGCGCGCCTGATGCAAGCTGGGGCGCCATGTTCATCATCGAGCTTACCTACAAGGCCAGCCTTGCTGAAATCGACGCGAGCATGGCCGCGCACATCCTGTTCCTGAAGAAGTACTATGCTGCCGGGAATTTCCTGATCTCGGGTAGAAAGATACCGCGAGACGGTGGCATCATTGTGGCAGTAGGCAAGAGCCGGCAGCACATCGATGTCATCATCCGTGAAGATCCGTTCTACGAGCGCGGGCTCGCCGACTTTCGCATCATCGAGTTTCGAGCGAGCCAGCGCGCCGATGACATTCAAAAACGAATCGACTAGCCACTAGCCACTAGCCACTAGTGAGTCTTCCCTCTTTGCAGGCTTCCATGACGGGACACGTCAAAGATCGTCACCGACCTCGACGATGCGTTTGGGCCGGCGACGACCCTGTGATGCTGAGCTATCACGATGAGGAGTGGGGTGTGCCTGAGCGCGATCCACGCGCTCTGTGGGAGATGCTCATGCTGGAAGGGTTCCAGGCCGGTCTTGCCTGGATCATCGTGCTGCGCAAGCGCGAGGCATTCCGGAAGGCTTTTGCCGGCTTCGACCCGGCAATCGTGGCCCGCTTCAACAAGCGCGACATCGATCGCCTCATGAACAATGCCGGAATCATCAGAGCCGGCGCCAAGATCGAGGCGACAATCGCGGGGGCGCGCATCTTCTGTGAGATGCGCGATCGAGACGAGGATTTCGGAGCTCTGTGCTGGTCGTTCACAGAAGGGCGGGAGTTGAAGGGCACCGGCAGGGCGGTTCCAGCGCAAACCCCTATCTCCACACTCATCTCGAAGGATCTGAAGCGCCGTGGATTCAAGTTCGTCGGCCCTACCATCGTCTACGCCTGGATGCAGGCCGTCGGCATCGTCAACGACCATTCGATTGACTGCTTCCGGCGGAGTCAGGTCGCTACTGGCTGGAGCGAGGGTGTAACTCGGCGAGCTCATTAGAGTCTCGGTCTGGGATGGGTGAAACCCCTCGCCTTTAGGCGAAGCCTTCAGGAGGCTTGCGATACGATGGCGGGCTATGCGCGAACTGCGTCGAGCCGCCCATACTGTTTATAGTCTGCACTACCATTTCGTAT
>JBBQEJ010000241.1:0-6510 GCA_038320555.1 Vicinamibacterales bacterium | reverse complement strand
CCCACACCGGGGTCACCTGCGGGCTGCCGTCAGGGTTCAGCGTCGCCAGATTTGCGAATGCCGGTTTCTTGAAGAGATCGAGGAACTCCGCTGGAATCGTAGCCGCCATATCTACCTCCTCGCGCATGAAGCGCTCATAATCCCACGATTCTGAACCGGGCGTCGTGAGTCTTGGCGCCGGTTGATTCCGACGGCGAGCAGGGTCAGGTGCTCGATCGATCGGGCGCGGCTCAACGGTCCCACATCGATCGCGCGCAGCCCCGGCACCGCCTGCACGAGGTCGGATGCTCCGGCCCGCGCTTCGGCCGAATCGCCACAGACGAACTCGTCGCAGTCGAGTGTTCGATCGATATCACCGAGCACGTGCGCGGCAACGGTCTTGAATGTCGCGGCGAGCCGAACATGCGACGGAAGCCGCGCCCTGATGTGCTCGGAGGCCGACCCCTCAGCGACCGCCGACAGCGTGACCGTCTTGTTCGCGAAGTTCAGGGCACGGTGGTCTCGACCACGAGCGCCTGCTGACGGAAAGACTGCTGGTGCTGCTCCAGAACGGCGTCTACTGAATCGAAGGGAATGGCGAGCACGACGACATCCGACGACGCGATGGCGTCGGCATACGTGGCACTCTTGACCGCCGGCGCCGAGGCTGGCCAATCGCCGATGGCCGCGGCCGCGCGATCGGGATCGCGCGAGCCGACGACGATCGGGAAACCCGCGAGCGCGAGGCGCTGCGCGATACCGCGCCCCTGCTGACCCGTCCCGCCAACGACCGCCACGGACGGTCTCACCATGTTCATCTGAACGATTTCACACAAGAAAGCGCGCAAACAAAATCGTCGTCGCTTTCTCGCATTCCCCGAGGGCGGAAAGCGCCCAACTCAGATCTCCACAATCTTCCCAGGATTCATCCGGTTCCCGGGATCGAGCGCGCGCTTGATCGATCGCATTACTTCGAGCCCCTCGCCGTGCTCAGCCTCGAGGAATTTCATCTTTCCGTAGCCCACCCCGTGCTCGCCGGTACAGGTGCCTCCCATGGCCAGCGCCCGCATCACCATGCGCTCGTTCAGGCGGCGGGCTTCGGCCAGTTCCCCCTCGTCCGCCGGATCGAGCAGGTAGATGACATGGAAGTTCCCGTCGCCCGCGTGGCCGACGAGGCACACGGGAAACGGAAGGTTCGCGTGATCCGCCTTGGTCTCCAGAACGCAATCCGAGAGGCGCGAAATCGGCACACAGACGTCAGTCGCCCAGGAGCGGCAGCCCGGCCGAAGGCTCAGCGCGGCAAAGTGCACGTTGTGACGCGCGTGCCAGAGGCGCTCCCGATCCTCGAGCCTGGTCGCCCACGCGAAACCGCGCCCTCCGCGTTCCGACGCGATCGCTTCCACCGACGCCGCCTGGTCCGATACCTGGCGGTCCGAGTCGCCATGAAACTCGAAGAGCAGCGTCGGCGCCACCGCATAGCTCGTCTTCGAATACCGGTTCACCGCGTCCATCTGCACGTCGTCGAGCAGCTCGATGCGTGCAACCGGCACGCCGAGCTGAATCGTGGCAATGACGGTATCGACGGCTCCCTTGATGGAGTCGAACGCACAGACCGCGGCGGCGACAGCTTCAGGAACTGGATGCAACCTGACCGTCACATCCGTGATCACGCCGAGCGTTCCTTCCGATCCAACGAACAGCCTGGTCAGGTCGTATCCCGCGGAAGACTTGCGGGCCCGTGTCCCCATCCTGACGAGGCGTCCGTCAGCCAGCACAGCCGTCACGCCAAGCACGTTCTCGCGCATGGTTCCGTAACGCACGGCGGTCGTTCCCGAGGCTCTCGTCGCGGTCATCCCGCCGATCGTGGCATCTGCTCCGGGGTCGATTGGAAACATCAGACCGGTGTTGCGTAAGGCCCTGTCGAGTTGAAGCCGGGTGACACCAGCTTCGACGGTCGCGTCGAGATCTTCCACGCTGATCCGAACCACGCGGTTGAGATCGCGCAGATCGATCGTGATGCCGCCGCGCAGGGCCTGCACGTGCCCTTCGAGCGACGTCCCCGCGCCGAAAGGCACAATCGGCAGGTGAAAGCGCGCGCTGATGCGGACGATCTCGACAACTTCCGCCGCCGTGGAAGGAAAGCACACCACATCCGGCGCGGCCGGCGGATGGTACGACTCGCCATGGCTGTGATGCTCGCGAACGGTCATCGCATCGGTAGCGCGCGGGCCGAGGAGCGCTTTGAGCTCCGCAACCGCGGCGTCGATTGTGCCGGGAGATGCTCCAGTGGTCATTATGAGATTCTCTATTTCAGCCCTGAGCCCTGAGCCGTGAGTCCTGAGCCTTGGGCGCTGATCCCTTTACCCACCACTGTTGTACTCTTTTTCCAAGAATCACCACCAACGGACGGCCGGATCAGCTAGAATCTAATTGATGACCGAGGCCGGATCAGCCTGCATAGCCCACGATTCCGCCCGGGCCGGTCGCTGACCGGCCTTTTTGCTGTACCGCGGACCGCGCCGCGGCTGACATAGGGGAGATTTCCATGGCGAACCGCACAAAAGTTACGCAACAGAAGCGCGCCCGCGAACGCGCTAAGCAGGAGCGCATGCAGGAGAAGACGCGCCGGCGCGAAGAGGCGAAAACGCGGAAAGCCAACGAGCCGCATCAGCCCTCAGGCGACGAGGATCCGGACATCGCGGGCATCATTCCCGGCCCGCAGCCGAGTCCCTGGGGCGACGACGATCTCCTCGATGAAGAGACGACGGAGAAGTAACTCACAGCCGTCCCCATGAATCTGCTGTACGTCGCCATTGGCGGCGCCGTCGGATCGATCGCCCGTTTTCTTCTTGCAAGCGCAATCAACCAGGCGCGCGCTCCGCATGCGGCAGCCGGCACATTCGTCGTGAATGTCATCGGCTGTTTCACCTTCGGAACCATCCTCGCAATCAGCGAACACCGTGGCGCGCTGTCGAGCTCCACTCGAGCGTTCCTGCTCGTGGGTGTGCTTGGGGGGTTCACGACATTTTCGTCTTACGCGTACGAAACGTTCGTGATGTTGACCGATGCGCAGTTTCTGCACGCCGCGCTCAATGCAGGAGGGCAGGTGTTTCTCGGCCTGCTGGCCCTGTCGGCGGGCTGCACGCTGGTGCGCTTGTTGTCGGAGGAGTGGGTGGCCCGGGAAGGACTGAAGCACGTTCGCGGAAGAGATGTCGCGCAGCCAGTAGACAGCAGGACGGAGGATGTCACCAGATCAGCGCTGCAAGCCTGAAAACGGCACCCCGGCCCGGAGGAGACCGGAATTCTACGCCTGGCGCCTGCTGTCTACTGCCCGTCGCGACCGACAACCGTCAGCCCCGCCGCATCAAGCGTCCCCAGCGGTAAGCGTAGAGATACTCGTTGCGGCAATTGGGACAGAGCAACGAACCCAGCCACGAGCCGGAGTGCCGGCTCTGCTCGACGCACTCAAGCGGATGTGAGCAGTGCGAACAGATCAGGTGATCCCTGTGCAGACGCGCGCTTGATTGCAGCCATGCCGAGGAAATGTCGAGATCGCCTGAATTTATTGAGTCCAGAGATGAGTTGGCCATCTGGGAGTTCCGGCCTTTCCGGAGCAACAGATGTGCCTACCACCGTCGGGCCGCAAATCCCATGAATTACTAGAGATTCGAGCCGCTTTCCATTCTGAGTCCCAATGCCGGACGGCCAACCGATTGACGACAGGTCAACCACTTGGCCGCCCGACCATCCGTGGAGTCTGGCGCCCTCGGGGCGTCAGACTGTCCGGCGACCGCTGACCAAGCCGACCACGAACAGCACCAGCGCGATCACCAGCAGGACATAAATGAAGTTGCCCAGGGTGTAGCCGCTGACCATTCCAAGGAGCCACAGTACCAGCAGTATCACCGCAATCGTAAAAAGCATCTTGCCCTCCTGCAGTCGAACTGAGCACAAGGCGTGCCGGACCGACTTGCGACTCGGCCGCTCCTAAACCATAGACTTACAGCCCGAAGTATGTCGTGGAATTCCACATTGGTGGGTAGCTCGGCTGTCTTGTTCCGCTCGGCTGCCTTCGATTAGCATCAGGACACCCTTTATACTTTCGACGTGATTCCCGACCTGCTCAGCTTCGGAGGACGAAACCTCATGCAGACAATGCGATCCCTGGCAGCCATTAGCGGCATTGCCTTTACTGTCGCTCTCGGGATCGGGACTGATTGTCCGACTGTTGCCGTGCACGCGCAGGAGCCGGCGACGAGTCCGGCCACGATCGATCCCGCGCTGCTTGGTGGACTCAAGTGGCGATCGATTGGACCGGCACGCGGGGGACGATCGCAGGCGGTCTCGGGCAGCGCGAGCCGTCCGCTGGATTACTACTTCGGCGCGACCGGCGGGGGATTGTGGAAAACAACCGACGGCGGCGTGACGTGGCGTCCGGTTTCAGACAAGTCCTTCGCGTCGTCGTCGGTGGGCGCGGTCGCGGTATCCGAGTCGAATCCGGACGTGGTGTACGTCGGCATGGGAGAAACCGAGCTGCGAGGCAACATCCTGCAGGGCGACGGCGTGTACAAATCCATCGACGGCGGGAAAACTTTTACACATCTCGGCCTCGAGAAGACGCTCGCGATCTCGCGCATCCGCGTGCACCCTTCCAATCCCGACATCGTCTACGTTGCAGCGCTCGGAGATCCTTACGGACCCAACCCTGAACGCGGTATCTTCAAATCGAGCGACGGCGGAAAGACATGGACGAAGTCGTTGTTCAAAGACGACAAGACAGGTGCGGTCGATCTGTCGATGGACGCGAAGCATCCGGACGTGCTCTACGCCGGCCTGTGGGAGGTCTTCCGCACGCCGCACTCGCTCTCGAGCGGGGGACCCGGAAGCGGATTGTTCAAAACAACCGATGGCGGCGCGACCTGGATGGACCTCACGAAGAACGACGGGTTGCCCAAACCGATCTGGGGAAAGACGGGCGTCTCCGTCTCCGGAGCCGACCCGAACCGGATCTACGCGATTATCGAGGCGGCGGAAGGCGGCGTGTTCGTCTCAGACGACGCGGGACACAGCTGGAACAAGATCAATGACGACCGGCGGCTGCGCCAGCGTGCGTTCTATTACACGCGCATCTACGCCGACCCCCAGGACAAGGACACCGTCTACATCCTCAATACGGCGCTGTATCGGTCGACAGACGCCGGCAAATCCATCCGCGCGATCCGCGTCCCGCACGGCGACAACCACGACCTGTGGATCGCCGTGAACGATCCAAAACGGATGATCAACAGCAATGATGGCGGAGCGAACGTGTCGACCAACGGCGGTGAGAGCTGGACCGACCAGGACTTCCCGACTGCGCAGTTCTACAATGTGTTCACGACCGCGCATGTGCCGTATCACGTCTGCGGCGCGCAGCAGGACAATAGCACCGCCTGCGTGTCGAGCGCCGGAGACGGCCCGTTGTACGACGTCGGCGGGGGTGAAAGCGGCTATGTTGCGCCGGACCCAACCGACACCGACGTGCTCTATGCCGGAAGCTACGGCGGGTTTCTGACGCGGATCAACCGACGCACCGGAGAGCAGCGCGCGATCAACGTGTGGCCCGACAATCCGATGGGTTTTTCTGCCGGGGACATCACGGAGCGCTTTCAGTGGACGTATCCGATCGTGATTGCGCCTACCGACCCACATACGCTCTATGCCACGTCGCAGCACGTCTGGAAAACGACCAACGAGGGGCAGACGTGGGAACGCATCAGTCCGGACCTCACGCGCCACGATCCCTCGACGATCGGGCCCTCCGGAGGCCCGATCACGCTCGATCAGACAGGGGTCGAAACGTACGCGGTCGTGTTCACCCTTGCCCCGAGTCCCGTGGACGGCCGCGTGATCTGGGCGGGCTCCGATGACGGCTACGTTCACGTGACGCGCGACGGCGGGCGAAACTGGGAGAAAGTCACTCCACCTGACTTGCCGGATTACACGCGCATCAGCCTGATCGAGGCATCGCCGCACGATGCTGGCACGGCGTATCTCGCAGGCAATCGATATCAGCGGGCCGATCGCGCCCCGTATGTCTACAAGACGAAAGATTATGGAAAGACGTGGACGAAGATCGTGCGCGGCCTTCCGGCGGCGGATTTCGCGCGGGCAATCCGCGAGGACACGAAGCGCAAAGGCCTGCTGTTTCTCGGCACCGAGAACGGCATCTTCGTGTCGCTCGACGATGGCGGGGCATGGCAGTCACTGCGGCTCGATCTGCCGGTCACGCCCGTACACGGAATCGCCATCAAAGGTGACGACCTGGTGATAGGCACACACGGGCGATCGTTCTACATCATGGACAATATCTCGGTGCTGCGGCAGATCACGCCCGAGACGACGAACAACCCGGTCGTGCTCTTCAAACCATCTGACGCAACCCGGTCCGTGTCGCGAGGCGTATCGATCGATTACTTCCTGAAGGCGCCTGCCGACAAAGTTACGATCGAGCTGCTCGACTCCAAAGGACGCACGATCCGCACATTTACC
>JBBQEJ010000240.1:0-6534 GCA_038320555.1 Vicinamibacterales bacterium | reverse complement strand
GCTGAATATCGTCACCAAGTCGGGCACGAACAACATTCGCGGCGAGGGCATTTACCTGGCCCGTCCGGGTGGCTTGCAGGCAAAGACCTTCTCGACCAGGGGCTACTGCCCACGCCCACCGTCGGTGTCCACCTGCACGGTGCCTGGCACGCTCGTCGCGATCAACCCCGCGGATCTGCCCGATGAGCTCAACCAGGTCTCCGGCACGATCGGCGGTCCGATCGTGAAAGACAAGACGTTCTTCTTTGCCACTGCCGACTACACACGGCAGGACCGGACGACGTTGCTTTCGAGTACGCTGCCCGCGTTCGTGTTGCCGACGGACGGGAGTCTCGAATACGTAGGCCACTATCGTCAGAAGCTCGTCAACGCCAGGATCGATCACAAGCTGACACCCGCGCAGACGCTGATGGTGCGTGGCAACTTCGACAAGTTCTTCGACACGAATCCCAACGACGCCGTCGTGGGAACGAGCGCCCCGACCGTCGCGCGCCGGTATACGCGCGGCTCGCGGTCCGCGCAGATCAATCACACAGCGGTCGTGAGTTCGACACTCCTCAACGAGGCACGGTTCGCCTATCTGGACGGCGCGCCGGTGACCCTCTGGGAAGCCCAGAACCCGTCGACGACTTACACACGCGCGGGATCCGTGCCCTTCACGATCGGCGAGTCTCGCGCTGCCGACATCTTCGGCCACCAGGTGCAGTTCGCCGACACGTTGTCCTGGTCGCGCGGCAGCCACAACCTGCGGTTCGGGGGCAGCGTGATCCATCACACCACCGGTGGCTCCGGCAGCGAGCCCGGCCAGGCCACGCTCGGCACGTTCACGTTCCTCAATACCACGACCGCTCCCTTCACCCAGTTGACGTTGGCTGACGTGCAGCAATACACGCAGCCGATCAGCTACGGCATCATCAGTTACGAGATGAAGCAGTGGATGTCGGTGGCGTTCGTGCAGGACCGCTTCCGGGTGAACGACCAGTTCACCATCGACGCGGGACTGCGGTACGACCGGCAGACCTTGACCGACGCGACCAAGGACTTCGCGCCGCGCCTCGGCTTCGCATGGCATCCGCAGGGCGATTCGCGCATGGTGTTTCGCGGTGGCTACGCGATGTACTACACGCAGATTCGCGCCAACGCGCTCGCCGGTGCGCTGACGGGAGGCCTTGACGGGCTCGTGACCTACACCGCAACGCCAGCACAGCTCGGTTTCCCAACCTGCTTGACAGGATCGTGCCTCCCGGTGAATTTTGATCCGCGAACATTGCCGTCTTCGCAGCAGCCGGCCCGCAACATCACGATCCGGGCGGGAGAGCGGGACTTCTACAGGTCGCAGTTCGCGACGTACGGGCTGAATTTCAACCTCCTGCCGAACTACCCTGACACGTTCGTGAACCCGCGCAGCCAGGTGACGTCCATCGGCGTTGAGCGCGCGCTCGCGCGAGGCTTGTTCGCCGGCGCCGACTACGTGCACCAGCACTGGACCAACCTCGATCGGAGCGTCGACTTGAACGCTCCGTCCCCCTTCGATCGCACCGCGCCCGGCCAGACCAGGAGCGTGGCAGCCGCCGGCGCTACGCGTCCCATCGTGCCGGTGAACGGCGGCGTGCGTTCCGTCAACGTGTTGATGAACCTTGGCGTCGCCGATTACGACGGGCTGCAGACGCAGATCAGCTATCGCGGTAACAAGAATATGCAGGCGGGCCTCAGCTACACGCTGTCAAAAGCCACGAACACCACCGAGCCGGACGGCAACGGCATCGGGCCGAACGACGCGAGTATCGCGCGGCTCGGCGAACAGGAGCGCGGCCCGAGCGTCGTCGATCAGCGTCATCGCGCGGTCGTCACCTTCAGCTACACGCTGCCGTACAACATCACCGCCGGCACCGTGACGCAGCTTGCGTCGGCACGCCCGTTCAACGCGACCACCGGCATCGACAACAACGGTGACAGTGCGAACAACGACCGGCCGGTCGTCGACGGGAAGGTCATCTCGAAGTCGGCGTTCCGCGGTACCGGCACGCAGGATGTCTCGCTGTTTCTCGAAGGACGCATCAAGCCCGCGGGACGCACGCTCCTGTTGAGACTGGAGGGCTTCAATCTCTTGAATCACGGGAACATCCTCGGGCGCGCGCAGACGACGTACGGCGACACGGGGATTGCGAATCCGACGTTCGGTCAGCTCGTCAGCGCCGGCACCGCCACGAACGCGATCCCAAGTCTCGCCAACATCGATCCGCCGCGCATGTTCCAGTTCCAGGTGAGGTTCGTATTTTGAATTGATCAATTGGTGAGTTGGTGAATTCGAATTCGCGAAATTCGAGCCACAGACCTCGCAAGGTTTCCGTTGGTCGGTCGTGCAGGGCTCCGCCCTGTATTTGCGCGTGCCTGGGCCTCGCTATAGACTTTCGGAGTGTTCTTGCCTTTTCTGAGCGCCGTCATTCTGGCGGTGACGGCGCTCACCGCAGACCAGGTTAGTCAGCCGCCGGTCACTTCTCCGCAACCCCCTGCACCACAACCCGCTGGCACGCCGTCTGTTGCCGCGCCGTCCGCTGCTACGGTCACGCTCCAGTCGGCGCTTGCCAGCGCCGAGGAGCACAACCGTACGCTCGTGGCCGCTCGTCTCGGCCGCGCGGTGGATCTCGCCGGCATCGACGTCGCGCGCCAGCGACCGAACCCCGAAGCTTCTTACGAAGCCGCCCGCGACACTCCGCATCAGGTGGCGAGCCTGGCCTTGCCACTCGAGCTTGGCGGCAAACTGTCGCGGCGTGTCGATGTGGCCAACGCGACGCTCGCGCGCACAAGCGCCGAGCTCGCAGTTCAGGCGCTGGATATCCGCCGGCAGGTGCGGGTTGCCTACTTCGATCTGGTCGCCGCAGCCAACCGCGTGCAGATTACGAGCGAGCTCCGCAGCTTTGCCGAGCGTACCCGCAACGCGGCGCGGGATCGCTTCGAGTCAGGTGCGGCGCCGCGGCTCGAGGCGCTGCAGGCGGAACTGGCCTTGGCGCAGGCGGACAACGAGCAGGAGGCGGCGCAGGGCCGCCTCGGCGCGGCGCGCGCGGCGCTGAATACGCTCATCGGCCGTCCGCCTGACGCGCCGGCGGAGCCGGCCGACACGTTCGGCGCCGGTGCCGTTCCCGCCGATCTCGCGGCCGCCATCGCGGCCCACCCCGACGTTGTCGCGATAGATCGCGCCATCGACGAGGCCGTGGCCCGCGAGCGCCTCGCCGTCGCGATGCGCAAACCGGATCCCACCGTGTCGGGCGGAGTGTTGATCGACTCGCAGCCGGACTTCATGTATGGCTGGCGGTTCGGCGTCGCGATCACGATTCCGGTGTTTACCACGCACAAGGCAGACGTGCAGGTCGAGACGGCTCGCGTCGCACAACTGCGCGCCGAGCGTGAAGCGCGAGTCGCCACCCTGACGGGCGACGTGGCCGCCGCCGCCGCCCGCGCACAAGCGGCACGCCGGGAATACCTCCGGTACCGCGACGAGATCATCCCGCAACTGGTCGCCATCGAATCCATGGCGGAAGACTCCTACCGATCCGGTCAGACCGGTATCGCAGCATTTCTGCAGGCGCTCCAGGCTGCGCGGCAAGTCCGGCTCACTGCCACCGATGTGGGGGTCGAATATCAGGGAGCCTTGGCGGATCTCGAGCGCGCGCTCGGAGGACCAATTCGATGAGACACGTGTGGATGGCGTGCGGACTTGCGGGTGCCGTCCTCCTGTCTGGCTGCCACAAAGCCGCGCCCGACGAGACCGCGACTGAGACGGCGGTGGCGGTCGAAGTCGACGCTGCGAAAACGGGCCCCGTGCGGGCAGTCTTTGCCGCGACCGGGCTGGTGACGGCCGCGCCAGGTGGCGACCTGATCGTCGCGGCGCCCGACTCGGCACGCATCGCGGAAATGCCGAAGGCCGAAGGGGACCGCGTCCGCGCCGACGACTTGCTCGTGCGGTTCGACATCCCGACGCTCACCGCCGGTGCCGCGTCGGCGCGCGCAGGGATTGAGCAGGCGATGGCCCGGGTCGAGAATGCGAAGGCCGCTGCCGACAGGCTCGAAGGATTGTTCCAGCGAGGCGTGGCCGCACGCAAGGAAGTCGAAGACGCGCTGCGCGAGCTGCGCGAAGCCAATGCCGCGCTGCTCCAGGCGCAAAGCGCCGCGGGTGCGGCACAGGCGCTTGCGAGCCGCACGACGGTTCGAGCGCCCTTTGACGGCGTGATAGCCAAGCGCTGGCACAATCCAGGCGATCTCGTGCAGGCCGGGTCGAGCGATCCTATCCTGCGGCTGATCAATCCGTCGCGCCTGGAGATCACGGCCGCGGCGCCGATTGGCGACCTCGCGTTCATCACGGTCAATGCGCCCGCCCGTGTGATCAACCCCGCCGGGGCAGAACCGATCGAGGCGGTCGTCATCGCGCGGCCGGCTGCCGTCGAAGCCGGCAGCGTGAGCGCCCCCGTTCGCCTGCGTCCCGCCTCTGCGACCGGCCTCACGGTCGGCCTGCCAGTGCAGGTCGAGATTATGGGTCCCGAACACTCCGGCGTTGTGATAGTCCCGCCCGCGGCAATCGTGCGCGAGGGAGCTGTCGCGATCGTGATGGTTGTCGGGGCGGATTCAAAGGCGCACCGGAAGGAAGTGGAGGTCGGCGTCGTCACCGCGGATGCCGCCGAGATTCGCAAAGGCGTTGAGGCAGGCGAGAAGGTCATCGTGCGCGGGCAGAACGGGCTGCCGGACGGCGCGGCGGTCACCATCGGGTCATGAGCCTCGCCACACTGATCGATCGATACGGCCGCGCGATCGTCCTGGCCGTAACCCTGACCGCCGCGGCCGGCCTCGTTGCCGGCTCGAATCTGCCGAGCAGCATCTATCCCCGTCTGGAGTTTCCGCGCATCGTCATCATCGGCCACAGTGGCACGCTGCCCGCTCAGATGATGATGCTGTCGGTCACGCGTCCGCTCGAGCAGGCGGTCATGGAAGTGCCGGGGATTCGCCGCGTCCGCTCGAAAACGTTCCGTGGTGCGACCGAAATCTCCGCGCAGTTCGAACCGTCCGTCGATATGGTGGTGGCCCTGCAGCAGGTGCAGGGGAAGATCGACGACGCGCGCCAGGTGCTTCCCGCCGCGACCGACCTCGTCGTCGAGCGTCTCACGCCCGCCGCGTTCCCGATGTACATCCTGAATTTATCGGGGGCGGTGCCCGCTGCGGACCTGTTCGACTACGGCTTCTACGTCATGCGTCCACGTCTGGCACGCGTCGCCGGCGCCGGGCAGATCGAGGTGATGGCGAGCGACAGTCGCGAGATCGAGGTCGAAACCGATCCGTCGCGTCTCGTTGCCGCCGGGCTGACCGTGCACGACGTCGCGGTCAAGCTGAAGGCGGAAAACCAGCTCGCGCCAGTAGGGAGGTACTCGACCGGGGGAGTGCAGCAGCTGGTGCTGGCCTCGGGGCTGTGGCCGTCGGTCGACGCGATCGCCCAGACGCCTCTATCTGTTCGTCCCGAGGGCGTGCTGCGCGTGCAGGACGTCGGACGCGTCTTTCCCGGATCGCCCGATCGCACGGGGCTCGTGACCGGCAACGGACACGACGTCGCAAGCATCAGCGTGTCGCAGCAGGTCGGCGCGAACATCATCGACATCGAGACCGGCATCGAGGAAGCGGTCGCCGAGCTGGCCCAGGCGCTGCCCTCGGGACTTCACATCACGAAGGTGTATGACCTTGCGGAGTTCGTCCGCGACTCCATTGCGAGCGTGCGTGACGCGATTCTCATCGGCGGGGTGCTTGCCGTCATCATCCTGCTGCTGTTCCTTCACGACTGGCGGCTGACGCTGATTGCTGCTGTGACGCTGCCGCTCGCGGTCCTTATTACGTTCGCCGTCATGCATCTCTTCGGCGAGACGATCAATCTGATGTCGATGGGAGGCCTTGCCGTCGCCATCGGCCTCGTCATCGACGATGCGGTTGTGGTGGTAGAAGGCATTCACCGGCGCGTGCAGGAGGGCTCGGCAACGGCCGTGGCCGACGCCGTCAACGCGCTGACGCCTCCGGTCATCAGCTCGACGCTGACGACGGTCGTCGTGTTCGCACCGCTCGGCCTGTTGTCAGGAGTCGTCGGGCAGTTCTTCAGGGCCTTGTCGCTGACGCTCTCCGCCGCGGTCCTCGCGTCGCTCGCTCTGGCGCTCACGCTCATTCCGCTCCTCGCGCGGTGGGGCATCCGCCACGACACGAAAGACACCCATCCGCGAAACCGCATGGACGAGGCTTACGCGCACACGCTGAAACCCATGCTCGGTCGGCCGCTCCTGTCGCTCGTCGTTGCGCTCCTGCTGGCGGTCAGCGGCGTCGCACTGTACTTCTACGTCGGAAGCGGATTCCTTCCGCAGACCGACGAGGGCGGCTTCGTCATCGACTATCAGACCCCGGCTGGCAGCGCGCTCGAGGAAACGGACCGCCAGTTGCGGAAGGTCGAGGACGTTCTTCTCAAGACGCCGGAGATTGCGTCGATCCAGCGTCGTACCGGTTCCGAGCTGG
>JBBQEJ010000239.1:0-6622 GCA_038320555.1 Vicinamibacterales bacterium | reverse complement strand
GACAACCGGAAGCGACCATGGCTGCAGCGTTGCGCCATGCTTCAGCCCCCACGCGATCGACGCGTCGCGGACGACGCCGACGCTGTGCGTGTTAGTGATGAAGATCGGCCCTTCGAGAAAGCCGGACTCTTTGACCCAGGTCGTTCCCGTCATCTCGCCGTTTCCATTCAGCGAGAACCAGCCGGCCATTACGGGATCCGTGGAGTTCTTTCCGCGCGGAAGAATGGCGGTCATCCCGGTGCGAATCGGGCCTTTGCCCTGGACCAGCGGTCCGTCGCCCTCAATTAACGTGACAAGCCCGACCTCGACGCCGGCGACGTCCGTGATCGCGTTCAGGGTCCCCGGCGTACCCTCGAACGGAACACCGAGATCGCGGGCGCGTGGATGCGGCTGCTGCGCTGCGGAGAGTGCTGCGGCGACCGCGAGAGAAAAGAGGATTTGCATGCGCAGATACTACCGCGAGCGAGCGGCCATTTACCTGTCACGATGAGTTCGCGCAGAGAGCGCGACGAGCGCGGAGAAGACATGGAAACACGAAGAGAGCAACTGCAGAGGTAGGGCGGGCACGGAAGATGCTCAATAAGGCGCGATACGACGAGAAAGAGGGCTTTCCGCCGCAGCGGTGTATCAAAGAAGGAGATTCACGTGGGTATATTTGACGGGTTCGGAAAGAAGAAGGAAGAGAAGCCGCAGCCGGATTTCTCGAATGTGCAATCGGGCAGCTCAACGACATCGGCGGCGCCCCCTGCAGCCGCGCCACTGCCGAACCTTGGCCCGACGGCCGGCACATCAGGGTCAGAGCAGTTCTACACCGTCGTGGCAGGGGACAGCCTCTCGAAGATTGCCAAGCATTTCTACGGGGACGCGAACAAGTGGCCGCAGATTCACGAGGCGAACCGCGATCAGATCAAGAACCCCGATCTGATCCATCCGGGTCAGAAACTCAGAATTCCAGGAGCGTAAGGAACATGATGATGCGTCACTCGAAAAAGATTCATCTGCCACTGTGCCTCGCGCTGCTGATGGCGGCAGCAGCGTGCCACGGAAACGCCGCGAATAACACCGCGGCAACCCCGGGAGTGCGGGTCACCGACGTCACGCTGGGCCGCTCGGTGGGCGGAGACAAGGCGATCACCGATCGGACCGAGACGTTCAAGCCGAACGACACAATCTATGCGTCGGTTGCGACCGAAGGATCCGCGCCGAGCGCGACGCTTCGCGCGAAGTGGTCGTTCGAAACTGGGCAACTCGTCGACGAATCAACCCGCACGATCGCGCCGAACAACCGCGAGCGGACCGAGTTCCACATCTCGAAGCCGGACGGTTGGCCCGCGGGGAAATACAAGCTGGAAGTCTTCCTCAACGACCAGGCCACGGAAACGAAGAACTTCGACGTTCGGGGCAGCTAGGTTCCGTTACTGGAACGATCTCGCGATTCGAGCCTCGAGTCGCGATGCTGATGCGTGCCGCCGCTGATCATTCCAGTACTGGTCGTTCTCGCGCTCGTCGCGTTGATACCGCTTGCGCTCGTGCAGCGGTATCGGATGGGGACCGCGCGTCAGCGCGCCAGGGGCTGGCTCGCGGCGGTGAACCTCGTCGGCCTCGCACTGTCGGCCGCACTGTTCCTGGTAACCGCGGCACTGACCAGCATCTGGGTTCCCGGCGCATTGACGTACACCGTCGCGGGCCTGGGGATCGGATGCGTGCTCGGGATGGCCGGGCTCTGGCTCACGCGCTGGGAACCGGTGCCGGGCAACCTTTACTACACACCGAACCGCTGGCTCGTGCTCGGCATCACGCTCGTCGTCACCGGCCGGGTTCTGTTCGGATTCTGGCGCGCGTGGCACACGTGGCGCGCGGGCGTAGACGGTGCGGCGTGGTTCGCCGTGGCCGGCGTAGCCAAATCAATGGCCGCCGGTGCCGTGGTGCTTGGCTATTACCTCGCCTACTGGATCGGCGTGCGTCGTCGCATCAAGCGGCATCCGGTTTCACGCCGGCTGTGTTAAATCACCGGGCAGTGACAATCGCGTACCGGTCCGACCGCCGGCACCTTTCTCTTATGCCAACAGCCAGACATCAAACAAAAAAGAGGACTCTATTCTCCTGTTGCTGTTTGATCTGCAGCGTCTGTTCCTACTGTGGCTGTCGTTGAATTCTAGCGAGGCTGCGCCTCGGACCGTGGAGCCTCCGCCTCGCTAGCCCACTTACTTGATTACGCCTCGCTGACGCGGGACCGGCTACCGGGTCAACGGCATGCGGAAGAGATTTCGGCGTTCCTCGACCTTTGTGACGACGTACGTCGACTCATCGAGTCCGGGGATCGAGTCTGGGCGCTCGATCACGCGCGCGGTAGGTAGTTTCCGCCAGGCCGCCAGGGCTTCTTCGCCCTTTGCGGGAAACTGTGGGAACGCGTGCCCTGGTTGCAAGGGAACGATGAGGATCGGGCGCGGCGCCTCGACGCCGATGTCCAGGTAAAGCGAGGCGGCATCTGGCGACCAGCCGGGTCTGCAGTCGTTGTAGCAAAGGACCCTTGAGTCGCCGCCGTAGACCGGCACCACCATCACTGCGACCCTTTCGCCTGCGAAGCGTCCGGCGAAAGTCACCCACTGCCCGTCCGGCGACGTGCCCATGACATCGATCGCGTTGATGTCCGACAGGTGCACGCGGTTCTGCCCGTCGGGACCGATCCGGCTGATGAAGTTGAGGTGTCCTTCAATCGATCGAAACACGAGGTCGCGATTCGCGCCAAAGGCGACCTTGTCTCCACCCTGCACAACGCGTCGCGGCGCCGTGCGGCGATCGAGCGCGGCGTCCCAGATTTCCAGCGACCGATCGGCGGCGATCGTCGTTGCGGCCACTTCTTTTTCATCGCGCGACACGGCGTAATCGACAACCGAGAAGTCCGGCAGCACCCGGTCACTCTTCTGCGTCGCAAGATCCATGACTCTCAGCTCGTCCACGCCCAATCCGGAGGCACGCCGCAACAGGTAATACAATCGCGTGCCGTCGGGCGAGAGCGTGGGATTCGACGCGTACCCTTCGGAAGACAGAAGTCGATCGCCGTTCGCCGAATGCAGCCACAGCGAGCTCTGGCGCATCCCGATCGACGTCACCAGCGATTGGCCGTCGGGCGCAACGGCCACCCCTTCTTCCTCCGCTGCCGGGCCGGAGGTGATCGGCTCGGGGACGCCGTCCGGAAATCGCTGGCGCCAGAGATGAGAGCGCCCATCCACCACGGCGGCGAAGTACATCCAGCGTTGGTCGGGAGACCACGCGGCGGCATGACACATGCCCGTGGGCCCGACCTGGCGACCGGTGGAGCTTCCGTCGAATGGCAGCAGACGGCAGCGCTCAAACGTCCCCATCGGTCCCATCTCGACGATGAGGACCCAGACGCGATCGGGCGACAGGTACGAAAAATGCGCCATTCCGCGTTCGTGGGGCGGAAGGTAGATCGGTCGGGCGTCGCGCCGGTCCTCGGTCGCCGTGACAAGTCCCATGTGGACCGTCGTGCCCGGCTGAATTTCCGAGAACAGGACGTGGCGCGGATCGATCCACGAGAGGCCCGCCGCGTTGGCGAGGAGCCTCGTCGGCGCACCTCCGGAGATCGGCACCGTCCACGTATCCCAGGTTAGGTCGCCGGCGCTGGGCTCCATGGCTGTGTACGCCACGCGCGACCCGTCGGGGCTGAAGACCGGGCCGAACTTTGCCCGCGAATCGTCGGTCAGCCGGACCGGCTCACCGTTGGGCAGCATCTTCACGTAAATCTGCCCGGTCTTCGTCATGAACCACGACCCGCCTCGAATGAACGTCACCATCCGTCCATCGGGTGACAGCGCAGGTGCTGTCGCCGAATCGGTGAAGTCGGTAATGGGCTCGTAGCCGGAGTAGACCGGCGCACCGTTTTCATGCTTCCACACCATGAGCACAGTGGCGGCTGCCGCCAGAGTCAGCGTGGCTGCTGCCGCGATCCAGATCGTCCTGTGTGTTCTACGCCGAACCACCGGCGGTTGCGCGGCCTGTAACAGGACGTCCGCCCTCGCGCTCGACATCTCCTGGGCGAGATTCTCCAGATCGATCGCAACATCGCGCATCGTCTGGTAGCGGCGCCCGCGATCCTTCTCGAGGCACTTCCGCAGGATGCGCGCCAACTCCGATGGAATGGGGATCACGATGGGGCGGGGATCTCGTGTGAGGATCGCCGCCAGAGTATCGGCCCAATTTTCATGGGCGAACGGATGGGCCCGAGTGACCAGTTCGTACAACACGATGCCGAAGCTGAAGACGTCGGAACGCTCGTCGACGATCTCGGCCCGCGCCTGCTCGGGCGACATGTACAACAACGTGCCGCTCACGACTCCAGCTTCGGTGGGCACGGTGGCGGTCTGCGCCGCTGGGTCGACAGTCGCGGCCTTGGCCAGTCCGAAGTCGAGCACGGTGGCATGGTTCGCCGCCGAGAGCATGACGTTTTGAGGCTTGATGTCGCGATGCACGATGCCGTGCGCGTGTGCTTCGGCAACCGCATCGGCGATCTGCCGGCCGATGGCAATCGCTGTCTGCAGTTCGAGCGGCGCTTGTTTCAAGCGGTCGGCGAGAGTGTTCCCCTCGACGTACTGCATGGCGATGAAGCTCCGCCCGTCCGCTTCACCTACTTCGTACACCGTACAGATGTTGGGGTGCTCGAGCGTGGCGGCAGCCCGGGCTTCCCTCAGGAGCCGCTTACCCGCGGCCTCGTCGGTCACCAGATGTGATGGAAGAACCTTCAGCGCGACACGACGGCGCAGCCGCGCGTCCTCTGCGAGGTAGACCTCACCCATGCCGCCGGCGCCGATCGCGCTGACGATGGAATAGTCGCCAAGGCGAGTTCCGGCAGTGAGCGACATCTTCAGTGCCGGTCGCGCTCCTCGCGCAACGCCTCCAGCTCGGCGACGGCCTCGAGATCTCTGGGACGGCCGGCGGCCCTCTTGACGCGAATCAACCAGTCCAAATCGAGAACCTGTACATCGCGGTCGAAAACGCGAACAGTCGATGAGTGCTCCCGCAGCTGCTCGAAGCCTCCGCCACCAGTCAGCTCTCCAAGCAGGTCAAGATCTCCGAGACGCGTGGTGAGGGTGAAGTTCAAGCCGCGCTGAATTGTGTTGAGGTCCCATAGGAACGGCAGCCCTTGAGGCGCGCCGCGAAGGTAGGGATTGTGCGACGACAGGGCATCGACCAGTCGTCTCATATTCTCGGGACTGCGCGCATAGACGACGTCGACGTCGCGTGTCAGGCGCGCCGAACCATGCACGGTACCGGCCACACCACCGGCGATAATGAAATCGACCCTCGCATCAACCAGCGTACGGATCACGCCGGCAAAATCGGTCATCGCTGACGCTGCCGGCGCCCGGCGGCCGCCAACTCTTCCGCAAAGCCAAGGAGCGCGACCAGATCTTCAACGCGTTCAGCCGGCGTCCGCCTCAGCCGCTCGCGGAGCAACGAGCGATCGACGCCGGCCTTGTACGCTTCGATCACCGGATCCGGCTCGATCGGCGTGAGAGGCCAAAGCTTGTATTTGTTCACGACACCAGTCTAGATCATGCGAACGTGTCGGCGCCCGCTCAGACGTCGAGCACTCGGAACCCTTCCTTCACTGCCGCGTGCCGCAGACGCTCGTCGAGCGTCACTACTTTCCAGCGTGGGTGGACGCGGCTCGGCCGCGAGGTAGGCTGCGGCGAGTTGTAGCGCGTCCCCGGCGCGAAGGGTGCACGCCGAGCAGTCGTCGCGCGATGCTCTTCAATCGGATCTCCGCTCGAGGGAGCGGGGCTAAATCAGCGCGAGGCCCGGGAGATCCCGGAAATCCGCGCGCTTGAGCGTCCGGAGCGACGCACCGTCGTGCAGCGCGCACGCGGCGACCGCCAGATCGATTTCGCGGCCCCGCGGCCGCTTGACCACGCTGTACAGGCGCGCGGCAACGGCGGCCTGTTCGGCGCCGAACGGCACAGCCCGCACCCGCGGAAACAGATCCTCCTGGACCGCCAGTTCAACGCGCGTCCGCGGACCTCGCAACCACTCGTACAACACGATCGCCGAGATGGACAACCGGTGCCCCTCTCCGGCGAGGCCAATCAGGACATCGAGGGATCGCCGCGGGCCGGTGAAGGCATCCACGAGGGCACACGGAGATGTCTGGCAAAAGATGTGTAGAAGGGGCCTGTTCACCGCTGCCGAAAAGCGTTTCTTCCGAAGAAGTGCGACTCGCCGTCAGGCGACCTGCGAGAGGCGCATGGTGCGTGTCATTCTGTCCGTGTCATTCCGCGTGTGGTGGTGACTCGTGCTGTCCGTGTCGTTCTGTGTGTATCGGTGGCTCGTGTTATTCCGTGTGGGTCCGTGGCCTGTCCGTGGCCTAGTGCTTCACGCCGGTGTCCTTCATCCCCTCCAGCTTCGCGATGTCGAGGCCTGCCACGGCGGTCTTGAGCGCGGCGAGATCGACGCCGCGTGATTTTGCGCTCACGACGAAACGATCGCCGATGACGACTCCGAACTCGTTGGTGCCGCCGTTCTTCGAGGTCTTTTCGTGTATCAGCCGGCCGTTCTCCTTGTGTGTCCGCTCCGAGCCGCTGTCGTCCTCGGTCTCCCCCTC
>JBBQEJ010000238.1:0-6647 GCA_038320555.1 Vicinamibacterales bacterium | reverse complement strand
GGCCAGTGGCCCCGCCGCCTCGATTGCACGCGGCATCGGCCTGGTCCCCGCGGATCGCAAGCGCGAGGCGATCCTCGCGGTGAGACCCGTCGCGGAGAACGTCGCCGCGTCGTCGTGGCGCCGCCTCGCCACCGCGGGCTTTCTCATCTCCCGGCGCTCCGAGGCGACCGCGTACAGGCGCTGGCACGAGGCGCTCTCGATCCGGTCGAGGAACGATCCGCGCCAACCCGTCGCGACGCTGTCCGGCGGAAACCAGCAGAAGGTGGTGCTTGCGCGCTGGCTCGAGCGCGGCTCGCCCTTGCTCGTGATGATCGAGCCTACGCGCGGGGTCGACGTGGGGGCGAGGGCGGAGCTCTACGAGTCGATGCGGCACCTCGCGCAGCAGGGCGTTGCGATGCTCGTCTCGACCTCCGACTACGAGGAGGCCGTCCAGGTCGCCGACCGGGCCGTCGTCATGGCCCGGGGGCGGGTGGTGGCGGAGCTCGAGGGCGACGCGATCACGACGAGCCGGCTGCTCTCGGAGGCCGGCGGATGACGGTCGGTGCCCCGCTCGAGCCGGGCGCGGCCGCCGCGCCGCCCGCGCCGGTTGGCGAGAGCACACGCCGCACGCGGCTGAGGCGCGCCGCGGGCCGCGTGCCCGAGTCGGCCGCCCTGATCGTCGTCCTCGCCGCGCTCGGCATCTTCTTCTCGTTCGAGACGCCGTACTTCCTCACCACCGACAACTTCATCAACATTCTCATCGCCTCGTCCGTGGTCGGGATCATCGCCTGCCCAGCCACGATGCTCCTGATCGCGGGCCAGTTCGACCTCTCCGTCGGCGGCGGCACCGCCCTCGTGACGGCGATGTTCGCCACCTCATTCGTGGCCGGCAACCCGCTCATCGTCTCGATCCTGATCGGGCTCGGCACGGGCGCCGCGATCGGCGCCCTGAACGGCTTCCTGGTGACCGTTATCGGGATCAACGCCCTCATCACGACGATCGGCATGCTGGGCGTCACGCGCGCATTGGCGTTCCTCCGGACGAACGGCCAGGCGGTTGGGTTCAACGGGTTCACGACACTTGGTGTCGAGCGGCCGTTCCTCAACATCCCCTGGATGGTCTGGATCTTCGTCGCGATCGTCCTCATCACGATGTTCGTCATGCGCGCAACGACCTTCGGCCGGGCGTTGTACGCGATCGGAGCGAATCCCGCGGCGGCGCGTCTCGCCGGCATCCGCACCCGGCGCGTCATCTTCACCGGCTTCGTGCTCTCCGGCCTGGCCATCGGCCTCACCGGTCTCCTGCTGGCCTCCCAGACAGGCCAAGGCTCGGGGAACACCGCGGTGGGGCTCGAGTTCTCGGCGATCACGGCAGTCGTCCTCGGCGGCGCGAGCCTCGCCGGCGGCCGCGGCTCGATCATCGGCACGATCCTGGGAGTGCTCGTGATCGGCGTCGTCAACAACGGCATCGTCCTGCTCAACATCGAATCGTTCTGGCAGGACGTCGTGCGCGGCTGCCTCCTCATCTTCGCCGTCGCGGTGGATCAGCTCCGGCTGAGGCTCGCGGCGGAGTGACGGACCCCGCCGTCGCCCTAGAGTTCCGCGGCAGACGCGGGTCACATCAGAACCCGATTCCGTTAGCGTGACCACGATGAGCCACGGGCCTCCTGCCTCGGGTCCTGGAACCAGCGCGATGATGCTCGGCGCGAGTCTGCGTAAGAACTCAACGGGCTGGACGGGGGCAAAGCTCGCCATGACCATTGACCAGAGGGAGGATCCACGTGATTCGACGTGCTTTCACGCTGCAACTCAAGCCGGGCGCCCTGGACGAGTACAAGGAGAAGCACGACAACATCTGGCCCGAGTTGGTCGAAGAGATCGAAAGGCTCGGCATTGCCCGGATGACGGCGTTCGAGGCCGACCCGGTCATCTTCTACTACACGGAGATCCTCGACGAAGGCGCCTGGGATCGTCTCTGGGCATCCGAGGTGCACGCCAGGTGGGCGGAAATGTTCAAATCGTTGATCGCGTTCGACGACAGCGCACAGATCGATGCGCGCTTCATGCCTGAGATCTTCCACCTGGACGTCGTCTCCAAGTGAAGCCCGCTACGCCTGTGGCGGTCGTCACCGTCCGGTACGTGTGTCTAGCGCGAGGGAGAACGGCACATGGCTCGCGCGTTTGACTTCGTTGTCGTCGGGGCCGGATCGTCTGGATGCGCGCTCGCACGCCGACTTTCCGATAGCTCCGACGTCTCGGTCGCTCTGATCGAGGCCGGCGGCACCGACGAGCGTCCGGAGATCGGCGCGCCGTCGGAGTATTTCAAGCTCTGGGGCTCCGACGTCGACTGGAACTACGACTCGGTGCCTCAGCCCAGAACGAGGAACCGCGTTCACCGACTGCCACGCGGCCGCGTGCTGGGCGGGACGAGCAGCATCAACGGGATGGTGTACCTGCGCGGAGCGAGCGGCGACTACGACTCATGGGCGGAAGGCGGTTGCGCGGGCTGGCATTGGACGAGCGTGCGGCAGGCTTTCGAGGAGATGGAGGCTGTGCTCGCCCCCGCCTTCCTCACCGACCACAACGTCCTCTCCGAGGTTTTTCTCAGCGCGGCGGCGCAGGTCGGTTATGCGGCGAACCCCTTCTTCGACTCGGGGAGCCTCGACGGTGTTGGCTGGAACCGATCCACGATCGTCAACTCGAGTAGGAACAGCGCGTACCGCGCGTTCCTCGGCCCGGTCCTCGACCGCCCCAATCTCACCATCCTCTCCGACACGACGGTCGAGAGGCTGATAATCGACAACGGCGGGAACATCTCGGGGATCGAGGCCCGTGCGGCCGGAGATGCCGCGCTCGATCGCATCTCGTCCAGCAAGGTCGTTCTCTGCGCCGGAGCATTCGAGTCACCACGGATCCTGATGACGTCCGGCGTCGGCCCTGCCAAGCACCTCGGAGAGGTCGGGATCACGCCGGTCGTTGGCCTGCCGGTCGGCGAAAACCTCATCGACCACCTCCTGATCGGAGTCGTCTACAACTCGAAGCTCCCCATATCGCTCGATCACTCGATGGTCACGGAGTGCTGCGCGTTTGGACGCGTCTCGCCGGCACGCGACGCCCCCGACGTCGAGATTTCGTTCGCCAAGGAAGCAAACTTCGCTCCTCCGACCGAGGACGGGCTGCCTCGATACACGATCATCCCGGGCATCACGCAGCCCCGGAGTCGAGGCACGCTCAGGCTCCGATCGGCCAACCCGACCGACTATCCGATTATCGACCCCCGCTATCTCACGGAGCCCGAGGATCTAAGCACCCTGATCGAGAGTATCCGTATGACGCGCGAGATCGGCAATGCCGACGCGTTCCACGACTGGAACAACGGAGAGTTCTTCCCCGGCCCGGGGGTCGCGTCAGATGCGGAGCTCCGCGACTACATCGAGGAAACCATCAGCACATGGTTCCACCCGGTCGGCACTTGCCGCATGGGAATTGGGGACGATTCCGTGGTGGATCCCGGGCTTCGCGTGCATGGAACGACAGGCCTCTACGTCGCGGACGCGTCGATCATGCCGGACATCGTGTCGGTCAACACCAACGCTGCTTCGATGATGATCGGCTGGCGTGCCGGAGACCTGCTGCTCGACTGAGCGACTCGCAGGCGGAAGCTGTGCGCCGGCGGTCCGGCGAGCACCCACGCGCTGGCTCACCGAGCGTGGGGATCGGCGGCGCACCGAGGCGAGGTGAGCCGCGCGGCGCGGTCGCGGGCGCGGCGCGGGCAGCCGCCTTCGAGCCGCCCCGACGGGCCGACGGGGAAGCGCGGCGCCGGGAGCGCCGGCCCGAGAGCGGGATGTCGGCGGTCCCGCACACCACTTCGCCGGCGGCGACTGTTGCGGCGGGCGGCTCCGCGTCGATGTTCGCCACAGCTGCTCAGTCCGACCGACCTCGACCGGTCCGGGACGAGACCGGATCTGGTCGTTGCCGCGTTTCCCATCGTGTGTCTCGGCCGCCTTGACTAGCTCATTGGCGTTCGCTAACGTGGCGCCCAAACCGATCCCAGAAACGTTTCCGGCCGCTTTTCGTACCATTGCCGCCCGCGCGCGGGGCAGGTCAGAGACAACAACCCGAAGGGTGGTCGCGATGGTTACGCAGCAGGAGAGCCCGCAAACGTTCGAAGAGCTGGCGGCATGGGCAGGGTCTTGGCCGTTCCTCGGACAGCCCGTCTACCCGAGGGTGATTCATGAGCATGAGGCGAAGTTCCAGGCATGGGGGATCAGCAGTGAAGGCCTGAACCGCACCCCGGTCTGGTTCTACGCCAGCACCGACGCGATCAACACTGGAATCTTCTCGCTCGCGCCGGGTGACTATTTCAAGCCCGGCAATCATCCGAACCCCGAGCCGTATCTCATTCTGGACGGGACGATTCATCTCGGCAACCCCGACACGGGTCAACTCCAGGAGCTCTCGAAGGGAGACGTTGTCGTTATCCCGGCGATGCAGATGCATGTCGGATACAACTTTGGTTTCGAGACCTGTCGAATGCTGTGGATGATTCCCCATCAGATTATGACTGATGAGTTTATCGCCAATCCCGTATACGACGACCACTACATGAATATTCGCGAGCCCATCGTTCTGCACAAGACTCCTGTTCACGAACACCACCAGCACGCAGGTTTTGCCCAGCCGGACTTCAACGCCAACGAAGCGCCACAATCGCGGCACGTCGATCTCAAGCGATGGCCACCAGCCTCCGGCGAGTCGGTGGCTCGTGATTCTGACGTGGATAACGCCCAGCTCTACCACAGGGCCCAATGGCTCCACTTTGTGACCGGTGCTGATTTCGCGCACCAGTTTCTCACATCGCTCGCGTATGCCACGGACGCATTTCAAATGGGCACAATCCGGATTCCCTCGAACCGGATCACAAACGCCATCCAGGTCAACGCAGAGCGGGTTTACTACCCCCTTGACGAGTCCGGACAACTCATCGTGAACCTTATGGAGACCAACGCCAGCATCATTGGCTCCAAGGGCGACGCTCTCTTCGTCCCGGCTGGCGTTGAGCATCAGTTCCAGAACCCAGGCGCACAGGTTGTTGAAGCGGCATTCGTGTGCGCCGCGGCTCCCGGAAACAGTGTCTACGGCTCAGGGGGTATCGAGTCATGAGAGGGGGAAGCATGAAGGTCTCAAAACGGTTGGGGCGAGGCGTGTGCGGTGGCTTCGTGCTAGCGTCAGTAGTTGCGGCGTGCGTGGGTGTCGTTGCTGTGGCAGAGGGTGCTCTCACGGCACCGCCCAAGCAACCGAACATTGTTCCGCAGACGCAGGCGGTTCCCGGCAGCGGCAAGGGGTTCGTGATCGGATACGCCTCGGATGTCGAGAAGATCCCTGTCGTACATGTCATCTCGAACAGCTTCAAGGCTCAGATCAAGAGAGCTGGAGCCACCCTGGTTTTCTGTGACCTCAACGGGGAAGTCGTGAAGAGCCTCGACTGCGCGCGATTGTGGAAGACGCGTGGCGTGGACGGAATTCTGCAATTCCAGCACGACACGAAATCTTCGCCGCGCATCTGTGCGGCGGGACCCAAAGTCCCGGTAATCGCTATTGATATCGGCCAGCCTCCATGCCAGACGGCCTACATGGGTGTGGATAACAAGTACGGCGGCTACGTCGCCGGACTGAAGGCCGGCGAGATCTTCAAGAAGAAGTTTGCCTGCAAGTACGACGCATGGCTCTCGCTAGAGATCCTTGTCTCCGGAAAAGTCAGCCTCGACCGGGCGAATGGATACCAGAAGGGGTTCCAGGTGTCTTGTCCAGGACCAATCAAGAATCTCAAGCGGCTGGATTTCGACGGAAGCATCGCGCCTGCCCGCACAGTGATTACCGATTCGCTTACGAGGTTGCCCGGAAAGCACAAGATCATCGTTACGGGGATTTCGGACGACGGCGTCGCCGGGGCATTTGCGGCCGCGAAGTCGGCAGGGAGAGTAGGCGACATCTACGGAATCTCGTTGGGGCTCGGCGACCAGGCGAGTCGGTGTGGCGTGAAGACCAACCCGAACTGGCTTGCGTCAACGGCTATCTTCCCTGAGAAGTACGGGTGGACCGGAGTTCCCCAGCTGATCAAGGCCATGAAGGGCAAGAAGATCCCGAAGCTTCTATATGTGCCGCTGGTAGCGGTCAACAGTAAGAATATCGGCAAGTACTATCCCAAGCTCAGCTGCTAGTCGGGCGATCGTTGCCTGATCGGTTCCACCTTCAGGCGCGCGCGATCCGGAAGGCCTTTGGTGGCGTCGAGGTTCTGCACGGAGTGGACCTCGATGCCACCGGAGGCATCGTCCTTGCGCTGGTCGGGGAAAACGGCGCCGGGAAGTCAACGCTCGTCAAGATTGTCGGCGGGGACTACCACGCCGATTCTGGTTCGATCGAGATCGGTGGCGAGGTTCGCGAGGGGCTCGACCCGATCGCGGCACGGCGACGGGGCATCCGCATGATCACGCAAGAACTGGCCGGAGCCCCCGAGCTGACTGTCGCTGAAAACGTGATGCTGGGTCAGTGGCCGACGAACGCGGGCCTTGTGAACTGGCGAGCTCTTCGCTCCAGTGCAGGGAAGATCCTCGAGGAGCTGGGAGTCTCGCTGGACACCGAGGCGCGGCTGGGCGACCTCGGCGTGG
>JBBQEJ010000237.1:0-6653 GCA_038320555.1 Vicinamibacterales bacterium | reverse complement strand
CTACGCCGAGGTGTTTCGCACGCCCCGGCGGGACGCGTGGCTTGGGCTCCTGCCGCGGAACGTGTTCACCGGCCTGGTGGGCGATGGTGTCGTGCTCCACTGAGCTACCTACCGCTGTTCTCATGCAGTTGTTGATCCAGAGGCACCGCGCGGGCGCCGCTATAATGGGGCGTGGATGCCGCCCTCGAAGCTCGTCTGCATGCCTTTTTCGAGACGGGTACCGTGTGACCGGGCGCATTCGCCTCATCGATGCGATGCGCGGCTTCTCGCTCGCGGGGATCGCGATGGCCCATTTCGGGGAACAGTATCTCGGCTCCATGCCGCCCCCGGGGCAACCCTACAACATCCACGGGACGGCGGACGCAGTGCTGGAAGCCTTGTCCTGGATCTTCGTACGCGGCAAAGGGTTCGGCATCTTCTCCTTCATGTTCGGCCTGAGCTTCGCGCTGCAGATGCTCCGCGCCGAACAGCGTCGCCCCGGGACTGACTTCCGCCCCCGCTTTGCCTGGCGGCTATTGATCCTCTTCGCAATCGGCTGGCTGCACGGGCTCGCTTACCGCGGCGACATTCTCACCGTCTACGCAGTGCTCGGAATCCCGCTCATGTTCTTCTACCGGGTTCGGGACCGCTGGCTGATCGTTCTCGCCGTCGTGCTGCTCGTCGGCTTGCCGCGGATCACAGAGCGACTGATCGAGGGCCCGTCAACCCAGGCCGGGCTCCAGTCGCTCCAGAGCCGGATGAATGCGGAGGCCGAGGAGCACTGGCGCGCGCTCGCGTCGGGAGACGTGCCCACGATCGTCCGGCTCAACGCAACCACCGGCTTTCGCGGCAAGTGGGAGTTTCAGTTCGGTGTCGTTGGACGGGGCTACCAGACGTTCGGCCTCTTCCTTCTCGGCCTCTGGGCGGGGCGGCGCCGCCTATTCGAGGACGTCGAGATGCACCGGCGGCTGTTCGTCCGGCTCTGGCGCTGGACGGGCGCGCTCACCTTGCTCCTCCCCCTGATTGGCGGCGTCCTCTTCGTAGTCGGCCGCGCCATGGGCGGCGGTCAGCCGCAGCAACCGGCCGGCACGTTTCCCGACATTTCGAGCTGGCCTGTGGTGGCCGGCCTGGGTCTCTTCGATGCCTGGAATAATGCGATGACCCTCTTCTACGTGGCGTCCTTCGCTCTCCTTTTCCTACGCCCTCGCTGGCAGCCGCGCCTCCTTCGCTTCGGCCCGGCCGGGCGGATGGCCCTCAGCGTCTATGTCAGCCAGACGGTGATCGGTGTACTGATTTTCTTCGGCTTCGGTCTCGGTCTCCTCGGACGCGTCGGCAACACCGTGACCATCCCGATGGGCCTCGCGGTGTTTGCACTCCAGGTCTGGGCTTCTCGAGCATGGCTCGCTCGATTTCGCTTCGGGCCGCTCGAGTGGGTCTGGCGGTCGCTGACGTGGTTCCGTTTCGAGCCCTTCCGTGTGTCAACCGGTACGGCGGCGCCGTCCTCCGCTGGCGGAAGCTAGCGCGCCGAACCGGGTTGGCGGACCGGCGTGTTGGCCAGATAGGATGCGAGGTGGTCGATCACGTCGCGCGCGTCATCTTCGGCGCCGTGGATGAACGTCGACTTGCGTCGCCGGAGGAAGGGCAGCCCGATGGCATATAACCCGGGGGCATCGACCACGCCTCCCTCGTGCCGCAGGTGGCCCTTGCGATCGACCACCGGCACGTCGAGCCAGCTGTAATCCGGGCGAAACCCGGTCGCCCAGATGATGGAACGGATCTCGCCGCTCCCGAGGTCGAGGGTCAGTCGTGACGAGGCTGGCGCGCGGGTCGGCTCGAAGCGCTCTGGACGGCCGACGTCGGCCTTGCGAGAATGACTGTGCGCCCAGTCATCGAATGTGTCCAGCAGTCGATCCATCTTGAGGTCGGCGAGCGCAAAGTGATTGCGCAGACCTCCTGAAAAAAG
This sequence comes from Vicinamibacterales bacterium, assembly GCA_038320555.1. GTDB lineage: Bacteria > Acidobacteriota > Vicinamibacteria > Vicinamibacterales > 2-12-FULL-66-21 > JALZOC01. The sequence goes on along the minus strand of JBBQEJ010000237.1, from coordinate 4,711 downwards.
AGCCCGGCCGTCGCGCACGGCGGCCAGCCGGCCGACGACCTCGACGCCGTCCGCGCTGAGCGCGTTGAGGTCCAGCGTCCTGCGCTCCGGCGTTCCGACCAGTTGCGGCGACGGCAGCCGCCGAGCACGGGTCAGGTCGTCGATCTCGTCGTAGCGTTGGTTCCAGATCCCCGAGGCGTCCATCCACCACAACACGTCGCGACCCCGGTAGGTCCTGGGCAGCCGCACGTGCTCGCCGACCGAGAGCGTTACGGGACGACCCGAGCGGTGAATCTCGTCCGCGAGCTGGACGCCGGTAGCCGACGCGCCGACGATGAGCACGCCACCTTCGGGCAGCTGGTCTGGATTCCGGTACTCCAATGGCGTGAGGCAGTCGAGGGAGCCCGGCACGGCCTGCCGGAGGGCGGGCACATTCGGGAGGTTGCAGGCACCGCTTGCCAGCACCACGCTGCGGCAACGAAAGTCGCCATTGTCGGTGGCGACGTGATATCCCTCATCGGTCTGCCGGACTGACGTGACCGTTGTGTGGGTGCGCACCGGCGCGCCGGCCGCCACGGCAAAGCGCGAGACGAACTCGATCACCTCGGCCATCGTCATGAAGCCGTCGGGATCCGCGCCCTCATAACGATACCCGGGCAGCCGGGCCTGCCAGTTGGGCGTCAGCAGCCGCAGCGAGTCCCAGCGTTCGCGGCGCCAGGAGTTGGCAACGTCCCCCCGTTCGAGCACCACGTGATCGACCGAGCGCTCCGTGAGGCAGCGACTCGCCGCCAATCCCGCGTGCCCGGCTCCGATGACGACCGTCGTGACGTGTTCGATGGCGCGCTCCAAACTAGACCGGGCTCAGCCTTCGCGGGTGGATCACGCGCACTCCAGCGCGGCAGCCCCGTCTTCGCGCACGACAACGTGCGCTTCGGCGCGCCAGGCTAGGCGACTACGACGGTCACGTTCGTCGGGTTGGTGATGGCGTCGTACACCGCCGAGCGCTTCTGCGACTGCGCGACGATAGCCTCGATTTCCTTCTTGGAAGCATCCGCGTCGATGTGGAAGGTCACCTTGATGTCGTCGTAGCCGTTCCGCACGTCGCTATCGATGCCGAGGATGCCCTGGATATCCATGGAGCCCTCGAGCTTCGCCTCGACCGACCGCAGCTGGATACCGCGATTCTGCGCGACCGCGGCGACGCCGGCGGTCAGGCAGCTTGCCAGACCGACGAGCACGAACTCAATGGGAGTTGCGCCGAGATCTTCGGATGCGAAGATCTCGGGATGATCGGCATCAAAAGAGAATTCGGTCTTGTGTTTCTGCTCCTCGCCAAGCCCATGAAAGCCCTGCAACTTGGTCTCGCTGTGCGTGCCGTTCTTCCATTTGCAGGATGCCCGCCACTTGAACTTCGCCGCCTGCGGCGCGCTTTTCAGTGCCTCCCGCGCGGCGAGCAGTGCCTCTACATTGACTCCGTTGTTGACGCTGGACTGAGCCATCGTGAGCCCCCTCGGTGAAGTTGAAGGTCCAATAAAACTGCTTAACGCAAGTCTCGGATCATACATCTTCACCATGACCGTGACTACCATGAGCCGAGGACCAGGGGCGCCCACTTGAATCTCATGAGGACGGGATATGATCGCCCGCATGACCACGCCAACGTCGAGGACGGCCGTGGGCTCGGTCGGCACGGTCGACACGCAGTTCCTCGATCTCCCGAAGCCGCTTGCGCTCGACTGCGGGCGGGAGCTGCATCCGATTCGCATCGCCTACGAGACCTATGGGACGCTGTCGGCGGCGCGTGACAATGTCATCCTGGTCTGCCATGCGCTGAGCGGAGACGCCCACGCGGCTGGCTTCACGACCATGCCGGCCGCGGCGAGCACGCGTGACGGCTTCCGCGCCGAGGAGCGCGACGCGGGCACGAGCCGAGGTCTTGGCTGGTGGGACGGAATGATCGGCCCCGGTAAGGCCTTCGACACGGACCGGTTCTTCGTCGTCAGCTCGAACCTCCTGGGAGGGTGCCGAGGCACAACGGGACCGTCGTCCACAAACCCGGCAACGGGCCGGCCTTACGGGTCCGACTTTCCGGTCATCACCGTCGCGGATATGGTCCGGGCCCAACGCGCGCTCCTGAATGAGCTGGGGATCAAGAGGCTGGCCGCTGTCGCCGGCGGCTCGCTGGGGGGCATGCAGGCGCTCGAGTGGGCTGTTCTGTACGGCGATCAGGTCGATGCGATCATTCCCATCGCGAGCACGCATGCGCTTCACCCGCAGGGAGTCGCCTGGAACGCGATCGCCCGCAACGCCATCACAGCCGACCCGGACTGGCAGGGCGGCCACTATTACGGAACGGGTCGCGCGCCCACGGCCGGAATGGGCGTCGCCCGCATGGTCGGGCACGTCACTTACCTTTCCGCGGCGTCGCTCACCGAGAAGTTCGGAAGGCGGCTGCAGTTTGCGGACGATATTCGCTACGACCTCCTGGAGCCCGAGTTCGAGGTGGAGAGTTACCTGCGCCACCAGGCGGATGCCTTCGTGAAGCGCTTCGACGCGAATACGTACCTCTACACCTCCCGGGCTCTCACCTACTTCGACCTCGCCCGGCAATACGGTGGCGGCCGGCTCCCGGACGCCCTTCGCACCATGTCCGCGAGGACCTTGCTCATCGCGTTCAGCTCTGATTGGCTGTATCCACCGTCGGGCTCGGAGGAGCTGGCCGACGCGCTTCGCGCGAACGGCAGGGACGTAAAGCTCCACGTGATCGACGCGCCGTACGGTCACGACTGCTTTCTGTTGGAGGAAGCCAGACAGACCCCTATGATCCAGGAGTTTCTCGCGGGTTAGGAGACAGCGCCCATGGAAGAGTCGCGCAGCTTTGGATTTGAAACCCGTCAAGTACATGCAGGGCAGCGTCCGGACCCGAACACCGGCGCGCGCGCGGTGCCGATCTTTCAGACGACGAGTTATGTCTTCGAGGACCCTGAATCGGCGGCGGCGTACTTCAATCTCCAGGAGTACGGGAACACCTATTCACGCATCATGAATCCGACTGTGGCCGTGTTCGAGGAGCGCATGGCCAACCTCGAGGGTGGATGCGGCGCCGTCGCGTTCGCCAGCGGGATCGCGGCACAGGCGGCAGCCTTGTTCACCTTGTTGTCGCCGGGCGACCACATAGTGTCGTCATCCGCGCTGTACGGTGGGACGGTCAATCAGTTCAAGCACATGCTGCGCAAGATGTCCGTGCAACTGACGTGGGTCGATCCCGACAATCCGGACGCGTGGAAGGCGGCGGTCCGGGACAACACCAAGGCCTTCTACGGCGAGACCATCGGCAACCCTGGCGGCAATGTGCTCGACATCGAGACCATCGCGGCCATCGCGCACGAGCACGGGCTTCCGCTGCTCGTGGACAACACGTTCGCGACCCCGTTTCTTTGCCGTCCTATCGAGTGGGGCGCGGACATCGTCCTGCACTCGGCCACGAAATTCATCGGAGGTCATGGCACGAGCATCGGCGGAGTGGTCGTCGACTCCGGGCAGTTCAACTGGTCGAACGGCCGCTTTCCGGTGATTGCCGAGCCGTCGCCGGCCTATCACGGACTCCAGTTCCACGAAACGTTCGGGACATACGGTTATCTGATGAAGCTGCGGGCCGAAACGCTGCGCGATCTCGGCGCGGCCATGAGTCCCTTCAACGCGTTCCTCTTCCTGCAGGGGCTCGAGACGTTGTCGTTGCGCATGGAGCGTCACGTCGAGAATGCCGCCGGCGTGGCGAGCTATCTCGAGTCGCACGAACTCGCCTCGAACGTAACCTACCCGGGCCTGCGTACCAGCCGCTACCGGCCGCTCGTCGACAACTATCTGCCGCGAGGCGCGGGTGCTGTGTTCTCCTTCGATTGCCGCGGAGGCCGCGCCGCCGGACAGGACTTCATCCGCGGCGTGACCTTGTGGTCGCACCTGGCGAACGTCGGGGATTCAAAGAGCCTCATCATCCATCCAGCCAGCACGACGCATCGTCAGTTGAACGAAGACGAGCTGCGCGCGGCCGGTGTCGGTCCCGGGACCATTCGTCTGTCTGTCGGCATCGAGGACGTGAAGGATCTGATCTGGGACCTGGAACAGGGATTCGCGCGAACTGCCGCGTCACCGGCAAGCGAGGTGGCGTCGCGATGACGACGTTCGACGTAAGCCGCTATCAGGATCCTGTGACCATGCAGCGCGTGATCCACACCGCGAAGACCATCGCAATCGTCGGGCTGTCGAAGAACGAACTGCGCGCGAGCTATTTCGTGGGGTTCTACCTCAAGCGGCACGGGTATCGCGTCATTCCCGTCAACCCGCGCGAGCGGGAGATCCTCGGTGAGAAGAGCTTCAAAAGTCTCGTCGACGTCGGTGTTCCCGTGGATATCGTAAATGTCTTCCGCACGCCGGACGCGCTGCCAGCGATCGCCGAGGAGGCCGTAGCGGTCGGCGCCCGAACGCTTTGGTGCCAGTTTTCGGTGATCAATGAAGAAGGGGGACGTATTGCGGAAGCGGGCGGCCTGTCCGTCGTCATGGATCGGTGCCTCAAGGTCGAACATGCCCGCTATGTCGGACGGATGCATTGGCTCGGCTTCAACACCCAGCGAATCACGTCGGTGCGGGGAGGTATTCAGTAGCAGGCTCAATCAGGCTGAAACGACGACTTGCGCGTTTGAGTTCACAAGTGTATAATACATATATGAATGAT
>JBBQEJ010000236.1:0-6753 GCA_038320555.1 Vicinamibacterales bacterium | reverse complement strand
CTGATCCTCAAAGGCAACGCCCTCGCCGGGCTCAAGGATCTCGACGGCGCCATCACGCAGATCGAAGATGCGATCAAGACCGACCCGTCGCAGGCTCCCAGCTATTCAACTCTCGGAGCCCTGCAACTTGCGAAAGGCGATCCGGGGCTCGCGGAGAAGGCGTTTACAAAGGCGGTCGAGATCGACCCCAAATCTGTCTCGGCGCAACTGGCGCTGGCCAACTTCTACTGGGCGACGGAGCGGCGGCCTGAGGTGGAACACGCGCTGAAAGCGGCCGTGAAGATCGACCCGAAAAACCTGCTGGCGAACCGGGCGCTGTCGACGTTCTATCTCGTCACCGGCCGAAAGGCAGAAGCCGAACAGCCGCTGAAGACCCTCGCCGAGGCCGCCCCCAACGTCACCAACCGGCTGGCACTGGCCGACTACTATCTCTCCGCACGACGTGCGCCCGAAGCGAAAACGCTGTACGAACAGGTCGCCAAGGAGAAGGACGGTTTCGTGCCCGCGAGCCTGAAGCTGGCGACGATTGCCGCCGCGACGCGGAAGAACCCCGAGGCCTATGAATTGCTCGATGGGGTTCTCAAAAAGATCCCGAATAACGTCGAGGCTCTCAGCGCGAAAGCGCAGCTCAAGCTCTCGGAGGGGAAACTCGACGAGGCGCTGTCGAACATCAACGCGGCACTCGCCGCCGATCAAAAAGCGGCTGGTTCGTATTTCCTTCAGGGACGTATCCTGGCAGCCCGGGAGGAGACGACCGATGCGATTGCGGCGTACAAAGAGGCTCTCCGGCTGAACCCGAAGCTCGTCGCAGCCGATGTGGAATTGGCCCGGCTCCATCTGGCGATAGGCAAGCCTGATCAGGCCGTTCAATTTGCCCAGGCCGCGCTCACTGTCGCCCCCGCGTATGCGGACGCTCAGCTCGTGCTTGCGCGCGCGCAGCTGGCAACCCGAAATCCGACCGCTGCGGAGAAGACGTTAAACGCGCTCAGTGGTTCGCACGCTGACTCCCCCGCCGTGCAGACCGAGATGGGTCGGCTGTATCTTCAGAAGGGAGACAAGGTCCGCGCCCGCGCGGCGCTCGAGCGAGCGCTTGCAAAGGACCGCACGCAGATCGGTGCGCTCGAAGTGCTTACCGCGATGGACATTCAGGACAACAAGCCAGCGGAGACTCGCGCCCGTATCGACGCGGCCCTTGCCGGCTCCCCGCGCAATGACGCGTTGTATCTGCTGGCCGGACGCGCCTACGCGGAGCTGCGCGACGCGCCGGCCGCCGAGCGTGCGTTCAAGCAGGCCCTCGACATCAATCCGGCCAATCTGCGGGTATACAGCACTCTCGGTCAGTTTTATGCCCAGCAGCATCGCTTGCCCGACGCAACGACGGAATTCGAGGCGCTGGTTCAGCGGAAACCGAAGTCGGTTGGAGCGCAGACCGCCCTCGGCATTCTGCTGCAGCTGCAAAACCGCCAGGACGAGGCGCGCGCCCGATATGAAAAAGTTCTCCAGCTCGATCCGCGTGCGCCCGTGGCCGCAAACAACCTTGCCTGGATCTACGCCGAACAGGGTGCCAACCTGGATGTCGCCCTCCAGCTCGCGCAGACCGCAAAGGCGCAGCTCCCTGACCTGCCCGAAGTGAACGACACGCTCGGTTGGGTGTATCAGAAAAAGGGCATGGGGAGTCTGGCGATTCCGCCGCTGCAGCAGTCGATCGCGAAGGCGCCGAACAATCCCACGTATCACTACCATCTGGGGGTTGCGTACGCCAGCACCGGGGACAAGGCGAGAGCGCGGCAATCGTTCGAGCGCGCCCTGGCCCTCAACCCTTCGGCGGAAGAATCGGCACAGGCAAAAAAAGCGCTGGAGGGGTTGAAGGGATAGCAGCTATCCGGAGTTTTCCGCCGGTGTGCCGGGACGACGGATCTTGTCCACCAGGTCGGACGTCGACAGCCCGGTGAGGCGCTCCACGATGTGGATCCGTCCACCGTGCGCCCGGACCGTGGGGGCTTCGACGCAGTCGGGGCCGTACTCGGATCCGTTGACGTGGACATCCGGATGGATCTGCTCCAAAAACGCGATTGGAGTCGGCTCGTCGAAGATGTGCACGTAGTCGACGTGCCTGACGGCAAGCAGCATGGCGGCCCGTTCGTCCTGTGAGATGAACGGACGATCGGGACCCTTCTGCTGCCGTACCGAGGTGTCGCCGTTTATGCCGACGATCAGGACGTCTCCCTGACTTCGGGCTTCTTTCAGGATATGCAGATGGCCAGCATGCAGAACATCGAACGAGCCGTTGAGGGTCACGATCCTCTTGCCTCGTGCGCGCAGCCTGCTGGCGAGCTCCGCAAGTCCTCCCCGTGCGATCACTTTGTGTTCCTCTTCGTCGCCGCGAAGGATCTCGGCCGCCGATACCGTCGCGGTCCCGAGCTTCGCCACGACGAGGCCGGCGGCGCGATTGGCAACCGTCACGGCATCGAGATCATCGCATCCCGCGGCTCTCGCCAGCGCAAAGGTGGCGACGACGGTGTCGCCGGCGCCGCTCACGTCGAATACCTCCTTGGCGACGGTCGGGACGCCGAATTGCGCCTTGCCATCCCGGCCGAAGAAGCGCATCCCTCGCGATCCGAGCGTCAGCAGGACGTTGGACCTGAAACGCTGCGCAAGCAGCCGGCCAACGGCATCGACGGCGTCAGGCGTCGGAGCGCGCTCGGCCTCTCCGACGAGCCCCTGGGATTCTTTCCAGTTCGGCGTGAGGTAGTCGCAGCCGACGTAATAGGCCGCGTGCTGCGGACGGGGATCGATGATCACTTCCTTCCCCGCGGCGTGTGCCGCCGCCAGCACGCGCTGGCACAGCCGTTCGGTCAGGAACCCTTTCGCGTAGTCGGAAATCACGACCGCTGCGCAACGGGAGAAAAACGGATGGGCGGCCTCGAGGATCCGTTCTTCCGCTGCGGCGTCCACGTATCCGGTCACTTCGTAGTCGAGCCTGAGCAGCTGCTGTTGCTGTCCGACGACGCGCACTTTTCGCGGGGTCGGACGGCCGTCGCGCACGGAAATGAGCTCGATGCCGGCATCTGCAGCTTTGGCTTCGAGCACGCGTCCGGCATCGTCGTCGCCGGTGAGTGCGATGAGCGTCGCGCGGCCACCGAGCGCGGTGATGTTCGCCGCCGTATTCGCGGCGCCGCCAAGGACGGACCGGGAAGACGTCACCGCGAGCACCGGGACCGGCGCTTCGGGCGACAGTCGCGAGCAGTCACCGGTCAAGTACTCGTCGAGCATCACGTCACCGAGAACGAGCACGTGGTGGGTCGCAAAGCTGTCGACAACGCTGCGCAGAACTGTGGTCAACGGAAGACCTCTGGGGATGACGGGTATCCTCGAGAGACGGGCCATCGTGCGCCGGCCGCCGCGATGCCGCTGGCGATCATAATCCATGAGGAAGTTCCGGCACGAATGCCGGCAATGCGCGTGGCGGCTCCGGATCGGCGGACGGCATGCTGGTCGTAGTGGACGCCCGGACGGTCTACAGCCCGGTACGGCGGGGTACCGGGAAGAATCTGATCGACCTGTATCGAGCGATGGCGACGCTGAAGCCTGAGTGGTCGTTCCAGATGCTGCACCGGCAACGGCCGCCCTCTGACGACCCGTTCAAAGCGTACAGTAATGTCTCCGCGCGTGCCGTTGACATCAAGGGAGACCGCTGGAATCTGTGGGAACAGGTGCGCCTGCCGCTCGCGGCCCTGCAGGGTAAGGCGTCGGTTCTGCATTCGCCGGCGAACACCGCGCCGGCCGTACCGCTCGTTCCGCTCGTGATGACGATCCACGATCTGATTCCACTCGAAAGTCGTGATTCGGCTGAGGCGCGCGCATGGAAGGCAAACGTAGTACGCGGCGCAAACCGCGCGCGACGGGTCATCACGCCCAGTGCCTACACGCAGCGCCTGCTCTCCGAGCGCCTGGACATTCCCGCCGAGAAGATCGTCGTCAACCACTGGGCGCAGGACAAAGCCTGCCGGCGAGTGACCGATCCGCGCGAGATCGAGCGCGCCTGCGCGCGTTACGGCCTGTCCGGCGGCCAGCCATACATCTTTGGATTCGCGGCCGCGGACCCTCGAAAGAATACGGCCCGGATAATCGAAGCGTGGGCCGGCCTACAGCCCGCGCTCCGGAGCCAGTTCCCGCTGCTGCTCGTCGGACTCCAGGAGCCTGCGCTGACCCAGATGCGGCATTACGCGGAGAACGTGGCGCCAGGCGGCGGCTGGCACTTGTCGGCCTTTGCCGCCGAAGAGGATATGCCCGCATTGATGAGCGGAGCGACGATGCTGTGCTACCCGTCCCTCAGCGAGGGCTTCGGGCTGCCAGTGCTGGACGCGTTCGCGTGCGGAACTGTTGTCGTCACGAGCAACACGACCAGCCTGCCGGAAGTGGCGGGGGACGCCGCGATCCTCGTCAATCCGGCCGACGTATCCGCGATTCGAGCGGCAATCGAGCAGGTCGCAACCGATGACGGACTCCGCGATCGCCTTCGGACGCGGGGATACGAGCGCCTGCAGGCGTTTTCGTGGGATCGATGCGCGCGGACGGCCGCCGCCACCCTCGAGGCCGCGGCATGAACAGGGTGACCGACCGGATGAAGACCGTGCTGATGAAAGAGGTCGCCGACGACTGCCGGTTCTTCCTCGGAGACCGGCCATGCGTCTGGCATAAACGTGAGGGAGTCGTCTGCACGTGCGAACGGTACCAGCCGATCCGGGAGCGCGTGCTGGTGATCAAGCTGGACGCGATGGGCGACGTGCTGCGAACGACGTCGCTCCTGCCGCCGCTCGCCGCCGCGCACCCGGGCGCCGCGATCACGTGGGTGACCCGCGCCGAATCAGTCCCCCTGCTGGAGAACAATCCGTACCTGACCGAAATAGTCACGTATGGGATCGATACGCTCGTGCACCTCGGCGCACGCCGGTTCGATCGCGTCATCAACATGGATGCCGGGAAGATCAGCGCGGGACTCGCGACGCTGGCTCGCGGCACTCGAACCGATGGATTCGTGCTGCATGAACTGGGGCACGTCGTCGCCACCAGTCCGGCCGCGCAGGCGTGGCTCGAAACGGGGATCAACGATCACCTCAAGCGCGCAGGGGTGCGCACGTATCAGCAATGGATGCGCGACATCCTTGCGGTCCCGGACGTCCCCGACAGTTACGTGCTGGAGCTCCGTGCCGAGGAATGCGCGGCAGGACGCCAGCACCTGGCCGACCTCGGCGTCGATTTCACGCGTCCGGTTGTCGGGTTGAACACGGGTGCGGGAGGGCGGTGGGAGCTGAAACAGTGGCGCGAAGACGGCTTTCTCGAGCTGATGGCGCGCCTGAGCGGCGAGATGGGAGCGCAATTCGTGCTGCTGGGGGGGCCCGGAGAGCGGGATCGAAATGCGCGGCTTCAGCGCAACGCCGCCGTGCCCGTCATCGATCCGGGCTGCACCAACCCGGTGCGCCACTTTGCAGCCCTGACCGAGTGCTGCGATGTGGTCGTCACCGGGGATACGCTCGCGATGCACATCGCGCTGGCGCTCGGGCGACGAACGGTCGTGCTCTTCGGGCCCACGAGCGCTCCGGAGATCGAGCTTTATGGGCTGGGGGAAAAAGTCGTTCCGGATATGACGTGTCTGAGTTGCTACAAGATGACGTGTGACTTCGTGCCCAACTGCATGGATCTCATCTGTGTCGACATGGTGGCGTCGGCCGTGCGGCGTCAGATGGCCGCGGTTCCCGCCGGGCGGCTGGCTCACATGTCGTTCCCGGCCGGTGTGACCGCAATTGCAACCGAGCCTCGAGCCTGATTGGGACTGGCATGCTGAAGCAACTACGCGCCGATATCCGGGAAATGATCGCCGAGCAGGTCGAATACCGCGAGCTGCTCTATCAAATGACGATGCGCGACATTCGTCTGCGATACAAGCAGACCGTGATGGGTTTCGGCTGGGCGATTTTCATGCCGCTGCTGAACACGGCGATTTTTTCCGTGATTTTCATGCGCGTCGCGCCGATCGAAACCGGCGTGCCGTACCCGATCTTTGCCTATTGTGGTTTATTGGCCTGGAACTTCTTCGCCGTGTCGTTGCGCTTTTCGGTCAATTCTCTGACGAGCAATTCGAGCCTGGTCACCAAGGTGTACTTCCCGCGCGAGATCTTTCCACTTTCCAGCATCCTCGTCTGCGTCGTGGATTTTGCCGTGGGGGCGATCGTGCTCATCGGGATGATGGCGTACTACCACATCCATGTAACGCCAGCGATTCTCTTTCTCCCGGTTGTTTTGTTCGTCCTGTTCATATTCACCTCGGCGATCTCGCTGCTGCTCGCCATGGGAAACCTCTTCTATCGTGACATCAAGTACCTGTTCGAAGTGTCGATCACGCTGTGGATGTTCGGGACGGCGGTTTTGTATCCGGCGGAACTGGTGACTGGCCGCGTCGGTACCCTCATGCGGCTGAACCCGATGACACCAATCGTCGACGCGTTCCGTACGGTGCTCCTCCGGGGAGAGCTCCCCGCTCCTGCCCCGTTCTTCTTCGCAACAGTTCTGTCAATCGTCCTCTTTATGGGTGGCTGGCTGTTGTTTCATCGGGCCGAGTTCCAGTTTGCGGAGAACATCTAGGTGAGCGCGCCTGTTGTCGTCTTCGACGGAGTCTCGAAAAAGTTTCGCCGCGGCGAGCGGCACGACAGCCTCCGCGACCTTATTCCTTCGTTGGCGAGGCGCATGTTCGGG
>JBBQEJ010000235.1:0-6799 GCA_038320555.1 Vicinamibacterales bacterium | reverse complement strand
CTCCCGTTCACAATCTTCTACCTGCTCTGCGGGCTTGCGGCAACATTTGCGCAGTTGATGTTCAGTCTCGGATCGCGCGTGCCGAATCTGGGAGCATCAGGGGCGATCGCCGGAGTGCTCGGCGCTTACATTCTGCTCTTCCCACAGGGTAGGGTCAGAGTGTTGCAGGGCAGCCAGGTGGTTCAAATGCCCGCGCTGATGGTCATCGGGCTCTGGATCGTTCTTCAGTTTTTCAGCGGCATCGGGTCCATTGCCAATACCACGGAAACGGGTGGCGTTGCTTACATGGCCCATATCGGCGGATTCCTGGCGGGGTTGGTGTTGACCTTTCTGTTTCGTGGCAGAGGTGGAGCGCAGGCGGCGATGTGAATTGACGATGTCGATCATCACTGCAACGAATTAAGAAGTCTTGTAGGCGCGGCACGGTACCGTTCTGTATGACTTCAAACGAAGCATCCGTTGAAATTGTTGACTACGACCCCTCCTGGCCCGAGCGGTTCGCGGAGGAAGCGAAAGAGCTTCGCCGCGCGCTGGCCACTTGGCTCGTCGGGCCAATCGAGCACATAGGCGGTACGGCGATATCAGGGCTGGCGGCGAAGCCGGTGATCGACATCATGGCCGGCGTAGAGACGCTCGACGCATCACGGCCGGCTATCGCGGCGTTGGCCGATCTGGGTTATTGCTACGCGCCGTACCGGCCAGATTCCGAGCATTGGTTCTGCAAGCCTTCTCCTTCGCTTCGAACCCATCACCTCCATCTCATGCCGTTCGAGAGCCGGGAGTGGACCGAAGCGATCGCCTTTCGCGACTACCTGCGTGCCCACTCGCAGATCGCCACAGAGTACGAGGCTCTGAAGCGCCGGCTGGCGCAGAAGTATCATTTCGATCGGGAGGCCTACACCGAGGCCAAGGGCCCATTTATCGCACGGATAGCCGCGGTTGCTTTGCGGGAGCGTTAGCGTTCATATGGTGCAACCGGGAACATGGGTAACAAAGTTAACCGGGAACATGGGTGACACTTGTTTCCGTTCGGTCCCCGGGAAGATGGCCTGTGGCAGCTGTGGGAAACCGCGGTCTGTGCGGTTTTCCAAGGAGCCGTGGGCGCGCGTTCTTGGCGTCCATGGCTCCGGCAGCTTCCATAGGCGGGCGCGTTGCGACTATCCACGAATGACGTAGTCTCGTTCGTCGAGCCGGCCCAGCAGGACCCGACAGAAATGAATCGACCAGACGCCGTCGTCCACCTCCTCGAGGCCGATGGTGTGCTGCTTGAGCGAGTTGGCAATGAAGAGCAACCGCTTCTTGAAGCGAAAGGTCCCCGCATTCGTGATGCGCTTCACGATGAAATGTCCGGGATACTCGATCGGCGGCAGCGTCCCCGTGTAGAGGCGAGGCGACATCCGATACCGCGATCCCGGCGTGGCGCCCGCGAGAAACTGGTGCGGCCGTTCGTCGTTGTACTCGAGGCGAAAGCGGTTGAACGCACGTTGCTGCGGCGCGAGCGTGGCTCGGGGCGGGCGAATCGCCTCTGCCTTGAGCGTTTTGTGCATCCGTTCGTGCGCACCGTTCTCCTGCGGCGAGGCGGGCCTGGTGCGCTGATGCTGACTACCGAGCCGCAACCACCAGACATTGAGCTGCGACAGGCCGTGAATCCCTGTCGTCGCGAACGGGACGCCATTATCGGTGCGAATCGCGTCCGGCAGGCCGTACTCGCGGAACAGCCGGTCGAAGACCGGGCGCACGCCGAGCCCCTTGGTCGAGAGCAGGCCGTGACACGCGAGCAGGTATCGCGTGTGCTGGTCGGCCACGGTGAGCGGGTAACAGTACACGCCATCGCGGGTGCGAAAGTGCCCCTTGAAGTCTGCCGTCCAGAGATCATTGGGTCGGGTGGTCTTGATGGGCACGACGCCAGGATGCTGGTAGTGACGACGCCGGCGACGTTTCTTCACCAGCCCCTTGCGCGCGAGGAGGTCCCCCGCCGTGCTGACGGCCGGGAGATCGACCGCCGGGTGGCGCGGGCCGAGCCAGTTCAGGAGCTTCTCCGGCCCCCAGCTCGGGTGCCGCCGACGCGCCTCGCAGATCAGCGTCGCCACCGCGTCGGATATTTTGTGCGGACACCGCCGCGGCGCCCGGCTGCGATCGCCGAGTCCGTCGCGTCCGCCCCGGTCGAACCGATCCAGCCACTTGTAGCCGGTCTTTCGACTGATGCCGTACCGTGCACTCAGCTCGGCCATCGTATACAGCTCCAACTGGTGATCGCGGATAAAGCGCTTTCGTTGTTCCATGGGTGCAGTCTCCAGCCAGGGCATCGATCAACCTCACAGTCGATCCCCAGCCTAGTGGGTGTCACCCATGTTGCCGGTTTATTCTGTTACCTATGTACCCGGTTTGTACCCCCAGCTGGGTAACACCTCGATCGAGCCGGAGCACGTGCTGCTCGGTCTCGTTCGCGAGAACAAAGGGATAGTCGCGCGGATTCTGACACTCTCCCAGGTTTCGCCGGACGACATCCGCAGGCAGATCGTGAACCGGCCCGCGTTCCGCGAGAAGGTCGCGACCTCCGTTGAGATACCGTTCAGCGCCGAGACCAAGCGAGTTTTACTGTTCACCGCTGAAGAAGCCGACCGGTTGGGACACAGCTACATTGGAACGGAGCACTTGTTGATCGCGTTGTTGCGCGAAGAACACTCCGTTGCGGCGTCGATTCTCACGACGCTCGGCCTTCGGTTGGGCGATGTCAGACGGACGACCGCAGAACTATCGGCGGAATTGTCGACGGCGCCCGTCTCGCCGACCCACGCGGCGGTGTCCGAGCAGATCTTGCAAATCAAGCTGTTGGTTCAGCAGCTGTCGGAAACACCCTCGGGTAGCCAGGCGCAGGAGCTGGTCGAGCGCATCGGCCGGGAACTGGACCAGTTGAAACGCCATCTCGGCGGTTGAGAGTGTTCGGCGTTGACGCCCCGTCAGCGGACGATGCGCAAATTCGTGGGCGGAGCGAGCGCGGCCGATCGCCATCCGAGCTGCACGACTTCGAAATCGTCGGCCGTCAAGGCGCTGAAAGCCGGGTTGAGGACATCGTTATCCCACCGCGCATCCATCGTCCCGCTGATGTACATGTCGGAGCCGTTGTCGGCGACGATCAGCCCGTAGCGCTTCATCGCGCGAAAAATGCGTTGGATCTCCGGCGTGAAACCGGAGATGTCTTTCGACCCCTTCAAGCGAAGGCGCGCGCCCATCGGCGGAGCGCTCGCGTTCGTCCCGGCGGCGTGTGACGCCGGCCACACGTAGCCGTTGCTGCCGCGTGTGGTCACGCGGAACGCATGCGTGATCTCGCCGGCGGCCGACACCTCGTCGTACCGGATAAGCCCCGGAAAGATCGCCAGGCCCGCGGCGTCCGCTGACGTCCATCCATCCGGGCGGCGATCGTTGCGGCTCATGTCGAAGACCGCTCCCGAGCCCGCCTCCCAGCGCGCGGACGTCGCGTTCCAGAACGTCGCGAACGTCTCGTATAGAAGCCAGCGATCGCGATCGACGACGAGCATGTGCCGATCGCCCGACGAGCCACCTCCTGCTACGCCTCCCTCGATGTAGTTGGTCTGCGCGCGCGCCTCGTTGGGAATCGGATAACCCGGCAGCCCGGGTGCGCCCGTGTCGCTTTCACTCCCGTATGCGACGAACGTGATCGGAACGCGCGCCTGATCCCCCGCGACGACGATGTAGGGAAAGCCGTATGGTGGAGGCCCGAAGTCGGGATGGAGCCGTCGAACCGGCGTCCTGTTCGTGGCGGTGCGCCCGCTGATGAAGTCGATGAGCGCAGCCGAGCGTGCATCGACCGGCGCGGAGGTGATATCCGTGTTCCACCAGTTGCTCGTCGGAAAGACCTGCCGGCCAACGAGCGGCTCATTGAGGACGGGTGGCGTTGCCGCGCGCAAGATGACAACGGCGCACGCGGTAGCGCACGCGATCGATACGGCGGCGGCCGATGTACGCACGGACACGAAGAGCTGACTATCACGTACCGTGCCGTGGAGGCAGCCGACGCTAAGTGCTGATGGTGTTGGAAGTTGACAGGAAGGGTGGACCCGGAAAACAAAACCGCTGCGCGCAGGTCTGTGATCCTGCGCGCAGCGTTGTAATGCCGCGCGTGTTGGCAGGCAGGCTACTAGAATTGGTTTCATAACCCGATCGCGGGTGGCCGCGAACGGGGCGCCCCGCTTGGCGCGCAGGGCCGTCTCCCGTGACAGTCGCTTTTCGGCACGAGCACCAAGTGGGGCTGTTCGCGGACAGGACCCGCGCCTGAGACGGGTTATGAAACCAGTTCTAGCGACCTAGTCTTTTCGTGGCGGTGCCTTCTTTTTGACGCCAAGTTCAGTCAGTTTCGCGACGACAGCCTCGCCGGCCGTGGCGGGCTTCACTTCCTTGTCGATCGCGACAATCTTGCCGTTCGGATCGATGTAGAAGGTCCAGCGCTGGGCGAATTGCCTGTCGGGCGGACGATTCGGCGGGATCACGCCGTAGGCGTTCGCCACCGTTTTGTCGTGGTCGGCAAGGATTGGAAAGTCGGCGTGCTCTTTTTCAGCGAACGCCTTGTTGTCTTCGGGTGTGTCGACGCTGACCATGAAGTAGGCCACGTCGTAGCCACGGATTAACTCCCCGCTCTCACGGAGCGAGTTGCACTCGGCGGTTCAGCCACCGGTAAACGCTTTCGGGAACCATGCCAGCACGACGGTCTTGCCCCTGTAGTCCGACAGCTTGTGGACTTTGCCGTCGGATCCCTGGAGTGCAAAGGGCGGCGCGGTATCGCCGACTTTGAGCTCCGTGGGATTCTGCGTGGGCTGACCCTGTGCCGACAGCGCCGCAGCGATGGCAACCATGCCAAATGCGGCGCACGCGGACATCAGTTTGAACATGCGCACCTCGTCAAAACTCAGAAACTAGCCTGGAAAAGGGTAGCATGAATAAAGTGGAGGAATAACGTCCGGCATGCGCCTTTTTATTGTTCTTGCCTTGCTAATTGCCGGCGGAATGCCGCTCGGTCAGCAGCGATCCGCCGCACAGCTCTCGAAAACGGGATGGGACGCGCTCAATTCGGGTCGCATTCAGGAAGCCGCGGCGGCATTCGACGAGGCGTTGAAGATCGCGCCGCAACAGGCGTCGTCTTTGCTTGGCGCGGGCGTGGCGGCGCGCCTCCAGGGACGCGAAGACGAGGCGCGGCGCTTTCTTGTCGATGCGCTGAAGCTCGATCCCGCGCTGACGGCGGCGTCACTTCTCCTGGGAAACGTGCTCTATCAGGGGGGCGACATCGATGGCGCCATCGATGTGTATCAGCAGGCGCTCACGCATGCGCCCGATCACCCGCAACTGACCAAACAGCTCGACGCCTGGCGCAAAGAGGCCGCGATCCACAGGGGCTTCGGCCGAAAGCTGGGCGATCACTTCACAATCCTGTTCGAAGGCCCTGCCGAGGCGGAGCTCGCCGAGCGCGCCGTCGCAATTCTCGAGAGCGCGTACTGGCGAATCGGGACCGCACTGTACACATATCCGGCTGACGTCATCACGGTCATTCTTTATACGCGCGAGCAATTCCGAGACATCACGCAATCGCCGGAGTGGGCGGCCGGCGCGTTCGACGGCCGCATCCGGCTGCCCGTGCAGGGAGCGCTGCAGAATCGCGCGCAGTTCGAGCGGGTGCTGTCGCACGAGTTCACGCACGCGCTCATCCAGAGCGTCGCGTCCCGGGGCGTGCCCTTCTGGCTGCACGAGGGCCTTGCGGTCTGCTTCGAAGGCAGCGACATCGCGCGCAAGGAAGAACAGGTCCGACAGGCGGAGACGCGACTGCCGCTCGCAAGGCTCGAGCGATCCTTCGCCGGGCTGTCGGCGACAAACGCGTCGCTCGCGTACGCGGAAAGCGCCGTCGCGGTGCGCGCGCTTCTCGACCAGGCCGGGGCTCCGGCGGTCGTCAACCTCCTGGGCGATGTCGGGCGCGGCATGGCGTTTCCCGAGGCCTTCGAGCGAAACATCCTGATCTCGTACTCGGAATTCCAGAAGACCCTGCAGTAGCAGGCGGAGTCGAGTATCATCGGCGGCAAGTGGCCTGTCTCGGTTGAATCGGTAGTGAATTCCGGAGCGCGGCGCCCGCATGGCAAGGCGCGACGACCGAGAATACCGGGAGTATTTGAGGGAGGAGCAACGCCGCCCAGCGGGATGCCCCGCCCGGAAGGCACTACTGATTCAACCGAGACAGGCCACCAGCCGCGGCAATCACAGACACAACCCAGCAACCGATCGAGACGGAGACGCGCTGACCATGGGCATCAATCCGATCCTCGCGCTCCAGGGAGCGCTCGCCGCGCTGACGGCGATCTTCGTCGCGGGCTGGACGGCGGCCGTGCTGAAAGTACGCCGCGCGGCTGGCGTCGCGCCTTCCCCGGCCACGGACGCGCGTGTTCCAACTCTGATTCAGATCGGCATCGGCGCGGTCACGAACTTTTTCGACACGCTCGGTATCGGCTCGTTTGCGACGACCACGGCCCTTTTCCGGTTTCTCAAAACGGTTCCAGATCGCATCATTCCAGGCACGCTGAACGTCGGACACACGCTGCCGACCGTTGTCCAGGCTTACATCTATACGGCAGTGATTCCGGTCGACGCGCTCACGCTGTTCACGATGATTGCCGCCGCGGTCCTCGGGGCGTGGCTCGGCGCCGGGATTGTCGCCAGCTGGTCGAAGAAAAAGGTGCAGATCGGCATGAGCCTCGCGCTGCTGGCGGCCGCGACGTTCTTCACCATGAAAAACCTGAGT
>JBBQEJ010000234.1:0-6821 GCA_038320555.1 Vicinamibacterales bacterium | reverse complement strand
TGTTGTAGCGAAGTGATAGTGTCCCCTCCTGAGCGAAATAGAAATGTCCCCTAAGCTGATGACCTCGAAGGGGGTCATCGTTTGGGAAGGACATGGATGAGTGCAAGAGAGTTGAGACGCGTGGAGGTGTTGAGCCGCGTGAAGGCGAGGACACTGAGTTTGGGATCGGCCGCGACGTTGCTGGCCGTGAGCTATCGCCAGGCGAAGCGTCTGGCGCGGCGGTATCGGGCGGAAGGGGCGAAGGGACTAAAGCACCGGAGCGCGGGGGGCGCGTCGAATCATGCGCGGCCCACGGCCGACCGGGAGCGCGTGTTGGCGCTGGTGCGGGAGAAGTACAGCGGGGCGGTGGATGTGCGGTTTGGGCCGACCTTGGCCGCCGAGCACTTGGCGAGCGAAGACGGCGTCACGGTCCATCACGACACGTTGCGGCGGTGGATGTTGGCGGTGGGGTTGTGGAGTCGCGCCCGCAAACGCGCGCCGCACCGGCAACGACGGGAGCGCAAGGCGCATTTCGGTGAGCTGGTGCAGCTCGATGGCAGTTTCCACTTGTGGTATGAGGCGCGCGGCCCGCGCGGATGCCTGATGAACCTGGTCGACGATGCGACCGGTCGGACGCTCGCGCGGCTGGGGGATGAGGAAACGATCTGGGCGGCGGTCGATGTGTTGCGCCGGTGGATCGAGACGTACGGGGTGCCACTCGCGCTCTATACAGATTGGAAAAATGTCTATGTGCGGCTGCCGAATGCGGACGAGCAGGCCACGGGGGCCGTCCCGCTGACGCAGTTCGGCCGCATGTGCGCGGCGTTGGGAATTCAGATCATCGCCGCGAGCTCCCCTCAAGCCAAGGGACGGGTCGAGCGCAATCACGGGACCCATCAGGATCGGCTCGTGAAGAAATTGCGGCGGTTGGGGATCGCCGACGCGACCGCGGCGAATGCGTTCCTGGAGACGAGGTATCTGCCCGAGCACAATGACCGCTTCGCGCAGCCGCCCGCGTCGGCCGAAGACTATCATCGGCGGACGCCGGGACGTGTCGCGCTCGATCGGGCCTTGCAGCTCGAGGACACGCGGGTGCTGTCCAACGACTGGGTGATTCGCTACGACACGCGGTACTTTCAAGTCACGCGGCAGAGCCATCTGGCGCCCGCGCGGAGCACGGTGCTGGTGCGGGAAGCGAGGACGGGGGCCATTGAGATTCGCTATCGGGGGCGTCTGATGCGGTGGACGGAGATTCCGGCGCCGCCGCCTCGCGTGCCGCTGTCCCCGGCAGCTGCCCTGGCGGCGTCCGGGCGCCGCGGGCCCGTCGTGCGGCCGAATGCGGATCACCCGTGGCGGCGCGGGTACGTCGACCGGCAGCAACGCGCCGACGAGATCGGCCGCGCCTGACAAAGGCCTATGGACGCTGCCGGCGCCGTGGACGCGCAGACGCGCCCACCGCGCCTTGCAAAACGCGCAGACGCGTTTCGCACAGCGTCCACAGGCCATCACCAGGGGACATTTCTATTTCGCTAAGAACGGGGACATTTCTATTTCGCCTTGACAGATGTCGATCCGGGTGTTGACACTTCTCCCTATCCGCAGGAACACTCCATCCGTATCGATGTGCCCGGTGTTGTGGATGGTCTGAGTGGCAACCGTGACCGAACCGAGGCCAGCGGGCGGTACCCACGCCTGCGCCCACGCGGGGGGCGCGGCCGCGGACAAGGCCGCGAGCGTCAGAGGCGCAAGCGTGAACGCGAGGCGGGCAACGCGTGGGACGCTGTCCATCCTGCCGGGGATCTCCTCAGCGGACGTTTATTTCCTATTGCCCGGCCTTTTCTCGCGGCGTGGCGAGAGCGTCATCGATGGCGTCCAGAAACGACTGATTCTTCGTCGGCGCCTTGAGAATGCGCTGGTACTGTTTCTTTGCCGCCGCCAGCTCGGCGCCCGTGGGATTGTACATCACCGGAAGAACGATCGGCGCATTCGCACCGTGCACCCGGCTGCTCACGCCATGGCTGTCGGACACATCGACGAGGACGAGATCCCATCCGCCCCGACCCAACGCGCTGTTGAAGGCATCAGCGCTGCTGACCACCGTCGGCCGATAGCCGGCCTTGCGAAGTGTCGCCTCAAAGGGGACATTGGCAAGCGCCCGGGTCAGGTTGAATCCGGGATTTGCGTACACGAGAATCGACGCAGATGTGCGAACCGGGGCAGGGCGCTGGAGACGGGAACCGCGACTGCCCATCAGGAATTTCTCGCCGCAGGCCTGCAGGGGATCGGAGAAGCCGGTGCCGGCTAAAACCAGGAGTGCAGCGACGATGCGGGTTTTCATGGTAGCCCCCTGCGTGTGAAATGTGGAAGATATGCCTCGAATACCATATTGCAATACGTAGAACGGGTCAAGGCAGCCCCACACGGCGGACAGCGGCCACGAATCTGGGGTCACCGCGCATCGCGTCCCATGCTCGATCGGCCTTCAGAAACACCAGACCAGGTGCACGATCAGCAAACGCGGCGTCGAAGTAGCTGAACGCCTGCTCCGTTTCACCCAGTCGCGCATGGGCGCGGGCTAAGTCCAGCGGCGACGTGTACTCGGTCTTCGGGAGACTCCGGAGCACCTCGAGTTCGTGGCGTGCGGCCCTTCTTTCGATCTGACGGTAGCCCTCCGCACCTCGGGCTGTCTCGAGGACGCCACGAATGAAGTCATCGCCGTTGGCCTCATGACCACGCCGCCGGGCCTCGATGGCCTCGTCAAACCGGCCTTGCGCGCGCAGGACTTCCGCCAGGCCGAAAAAGGCGGCCGCCATTGGCTCGTCACGAATTATTGTTTGGTAGAGGACCACAGCGCCGTCGAGCTGCCCCGAATAGAACAGGAAATCCGCCTCGGCCACGGCAAAGGAGGAGGTCAGCGGATCCGCCTGGCGGATCCTCCGCATGATGCGAAGTGAATCCTCGGGATGGCCGAGCGCCCACCGCTCGAGTGCGTAACCCACCATCTCGTATGTCGGGAACAGGCCGGTTGGAGCTTTGATCGCGATCTCCCACTCGCGCTCTGCGGTCGTCCAGTCCCACTCGAACCATAACGCGATGTTTGCACGAGTCGCATGAGCCGCCGGAAGCTCCGGATCCAGCGCAAGAGCGCGGCTATTGCTGACGTTTGCTAACGGCCGGACGTCGGCCGGCCGTTCAAAGCCTTCGAGGGCCGCCACGACATGCGTAGCGGCGAGGCTTGTATGCGCCAACGCGAACTGCGGATCGCGCGCGGTGGCGCGCTCCAGAAGCTCGCGCGCCTGCAGGCGGTCCTTTTCCGTTCCCGTGCTTTTGAGCATGGCATGCCGCGCTCGCAAGTACCACTCGTACGCTTCCGGGTCGTCGGTGGCATGGCGCGCAAGCTGACGCCGCTGATCGCCGGTCAATCTCAGTCGGATGCCTTCGTCCATGATGGCGCTGGTGATCTCGTCCTGAACCGACACGACTTCCGCCGCCGCGCGGTTGTACGTGTTGCCCCACAGTTGGACGCCGGTCGCCACGTCCACGAGTTCCGCCGCAATGCGGAGTCGCCCGGATCGGAGCGTCACGGTGCCGGTCAGGATCGCGTCCACACCCAGCTGACGTCCGGCAGCGCGCGAATCGATGGTCTTGCCCTTGAAGTTGAATACTGTGCTGCGCGCCATCACGGTCAGCGACGGCAGGCGCGAGATCTGCTGGATCAGACTTTCGGTGATGCCGTCGCACAGGTACTCGGCTTCCTCGTCATGTGCCGCGTTGGTAAAAGGCAACACGGCGAGGATCCGAATCCCAGTGTCGTGCGGCCAGAATTCCCAGACGCCAAGGCCAGCCGCCACCGTCGCGAGCGCGCCGCCGGCGACCCAGAGCGCGCGACGCCGCGTGACGCCGATGGCTGGCGTCGCAGCATCAGAAACCGTCCTCGACGCTGGGAGTGCTGTCGTGAGGAGCTTCGACGCGCCTGACTCGCTCACGCGGTCCCAGGAATCGCGAATCTCGCGCAGCTCGATCGCAAGCTGCCGCGTCTCCGCGTATCGATCCTCCGGTTTTTTTGCGAGGCAGCGCTCGACGATTTGCTGTATCGGGAATGTGACACCCGCATTGACCGTTTGAATCGCCGGGGGCTGGTCGCGAATGATCGCGGAGAGCGTCTCGACTGCCGTGTCACGCTCGAATGGTCGGCGGCCGCCCAACATCTCGTAGAGGATCACGCCGAAAGAAAACTGATCGGAGGCGAGCCCGGCGGGCCGGCCAGCCGCCTGCTCGGGCGACATATAGCCCACGGTCCCGAGGATCATCCCGTCATACGTGAGCGCGGCCCGCGTCGCCACCTCGTCTTCTGCGGGGTCAAGCGAGTCGATTCCGCGTGGGCGCTTCGCCAGGCCGAAGTCCAACACCTTGACCAGCCCTTCGGTGGTGACCATCACATTCTCGGGCTTCAGGTCGCGGTGCATGATGTCGCTGGCGTGCGCAGCGGCGAGCGCGTCCGCCAGCGGCGCTGCGAGATCGAGCACTTCTGAGACGCGAAGGGTGCGTTCAACCAGGAGCTCTCGCAGCGTGCGCCCTCGCACGAGCTCCATCGCGATGTAGGCGATGTCACCTTCCTCTCCGACGCCGTAAATTGTGACGATGTTCGGGTGATTGAGGACGGACGCGAGTCGAGCTTCCTCTTCGAACCGTTGCAGGTAGGCGGGATCGCCGGCGGCCGATCGCGCGAGAACTTTGAGCGCCACTTCGCGTCCGAGCTTCACATCTCGACCGCGATACACCTCCCCCATCCCGCCAGCACCCAACAGGGACAGAATCTCGTATGGCCCGAGCTGACGGCCCACCATCTGCGTTCTACCGCCCTTGGGCCCGCGCCGGCAACAACTTGCGGCGATGCTGCGGCTGGCAATCGGGCAACGTTCATTTCACTTTCGCCCGGCGTAGCTTCTCGCGGCGACGTCCGGGAAATCCGTGAAGACCCCGTCCACGCCAAGTTGACGGAACTGTTCGAACTCCGCCTCGGGATGGCCGTGGTAACCGGCCGGGAGGAATTCCTTGTCCACTCGGATCGTCCAGATGTGCACCAGAAGGCCGACCGCATGCGCACGAGCGACGAGGTCGGTCGGCGTGCCGAGCGACCCGTCGGCATTCACCGGGACGATGAGCCGCTTCTCCGGCCCGATGCCGTCTGCGTAGGCGGCGATGTTTTTCAATCCGTCCCCTTCGAGCATGGCCGCGGCGCTGACCAGCTGGATCAAACGCACCTGCGTCTGCCCGCGCAGGGCGCGCAGGTTCTCCTGCTCGAAAGACTGGATGAACACCGGCGCGTCCCGGCTGTTCCAGCCGTGCTTCTGCAGAGACGCGAGGAGCTTCTCTTCCAATGGGAGCTGGATACTTCGAAAGTACGTCGGGTGCTTCGTTTCCGGGTATACACCGACGGGCCGGCCAACCTTCTTGCCAAACTCCTGCGCGAGCTCAATCACTTCGTCGAACGTGGCGATCTGAAATTGACCGTCGAAGGCATGCGATCGGAAGGCGAGCCGCTCACGCGCGCGAAGCGTCTTGATCTCCGCCAGCGTGAAGTCTTCGGTGAACCAGCCCGTAACCGCCTGGCCGTCAATGGTCTTTGTCCGCTTGCGATCGGGGAACCTGTCGGCGACGTCCGTCGTGCCGCCGATTTCGTTCTCGTGCCTGGCGATGAGGACGCCGTCTTTCGTCGAGACGAGATCCGGCTCAACGAAATCGGCGCCCATCTCCGCGCCAAGACGGTAGGCCTCGAGGGTGTGCTCGGGACGATGGCCGCTCGCGCCGCGGTGGGCGATGATGAGGGGCCTCAACGGGGGCACTGCTGCCGACGCGGTAAGCATCAGCAGCAGTATGAGTGAAGGCCTTACCATAGCAGCTTGAATCCGAGCTGCAGCTGGCGCGGATCGGTGGTCGCAGTAATCGTCCCGAAACCCGCGGCGCTCCGGTTGCCGTTGGGCGCCCGGAAATTCGTGCGGTTCAGCAGGTTGAATGCCTCGAGGCGGAACTCGAGCTGCGCCGGGCCGCCGAGCGCGAACTTCTTCGACGCCGCGAAATCGAACTGCCAGGAGTTGGGGCCGTGCACCGAGTTGCGAGGCGCGTTGCCGAAGGGCTGGCTCGGGTCCGTCGGGACCACGACGCACGCCTTGTTGAACCAGTTGTTGATCGTCCGGTCCGCCCCTGATGCCATCGGATCACACGTCACGTTCGGCCGGTAGTTGTTGGCTCCTCTGAAGTCCTGCGCAATACCAGAAACAATGAAGGTCGCGAGCGGATTGTAGATAAACGTGACCGGCTCGCCGGCAAACACAGAGTTGATGCCCGCGACCTGCCACCCGCCGATGAGCGCGTCGAGCGCCGGCGAGGCCTTCGACGCCCAGCGTTGTCCCTTTCCGAAGGGCAGACCCCACACAAAGCTCGTGGTGCTGTTGTACGGCTGGTCGTAGTTCGAGACCCCGAAATCCGCACCCAGGTTGCGGAAATCCTGCGGCGACGGGTTGTTGCCGTTGGAGTTCTCGAGCGACTGTGATCCGTTGTCCTTTGCTTTCGACAGCGTCAACGAACTGAGCAGCGTCAGGTCGCGGCTCATCCGCCAGTCAAGTTTCGCCTGCAGCGCCTTGTATTGCGACTTGCCGCCGTTGAAGGGGTAGGTGATGTCCGAATAGCTCGGGATAGGACGTCGATCCTGCAGCGCAATGGTGCCCGCCTGGTTGTTCGGAGCGGCCTGATTGAAGTTGGCGAACAGCAGCAGGCCGGTGGCGCGGTTGCCCACGTAGGCCACATCCAGCAGCATGTTGTGCAGCAGCTCGCGCTGCAGC
>JBBQEJ010000233.1:0-6874 GCA_038320555.1 Vicinamibacterales bacterium | reverse complement strand
CACACCGGGTGACGCGTTCGCGCAGACGGTGAACCGTGAGGTCGAGCGCCTGGTCGCGGCCAGGCCTCAGACCGAACAGACCGCGCGCTACGCGGAAGAGCTCAAGAAACACGCGGCCGACAAGTTGTACCGGCGCCTCGGCTGGATGACGCGCGCGCATCCGTTCGTCCTCGACGGCACGCGACTCATCGTGCCCCTGTACTCCGACGGCTTCAGCTTCTCGCTCATGGCCATCTCCGACGACTGGGGCGGAACCTGGAAAACGAGCACGCCGCTCGTGGGTCTGGGCAACATTCAACCGTCCCTCGCGAAGAGAACGGATGGAACTCTCGTCGCCTACATGCGCGACAACGGTCCCCCGCCCAAGCGCCTGATGATCAGCCGCTCGAGCGATCGCGGCGAGACCTGGAGCCAGGTCGAAGACACCGACCTGCCAAACCCCGGCTCCGGCGCGGAAGTGCTGGTCCTCAAGAGCGGCAAGTGGGCGCTCATCTACAACGATCTCGAGCGCGGCCGGTACAGCCTGGCGGTGTCACTCTCGGAAGACGAGGGGCGCACGTGGCGGTGGACCCGCCACCTCGAGCGCGACCCCGAGTCCTCCGACGAGCAGCGGCTGGGGCAGTATCACTATCCCTCGATCATGCAGGCCGCCGACGGCACGCTTCACGCGACCTACAGCTATTTCGCGCCGTCCGCATCGGTGACGCCGGACGCGGAAAAGCGCCTGCCGCGAAAGGCCATCAAGCACGCGCACTTCAACGAGGCGTGGATAATGCAAGCTGCCAGCTCCCAGCTGCCGGCTTCCAGCGCCTCCGGACGGTAACGGAACTGCCAGCCGTACTGGAAGTGCTGTCAGCTGGAAGCTCGTAGTTGATTGCTGGAAGCTGGCAGCTGGAAGCTTCATTGGTGAGGTTCCCGTGCTCGAACATCTGCAGGAACGGAAGCTCCGCGTCGGCGTCCTCGATTTCGGAGACGGCCGCAGGTATCTCCAAGGTCCGCTCGAGCCGGTAAATCGTCAATTCCGGGAACAGCTCGTGGGACGGCTGGAAGAGAGCGGCTTCGACGTGGTCGCGGGCGACGAGGTCATCTGGCAGAACGACATCGCGGTCCGCAACGGCCGCCGCATGACGGCCGCAGAAGTGGACGTCGTCGTCTTCAACTTCTCGGTCTGGGCCTGGCCGCAGTACGCGCGCGTGGCCGCCCAGTTCTGTCCCCAGCCGATCGTCATGTTCTCGAACGTGAACCCCCAGTATCCGGGACTCGTCGGGATGCTGGCCAATTCCGGATCGCTCGACCAGGCCGGTATTGCGTTCACGAAGAGTTTCGGGGACATCGCCGACGACGCGGTGCTCGCGCGCCTGCGATCCCACATCGTCGCGGTCGCGGCGGCCCGCCGGTTGCGGGGACTCACCTACTGCCTCATCGGCGGTCGATCGCTCGGCATCGATACCACGGTCATCGATCCCGCCCAGTGGATGAAACAGTTCGGCATCGACGTCGATCACGTGGACCAGTTCGAGCTCGTGCGCCGTGCCGAGCAGGAGTTGGCGGGGGGTACCCGAGTTCGTCCGGCCCTGGAGTATCTGAAGAAGACGGTCGGACGGATTCACTGGACGGCGCCGGATGCCGCGTTCAGGCTCACCGAAGATCTCTTGCGCCGCCAGCTGGCCCTGTACTATGCGGCAGTCGATCTCATCGAGGAGTTCAAGTACGACCTGTGCGGCATCAAGGGACAGCGCGAGCTGACAGAACATTTCGCCACGGCGGACGTGGCGGAAGCTTTCCTGAACGATCCCTACGGTCCGGACGGCGTCGCGAAGCCCTCCATCGTCTGCTCCACCGAAGCCGACTCGGACGCCGCATTGACCATGCAGGTGTTCAAACACCTGACGGGAACGCCCGTGCTCTTTGCCGACGTCAGGCATCACCACGCGGATCTTGGCGTGTGGGATCTGTGCAACAGCGGCGAGCACGCGACGTACTTCGCCGGGCAGAGCACCGATCCGGCGGTGAACCTCGCGCGCACGGAATTCCGCCCGCAGGGCTTCTACTTCCCCGCCGGCGGCGCCGCCGTGTACCACATCGCCGCCCCCGGACGGGTGACGCTCGCGCGCCTCACCAGGCACGACGGCCGGTACGTGATGAACGTCGTCCCGGCCGAGTTCGTCGATTTCGGCACGCGCAGCCATGAGATCGCCGCGATCAGTCAGGACAACTGGCCGCACGCGTTCGCCAAGTTCGACTGCAGTGTGGAGACCTTCATCGCGAACTTCCACTGCAACCACATCCACGGCGTATATGGCACATGGGTCGCCGAGCTCCAGCAGCTGTGCCGCGTGCTGGACATCGACTGCCGCGTGCTGCGCTAACGGATGAACACCGTTCCACGGCCGCAGACGAACCCGGACCAACACCGTTCTACCCGGCCGCGGACGAACACGGACGGACACCGATCCGGATCTGCGTGCCGTTCCGCTGAGCGCGGCCCGGCGGAACGGCGTGGGCCGCGTCACCCGCGCGTCGCGCGGGTGGTCAGCGGAGCGGCCAGGGTTTTATCCGTGGCCCTTTGGTCAGCGACACAGACGATGAGCACCTACGCGATGGGACTCGACTTCGGCACTGAATCGGTTCGGGCTCTGCTGGTAGACGTCGCAAGCGGCGAAGCGGTCGCCACGGCGGCGGAGCGACCGGTGTTATCCGTAGCCCCTTTGATTGGCGACACACACGATGAGCACTTACACGATTGGACTCGACTTCGGCACGGAATCGGTTCGAGCGTTGCTGGTGGACGTCGCGACGGGCGAGGCGGTCGCGACCGCGGTCGAGGCCTATGCGGGCGCCGTGATCGATGAGCGCCTGCCTGGCACCGGCGAGCGGCTGCCCCCCGACTGGGCGCTGCAGAATCCGGCGGACTGGCTGACCGGCCTGGAACGGACGATCGCCGCCGTGCTGGAGCGGGCGGCCTCACGGGTCGAACGCTCTGAGGTTGTCGGCATCGGGATCGACTTCACGTCGTGCACGGTGCTGCCAACGACCGCCGATGCGACGCCGCTCTGCGAGCTCGAGACTTTCAAGGGCGAACGCCACGCCTGGCCGAAGCTCTGGAAGCATCACGGCGCACAGGCTCAGGCCGACCGGATCACGGCAGTGGCCGCCTCCCGCGGCGAGCGATGGCTGCCGCGATACGGCGGACGCATCTCGTCGGAGTGGCTTCTGCCGAAGGCGCTGGAGATCGCCGAGGAGGCGCCGCGCGTCTACGCGGCGGCGGATCGTTTCATCGAGGGGGCCGACTGGGTGGTGTGGCGCCTGACCGGCGTCCTGGCGCGCAACGCCTGCGCCGCCGGTTACAAGGGCACGTGGCACAAGCAGGAAGGACATCCCGGCCGCGACTACCTCGCCGAAGTGAGGCCCGGGTTCGAGGACCTGTACTCGACCAGGACTGCGGCGCCGGTCGTGTCGCCGGGCACCAGCGTCGGAACGCTCACCCCAGAATGGGCCGGGTGCCTCCGCCTGGATCGCCAGGTCGCGGTTGCGGCACCTATCATCGACGCGCACGCCGCGGTGCTCGGCGGCGGCGTGGCGGGGCCGGGTACATTCGTCATGATGATGGGCACCTCCACCTGCCACCTGCTGATGGCGAAGGCGGAGCGCCCGGTCGAAGGCATGGCCGGCGTCGTCGAAGACGGCATCGTCCCGGGCTATTTCGCGTACGAATCGGGGCAGGCGGCGGTCGGCGATCTGTTCGCCTGGTTCGCGCACCACGCGGTGCCTCCGGCGTATCACGCCGAAGCCTCCGAGCGCGACGTCTCGGTTCAGGCGCTGCTCACCTCGAAAGCCGAAGGCTTCGGCCCTGGCAGCAGTGGCTTGCTCGTCCTCGACTGGTGGCAGGGCAATCGCTCGACGCTCGGGCGATCCGACTTGAGCGGTCTGATCGTCGGCGCGACGCTCAGCACACGGGCGGAGGAAATCTTCCACGCGCTGGTTGAAGCCACGGCGTTCGGCACGCGAGCGATCGTCGAGTCGTTTACCGACCAGCAGCTGCCGGTGTCGTCAATCGTGGCTGGTGGGGGGCTGACCCGCAACGCCATGCTGATGCAGGTCTATGCCGACGTGACCGGCCGCTCGATTTCGGTCGCCGGCGCCCCGCAGGCATCGGCGTTGGGCGCCGCGATGCTGGGAGCGGTGGCCGCGGGACCCGCGGCCGGCGGGCATGATTCCCTCGGAACAGCGGTGGCAAAAATGGCGCCGCCACCCGCGCAGGTGTATCAGCCGGTTGAAGCCAACCGGCAGACGTACGATTTGCTGTACCGCGAGTACAAGCGGCTCTACGATCACTTCGGCCGCGGCGGGAACGAGATCATGCGGCTGTTGAGGGGCATGCGCCGCCGCGGGGCCGAATAGGCCGCCGACTGGCGCGCCATACTTCGGGGCGGATCGCTCAACTCTTCCAGCGGAGCAGGCCGGCCGAGATCACGAACGCGGCCGGCGCGGCCAGGAACGCGCTGGCCAGCGGATCGGTGATGAGCTGCCAGCCTTCTCCTCCAATCGGAAACCACCCATCCGACCGCGACCACGCACACAACACGAATGCGCACACCGCCGCCCCAGCGCGTGAGATAGCCGGCCACGGCCACCTGGAGAAACCGGAGCGGGTGTGAGAGCGGATTCATGGGCGGAGGGTATCAAACGCGCGGACCGACGGCTGATCGAAACCGAGACGCTTCGCGTCGCGCCACAGTTGGTCCAGGTCGGGCGTTGCCTTGTTCTCGATCGAGTTCTCGGACACTACGCCCTGCGGAAGGTCGCCGCCGCGCTGCTGGTGGCTGTCGCCCTGTGGGCCGTGTGGTTTCAGCTTTCAAACGGACGTCCGCGAATTGCCTCCTCTGCGGCTCGCCTTTCTCACGGTCTCGTGCCTTGGTTTCCTGACCGCTGGTCTCGTCGCCGGGATGCTCAGTCTTCTCAGGATGCGCGGATGGTTGAAACTCGCGGCCGCACCCATTATGAGCGGAATCATCAGGGCCTTAGCAACCAGCTGCTTTTTCCCATCGCGGCAGCGGCGCGCAGAGACCTACCGATCGCCTGTCGTCCCCGGGCTGGGAGGCATGTTGAAGTACTATCACCGAACCGCCGCATAGGCGACCGCACGAGCGTCCGGCCCGCGCATACCAACGCCGCCGACGTCGCCGGCGCCCTTCGCTTTCATTGCGGATTGATCGATCTGTGCAGCCGGCCCCGAGTGATGGCACGTCCAATGCTGCATCGGGGACCGCAGTCACGCGGAGTACGTACTGCGTCGCGGCCTGGATCGTGGGATCGGCCACCGAGCGGGTGTTTGGACATTACGGGATCCTTGGCAACTCCAGGCGGCAGCACTACGGCCACGCCGCGTTGCTCGTCGCGTCGTGCATCGCGTATGCGCCTAAGAAGCGCGTGGCCCCGCTCCTGAGATGGGCTATGGACCTCCGCCAGCAGTACTGGCGTCGCCACGCCTTCAGAGAGGAGCTGACGCGAGCGTGTGAGAGTCTGGGGGTGTTGATGCCAGCCTGAACTCGGCGTCGCTCGCGACTCTATCGGCTTCCTTCTTCTTGCGTGCGCTGATGCGACAGTCCCAGGAGACGAGCTGCATCGCGCGCGCTCATCTTCAGTTTTCCGGTTCGCAAGACCCGGACGGCGCGTCGAGCCGCTCGGGCTGCACGTTGGTCTTCTTCGTCGGCCTTCTTGCGAAGACTCGCGTAAGCCCGAATCGCCCTTGTCGCGGCACTCGGCAGCTTCACGTCGTCCACAATGGGGGCCTTGCGGGCATCGTCGACGAACAGCTCCAGCGCCTCTCGGATGCGGCGTCGGGCCTCGTCGACGGTGCGACCCTGCGTGTGGCAGCCGCGTACCCCGCGTACGGAGGCCAGCCACCAGCCCGACTCGTCTCGCTCGTAGGCCACGCGATAAGACTTCACGGCTTCTTCAACCATCCCTTTCCGAGGCACGGCTCCAAGTCGCGCTCAATGCGGCGCAGCAGACCAGGCCCGATGTCTTCGCCCGCATGAACTGGTACGGTCGTCACACACCGGCTGCACTCGATGCGCAGATGCGAGCCCCGTTGCCGGCTCTCGACGCAACCGAAGGACCTCAGGATGCGCCGAAGGTCCTTCGCGGTCACCCGATCAGGATAGCCGACAGCCGCCTGATGTGTCTAGGGCAATAGACAGATTAACGACCTGACGCGTCAGCCGCAGCTTTACTGCAGCGGCCGCCGTCGGTTCGGAACCGGCGCCGGGGCGATCATCGGCACGCATGCTGCGACATTTGAGAACCGCCACGACGCACGACGCGCGCCATCACGGCGCCCTGGATTCTCAATGCCTCCTCAAGAGTGTGCCCAAAGTCCTTGGGTCTCTCATTGTGCAATCAGGCGATTTTCCGGTCGAATTCGACGAACGCGACGGTTTAAAAAACCGTTATAGGGAGCGCAAGAAAATGCGATTCGGGCAAGTGCTTGCGTGCCGTATACTTACAGTTGCGGTGAGGTGGCCGAGAGGCTAAAGGCGGCGGATTGCTAAGGCCGCCAGGAATCACAAAACGGGCCGGAATCTTCGAGATTTCAGCCCGTTTTTTATTGGAAGCTTGGTTGGCGTTGGCTGCCGGATGATGGTCGTCGGACCGCGTTTGGGCACACTGGGGCCGATGCCAACGTGTGCCTTGCAGGCACACGTTGTGGCCGGGTCTGGAGGTCCGACGGTGAAGATTGAATCCGACGAGAAGGGGCTGCGCAAGTCCGTCGAGCGGGGCGAATGGAACTCCGCCGCCGGCGGCAAGCGCGAGCGAACTCGCTACGCTCGGTACGCGAAGGCGACGTTCCGCAAGGACCGGCGGCTGAACA
>JBBQEJ010000232.1:0-6919 GCA_038320555.1 Vicinamibacterales bacterium | reverse complement strand
ATCGTCGGCAACATCCGTCCCATCCTGCTCATGCTCCTGACCGGCGCGGGCCTGCTGCTGCTCATCGCGAGCGTGAACGTCGCGAGCCTGCTGCTGGTTCGCTCCGAGAGCCGCAAGCGCGAGATCGCGGTCCGCCGTGCGCTTGGCGCATCGGCGGCGCGGGTCGTCCGCCAGTTTGTAGCGGAGGGACTCGTGCTGGTGGCAGCCGGCAGCGCGCTCGGCCTCGCGTCCGCCTCTTGGGCCATGCAGCTGCTGACCAGCCTCATTCCCGCCAACATTGCGGCGCGCATGCCCTTTCTGGATCACCTCGGCTTGAATGCACCCGTCGCGGCTTTTGCAGCAGTGATTGCCTGTGTGGCCGCATTGCTGTTCGCCGTCACGCCCTTGCTGCAGCTATCGTTGTCGAAGAGCGGCGAAGGCCTCGCCGAAGGAAGTCGGGGCTCGGCGGGCACGACGTGGCGGCGCCTCGGCTCCAAACTTGTTGTGCTCGAACTGGCCATTGCCGTGGTGCTGCTGGTAGGCGCCGGATTGCTCGGCAGGAGCCTCTACCATCTGCTCAATGTGGATCTCGGCTTTCGAGCCGATCACCTGACGACACTCAATGTCGCGGCGCCCGACACGTATGCCAAGGACTCCCAAACCGTGGCACTCGCGCGCGAGATTCTCAGCCGCGTGGCCATTCTGCCCGGTGTCAGGTCCGCTGCCATTTCGAGCAGGCCGCCGCTGATGCAGGGCAACACGATGTGGATCAGGGTCGTGGGCAGGCCCTTTAATGGAGAACACAACGAAGTGCAGTACCGGGAGGTCAGTGCCGGGTATTTCACGACGCTCGAAGCCCGCTTGCTGCGTGGCCGTACTTCAGCGGTCAGGACGACGGGTCGACGCCTCCGGTGGTGATCATCAATCAGGCACTCGCCCGGCAACACTTCGCTGGGGAAACTGCCGTCGGCAAACAGCTCCTCTACGTTTCCGCATCCCCGCAGGCGCCGATGGAAGTCGTCGGCATCGTCGACGACATCAAGGAAAGCGCGCTCGACACTGCGACGCCGCCGACGATGTACGTGGCCTTTGATCAGGATCCGACCAGTGGCTTCACTGTCGCCGTTCGCACGTGGCAGGCAGAGCAGTCGTTGCTCCCGGCGTTGACGACGGCGATCCACGAGATCGACCCGGGCATCTCGACGTTTGGGGGAACGGGCATGACGCAGGCCGTCAACGATTCGCAGCCGGCGTATGTCCGTCGTTCTTCAGCCGCTCTCGTGGGCGGCTTCGCCACGCTCGCATGGGTCATGGTGGTCGTGGGACTCTACGGCGTGGTGGCCTACTCGGTGAGCCAGAGAACTCGTGAGATCGGCGTCCGCATGGCGCTCGGTGCGCGGCGGAGCTCGGTCTACCGGCTGATTTTCGGAGAGGCCGGGTGGCTGATTGGCGCCGGCATTGCCATAGGCCTCGTGAGCTCGATTGCTGCCGCCACCCTAATTCGCGGTCTGCTGTTTGGCGTCCGCGCGTGGGATGTGCCGACCCTGGCCGCTGTCGCCACCGTGCTTGGTATGTCAGCGCTGCTCGCCAGCTACATCCCGGCCCGCCGCGCCGCGTCGGTCAACCCGGTCGACGCGCTGCGTGCCGAATAGTCGGTTCAGTTCCGGACACAACGTTGAGATCTCGCGGGATCGATTCAGTCACGTCACAGTAACGTCACAGCCGGCCACCGGAAATCA
This sequence comes from Vicinamibacterales bacterium, assembly GCA_038320555.1. Classification (GTDB taxonomy): domain Bacteria; phylum Acidobacteriota; class Vicinamibacteria; order Vicinamibacterales; family 2-12-FULL-66-21; genus JALZOC01. The sequence goes on along the minus strand of JBBQEJ010000232.1, from coordinate 5,201 downwards.
GGAATAGGATACTGAGACAACGAGGTGACCATGGACCGTGACGATGTTCAAGTCGGCAGGTTACTGGGTCGTCGGGAGATGCTGGAGATCCTGAGCGCGTCCGGCGCGGGAGCCATTGTCATGTTCGGCCGGGCGGCTTCTGCGCAGCAGCCCGCCATGCCGGCGTGCGTGGTGCGGCCAGCACAAACAGAAGGACCCTATTTCGTCGACGAACGGTTGTTGCGGTCGGACATCCGTCTCGATCCAGTGACCAACCAGGTCAAGCCTGGTGCAATCCTGGAACTGTCATTGGCCGTGTCGAAAGTTGGCAGCAACGCCTGCACGCCTCTTTCGGGCGCACAAGTCGACGTGTGGCAGTGCGATGCGCTTGGCGTGTACTCGGACGTCACCGACCGCTCGTTCAACACCGTCGGCCAGAAGTTTCTCCGCGGCCACCAAATGACCGACGCCGCCGGCGTGGCGCGCTTCACGACGGTCTACCCGGGCTGGTACCCCGCCCGCGCCGTGCACATTCACTTCAAGATTCGCACCGAACCCGCCGCCCCGCGCGGGCACGAATTCGCGTCACAGCTTTACTTCGACGACGCGCTGACCGACCGCGTGCATGCGCGAGACCCGTATGCAGTTAAAGGGTTGAAGCGGCTGCGGAACAGCGGCGACGGCATCTACCGCAACGGCGGCCAGCAGCTCATGCTCACCGTGAGTGAGACGGCCAAGGGCTTCAGCGCACCGTTCGCGATCGGCCTGCAGGTCTGACGCGCCGCCCTGTTGCGTTCGATCAAGCTAGACTCGCCGTGATGGCTGCGAAGGCGAAGGGCCGCTTCATCGATCCGATGCTGTTGCTGCGTACGGATACCCTCCCGAATGACGGCGGCCGCTGGGAATACCAGTTGAAATTCGACGGCTACAGGGCCATCGCGTTCAAGACCGGCGGCAAGATCCACCTGCGTTCGCGCAACGACAACGACTTCAGTATTCGGTATTCCAGCGTCATGAAGGGTCTGGCAAAACTTCCGGACGAAACGGTCATCGACGGCGAGGTGATCGCGCTCGATGACGAGGGGCGCCCGTCATTCAACATCCTCCAGAACTACGGTTCATCGAAGGCGCCGGTGCTGTACTTCGTGTTCGATGTGATGGTCCTGGCCGGTCGCGATCTGATGCGCGAGCCACTGGAGAAGCGCCGCGAGATCCTGGAGAAGAAGATCCTGCCAAAGCTCGGTGAACCAGTCCGATACGCCGCGCCACTGGATGCAAGTTTGCCCGTGCTCATTGAGTCCGTAAAGGCCCAGGGACTCGAAGGCCTGGTGGCCAAGCGTCTCGACAGCCGGTACGAGGCAGGTCTGCGGTCTGGAGCCTGGCAGAAAATGCGTGTCAACCGCGCGCAGGACTTCGTGATTGGCGGCTACACGTCCGGGACGAAGACGTTCGATGCGATCGTCTTCGGATACTACGAGGGCGACAGTCTGATCTACGCCGCACGCACCCGGAACGGATTCACGCCGGTCGCCCGGGAGCAACTATTCAAGAAATTCCGCGGCCTGGAGATCAAGGATTGCCCGTTCGTGAACCTGCCGGAAGCGAAAAGCGGCCGATGGGGTGCGGGCCTGACGGCAGCGAAGATGAAGGACTGCCGGTGGCTCGAGCCGGTGCTGGTCGCGCAGATCGAATTCCTGGAATGGACGGGCGAAAGTCACCTGCGCCACACGAACTTCATCGCGCTGCGTGACGACAAACCGGCACGCGAGGTCAGGCGGGAGTAGGAGCCAGGTTGCCGCGGAGCTCCCCTACTCCGCCTTCTCCTTCTTGGTCGCGTTGCCTGTCATGATGTACGCGCCGCCGGCGAACGTGATCTGCGCGTTCATCTTGCCCTCGGCCGCCGGTGTCAACTGGACGACCGCGTCGACGGCATTGCCCTCGTAATTGAACGAGTAGCTCAGGACGAGACTCTTGTCGGCCTTGGTGACATCCGTGATCGGCTGCATCGCCGTCGTCTCGCCCGTGATCTCTGCGACGACCGTGTCCTTCTCTACCTTGACCGTCAGCCCGAACGTGCCGGGGCCATTCGGTCCCTGCAGGTCCAGGGTCCAATCCCCGATGAACGGCGCAGCATCCGCCGGGGTCACCGTAGCGGCCGGCTGCGCGGCACCGGCGGCTTGACCAGCGGCAACGACGGAAGAAGTGAGCAGCCCCGCGATGAGGACCGTACCAGCAATGACCGTTCGAATCATGTGACCTCCAAGCCTGGCGGCGCGCCGACGACGCGTTCGGCTGGCATTGTACCCTTCACCTGTCTTTTACCGGAACAGGTCATCGTCGTCATTCCTTCATCTTTGCACGCGGCCGTGCGGCACGCTGTCCAGTCGCGCGTTGAATCTTCTTCGCCAGTTCCTCCGCACCTGACGACGTGTGGCGATGGCGTCGTCGATTCATCTCGCCTGGTACTGCTCGTCGGTGACGTGCTCCATCCAGCCGACGACTTTGCCATCGATCCCCGCGGCGATCGCGATGTGCGTCATCGCCGCTCCGCTGGGAGCAAGGCTTGTTCGGCGGCAAGCTGATCTCGGCCGCGTCGCTCGCGAAGATGACAACGCCGTTCAAGAGCGACTACGCGCTCGGGGTGACGGTGCAGACCGCGAGCGGCCGAAAAGTGGTTCAGCACGGCGGCGGCATCGACGGGTTCAACACGTTCCTGGCGTACTACCCCGACGACAAGTTGACGGTGGCCGTGCTGGCCAACATCAACGGCCAGACGCCGACCCAGATCGCCACGAAGCTGGCCGATCTGGCGCACGGCGGCGTTGTACAGACGACGTCCGAGCGGAAGGAGATCGCGCTGCCGGTGACGACGCTCTCGAAGTATGTCGGAAGCTACGAGCTCGCGCCAGGCGCCCACATGCTGATCAGGCTCGCCGGCGATCATCTGACGACGCAGCTGCCCGGTCAGCAGCAATTTCCCATCTTCGCGGAGTCGGAGACGAAGTTCTTCCTGAAGGTCGTCGACGCGCAGATCGAGTTCTTCACGGATGCGAGCGGGGCGGTCACGCACGCGGTGATGTACCAGAACGGCCGCGAACGCAAAGTTCCGCGCACCAGCGCCACCGTTGCTGAGCCGCCGCAGCACAAGGAAACGACGGTGCCGCCGAGCACTCTGGCTCGCTACGTCGGCATGTATCAGATGCCCTCCAACGCCGAGCTGTCAGTCACGCTCGACGGCAATCAGCTGATGGCGCAGCTGACCGGTCAGCCCGCATTTCCGATCTTCGCGGAGTCAGAGACGCTGTTCTTTTACAAGGTTGTCGAAGCAACGCTGGAATTCCAGAAGGACGCAAGCGGCGCCGTGACGGCGGTTCGATTGCGCCAGGGACCGATCGATTCGCTCGCGCCGAGAAAGTAGTTTCTCCTTAGCGCTCGACAGCCGCGTCGCCGCGCTCGCTGACCACATCGGTCGCGCCGAAGTCGCGCGCCAGGGCGATCCGGTCGGCGTGCCGGCCCAGCACGATGATCCGCTCGGCGCCGCGCCAAACCGTGCAGATCCGGGTAAGTGCCGTTTTGACCGCAGGAGCCGTCGATTGTTCCCCGACCACCTCCGCACTATCCCAAAAATTCCGGCTCTGTAGTGGCTCAGTACGGCTGGACCTGAGCGGTACGGCGCCCGGAAGGGGTTTCGAGGGGCGCTCGGTTTGCAAGAGCGGGCGCACACCATCTTCTGGAGCTCACATGTTTCAATTGAGCGTCGTCGACCACATTCGTCTGAGCTTTGCGACGGTCGCGGGAGCGTACGAGAGGCACGCAGACGCGGCAGCCCGGCTCGCACGGTGGAGTTGGTACGTGAAGATCTCCCTGGTGGCGCTGCTGGCGCTGGCGTCGGTGCTCGGCTTCGTCGCGCTTGAATACGGCCGCGCGTTTCAGATCGCCGCGACCGCGGTCACCGTCGTGGGATTCGTCGGATTCGCGGTCTACGTCGCCCTGGATCTCGAGCCGCGGATCTACGGGCACCGCTCGAGCGCGGCGCGGTTCTGGCTGCTCACTGAACGGTACCGCGCACTGCTGGCGGAAGTGCACGACCAGTTGCTGGATGCTCCCGCGATTGCGCAGCGGCGGGACGCGCTGGTGGAAGAAGCCCGCGCGTGCTTCGAGCATGCCCCGCCCGCCGATCGTCAGACCTACGACATCGCACGGAAGGCCTTGTCGGGCACGGGTAAGAGCGGATACTCGGAGGACGAGATCGACGCGCTTCTTCCCGCATCGCTGCGCCGCCCGAAGGACGCGCCGGCGTAGCAGGGTAACTGTGTGGCACGCAGACTGCCGTACAAGAGAAAGGGCCGCTTGTTACAGCGGCCCTTGAGGAAATAATCCCGGCAGTGACCTACTCTCCCACACAGTTACCCATGCAGTACCATCGGCGGTAGAGAGCTTAACTTCCGTGTTCGGAATGGGAACGGGTGTGACCCCTCTCCTATGACCACCGGGAAACTTAAGAAATTGCTGCCTGGGGTCCCGCCTTCGCGCCTGACGGCGTTCGTCGCGGCTGCGACCCGCACATACTGCGGGGCGTGTCGCGCCGGAGCCACGAAGCGGCGTAGGCGGATCGTCCCAGACAATGTCAAAGAACTCAGTTACCAGTTTCCGGTTCCCAAGTCTCCAGTGAAAGATGCGCCCGGAGGCCGCCACCTTTATGGCTGGAAACTGGAAGCTGGGAACTGGAAGCTTCCAATTAAATATCCTGCAAACGGTAGTTCTTCGTCCCACGTGTCACTCGCAGTGCGTGCACTGTTCGAAAAAATAATGGTCAAGCCTCACGGCTGATTAGTATCGGTTAGCTTCAGCCATCGCTGGCCTTCCACACCCGACCTATCACCTGGTAATCTTCCAGGAGCCTTTAGGAGCCTTACGGCTCGGGAGATCTCATCTTGTGGAGGGTTTCACGCTTAGATGCCTTCAGCGTTTCTCCCTTCCGGACGTAGCTACTCGGCACTACCGCTGGCGCGATAACCGATACACTAGAGGTCCGTCCATCCCGGTCCTCTCGTACTAAGGACAGCCCCACTCAAATCTCCTGCGCCCATGACAGATAGGGACCGAACTGTCTCGCGACGTTCTAAACCCAGCTCACGTACCGCTTTAACCGGCGAACAGCCGGACCCTTGGAACCTGCTACAGCTCCAGGATGCGATGAGCCGACATCGAGGTGCCAAACC
>JBBQEJ010000231.1:0-7014 GCA_038320555.1 Vicinamibacterales bacterium | reverse complement strand
CGAGGTAGCGGGACAGGACGCGCGCCGTGTCGCGGATCGGCTCGCCGCGGCCGAGCTGGATGTCGCGGGAGGAGAGGAAGAGAGCGTGGCCGCCGAGCTGGTACGTCCCGACCTCAAAGGAGACGCGGGTCCGGGTCGAGCTCTTGGCAAAGATCATCCCGAGCGTCTTCCCGGCGAGCGGCTTTTCGGCGTAGCTGCCGTCCTTCATCCGCGCGGCCAGGGCCAGCAGCGCGACGAGCTCCGGGCGGGTGAAATCGGGAATAGCGAGGAAATCGCGTTTGGGCATACGCCATCGGGTAGGACGTGGACGGGGCGGCGGGCAGGGGATACTAGTCGGGGGTTTGGGGGGCGGCACCGGGGGGACGGGGGCGACGGGGGCGTCCTGCGGCAATGCGTCTAAGCAGAGCCGCAGGGCTGGACGCGCCCCGCCGTTTCAGCCTCGTGAGTGTAGAACGCTCTGCAGCCAGTCGATACCTGGCTCAGCTACTCCTCAGGCCAATGATCGTATAAATCGTCGATGAGCTCATTCAGCGGGTCTTTCAAGCCGCGCAAGTGGTCGTCGAGCTCTCCGTAAAGCCAGCCCTGAATTCCTACCAGTAACCGCGCATTCTCAGGACCAGGTTCTTGCGCGATTAGGCTATCGATATGCTTCATGTATTGGCGCGCGGCGCAGTAAATATCGGTCATATCCGAAACGACCAGAACTGCACGAGAGTTGCCAGTTCGGCGTGCCCATTCCTCAAGGCCGCGCGCCAGTGCCACGGCTTCGTTAACCGCTGGGACGTCAGTCATACGTGTCCTCACTTTGCAAGTTCATCGATGCGCTCAGCTACTTGAACGATCCGGCGCACGAGCTCATCCGCGGTCTTGCCTAAGGCACGCCCGACGTATTTGCGAGCGTTGTTGAGATGGTTCCGCGCGTGGTTCAGCCAATCTCGCTTCTTACCGCTCGGATCCGGATCATCAGGCCCAAGCCCGCCAATTCTGTCGAGATGTTCCTCCGCGATGTTTAACTCCGGCGACCGCATTTGCATGCATCGGAGGACACGCTCACCGTACGCAGACGTCCGGAGCCATCGAACACGCGCCGCTCGCGGAGCCGCGAGTGGTTATTCAGCGTCGTCCGGCGCGAAATCGGCGACGCGCTCCAAGAAAGCGGCCCATTCAAGCTCCAGAGTTGCCAAGTGGCCTTTTAGCTCGGTGAACAGATGAGCGTCCATTATGCCTAGATGCAGAAGTGCCCGGTTAGCCTCCTCAGGATTGCGCGGGTCCAACACGAGGACGAGTTTTAGCTGCCTCTCGATTTCGGACGCTGCAGCCAGGATGTCGGCCAGGTCGACAGCGAAATTCTCTTCCGGCGCGCTCTCGCGAAACCCGAGCTTATCTAACCAAGCGCGGATCGCGATCGTCTGAGCAACGTTTACAGAAATCGCATCGTCCCACTCGCTTTCCTCCGTCATCGCAGTCCTATCGAAGGTGGTCAACGTCCCGTTGCAGGTTGTCGAGCGTTCCCTGCCACTCCTCCCTTAACTTTCCGGAAAGCCGTTCGAGGCGAGTTCTGGCGACACGGAAGGCCTTCTGGATATCGCGTTTCCACTTGCTCCGGTTGTCAGGGTCATTGCCGTCGGGCCCGTTCAACTTGCGTATATGAGAATTGACAGCTTTGATCTGCCCTTGCGTAAGCTTCCCCTGCGAGGATACAGCGTAAATTAGACTTTCTCGTCGCCCGGAGGGGACATGAGGAAGTCGCGATTCACCGATGCGCAGATCGTGGCCGTGCTGCAGGAGGGCGAGGCGGGGGTGCCGGTCGTGGAGTTACTCCGCAAACACGCCATCAGCCGGCAGACGTACTTTCTGTGGAAGCAGCGGTATGGCGGCAGCAGTCTGTCGGAGCTGCAGCGGCTGAAGGCGCTGGAACAGGAGAATGCCAAGCTCAAGCGCTTGTACGCCGAGCTCGCGCTGGAAAACGCCGCCATCAAGGACGTGCTCAGCCGACAACTGTAACGCGGTCCGCGCGACGGGCCCTCGCGGCGATCCTGGTCACCGATCATCACCTCGCGATCGGTCAGGCCTGTGGGATTGCCGGATGCTCGCGGACGGCGTGGTATCGCCCGCCCACGGATCGGACCGATCGCGATGAGCCGGTCATCGCGGCGCTGCTGGCGCTCGCGACGGCGCACGACCGGTGGGGAGTCTGGAAGTACGCGGCGGTGCTGCACGCCACGCACGGCTGGAATCGCAAGCGCATCTACCGCGTCTACTGCGCGCTCAAGCTGAATCTGCCGCGCCGCCGGGCGAAGCGGATCCTCACCCGGCCCCCGCTGGCCCTGGAGGCGCCCCCGGTGCTGAATCGGACGTGGGCGCTCGATTTCATGGGTGACACCCTGTACGACGGTCGGACGTACCGCACGCTCAACGTGCTCGACGAAGGCAATCGCGAGGCGCTGGCGATCGAGGTAGCCACCTCGCTGCCCAGTGTCCGCGTGGTCGAGGTGCTGGCGCAACTGGTCGCCATGCATGGCGCCCCTGCGGCGCTGCGCTGCGACAATGGGCCGGAGTTTATCGCCGAGGCGCTGGCCACGTGGTGTACCGAGGCGGGCATCCGGCTGCAGCACATCGCGCCGGGCAAACCCAATCAGAACGCCTTCATCGAGCGCTTCAATCGGACGTACCGCACAGAAGTCCTCAATGCGTGGGTCTTCCAGTCCCTCGCGGACGTCCGCCAGGTCACCGAAGAATGGCGCGCCATTTACAACACGAAGCGGCCGCACGACAGTCTCGGCGGCGTGCCGCCTCTCCACTTTCTACCGAGGCCTATCGCGGCGTGATCGTCTACCTACGATTTGTATCCTTGACGGGGAAGCTTACGATATCCTTTCCGCTCTGCAGCAAAACGTGTGGTACTTCACGACCGCAGACACGAACGCAAGGATATACGTCACAGAACTCGGCCAGGGCGATCCCGTGATTTTTCTGCATGGAGGCCCGGGCAACGACTTCAACTACATCGTCGATGCGCTCCGCCCGCACGTCAACAACAACAGGTTCATCCTGTTCGACCAGCGTGGCAGCCTGCTCTCTCCGGTCAAAGCTGAGGATGTGTCATCCATTACGATCGACAAGCTGGTCGAAGATCTGGAAGTCCTGAGACAGTCTACTGGTCAAGAACAACTCACCCTTTTCGGACATTCATTTGGCGCCCTTCTCGCGTTGTCGTACTACCAGAAATATCCGGACCATGTCAAGAAACTGATACTGACTGGATCCTTCCCACCGTACACGCAGGATGGCGTCTCTGGATTTATCAAGACCATGAGGCCCCGTCAACAAGCGCTCCGGAACCGGCCAATCGAGATCGAACGCGCGTGGGACGTGGCAGGGCTGCCCAAGGATTCGGCCGACGACACGCCCCAGCAGAACACCATCCGCTGGAGAATCTCGAATCAAGCCCCGATCAGCATCATCGATCTGGCAAAATGGAAACAGGTGACCGGTGGGATGGTCTATTACAATCAGGATGTCGATGAGGCGGTTGGAAACAGCCTACCAGAAAGCATTGATTTCAGCGAAACCATTCGTGCCCACCCGATTGAACTTGGCCCGGTTTCGTGGAGACCCCACCATTTGGGATGGAGGGATCTTCCATGGCACGACGACAGTATCCACCCGAGTTTCGCCAGTAGCTGACCGCCCTGGTCCACGCCGGCCGCACCCCCGAGTCGCTCGCGAAAGAGTTTGAGCCGAGCGCCCAGACGATTCGGAACTGGGCGCTCCAGGCCGGGCGCGAGGTCGGCATGCGTCCCGAGGGGGTGACGACCGAGGAGCGCCGCGGAGATGACGCGGCTCCGTCGGGAAAATCGGCAGCTCAAGCTCGAGCGGGACATCTTATCAAAAGCGGCGGCCTGGTTCGCACGGGAGACCGGCACGATCCCCGACGGGTCTACGGGTTCGTGAGGGACCACCAGGCTGCCTTCCCGGTCGCGACGATGTGTCGCGTCCTGCGGGTCTCTCCGAGTGGTTTCTATGCGTGGCGCGCTCGGCCGCCGTCGGCGCGCGCCCGCCCGACGCGATGCCGAGCTCCTCACGCATCTCCGGCACTTCCATACCCGCCCCGATCGCATACGATCCGGCCACGCGAGGCGGCGACTCGCCCGACGGACGGAAAGTGCAGGGCACGATTCACTGGGTGTCGGCGACGCATGCGCTCGACTGCGAGCTGCGTCTCTACGACAAGTTGTTCACGGTTCCGAATCCGGAAGACGTCGAAGACGGTCAGGATTTCCTGAGCGTGCTCAATCCTGATTCGCTTGTCGTGATGCGTGGCGCAAAGCTGGAGCCGAGTGTCGCGAGCGATCCGATTGGGATGCGCTATCAGTTCGAGCGGACGGCCTATTTCGTCGGCGACGTGGTCGACTCGAAGCCCGGCGCACTCGTCTTCAATCGCACGGTCACGCTGCGTGACTCGTGGCAAAGATGAAGGGGAAGTAGCGCATTCTTGCCTTGTTCGCGCGCGATCCGCGAGGAGGTATCCTCCGTAAGATCACGGCGCTCTCGACCGAATCCAGGTCGGCGTGCCGTCCTCGAACTGGTTATCGGTGAGCGCGCGAACATCCAAGCCGTCGGCGCGCATGACATAGATGTCGCCGTACGGCTGAGGATTGAACGGGTGAAGCGCCGACTCGTCTTTGAATCCACCGCGCGCACTTGTGAACGCGATCCACGCGCCGTCCGGCGACCATGCGGGGTGCGAGTTGTTCCCCGTGGCGTTGGTCAGGCGATGAAGGTCGGTGCCGTCGGGCTTGATCGAGTAGACCTCGTAGTCGGCATCTCCTTCGCGCTTGGCCGTGAACGCGATCCGGTCTCCACGCGGCGACCATGCGGGCGAATTGTCGTTCGCTGTCCCGTCCGTCAGTTGCCTGATCGCCCTCGTCTCGACGTCGACGATCATCAACGCGCTCCGGCCATCCCGGACGACGCGGTAGACGAGCTGGCGTCCGTCGGGAGACCAACTCGGGAAGCCGGCATTCTGCGTGCTGTCGGTCAGCAGCACGAGATGACTGCCGTTCGTGTCGACGGCCGCAATCGACGCCACCGACGCGCCGAGGATTGCCGGGAAGAAGCGGCCCAGCGCGAAGGCGATGCGATCGCCGCGCGGGGACCACGCCGGGGCAAGAGCACTTTTGACGGAATCACCGACGAGGATCACGCGGTGCGATCCATCGGCGGTCATTTTCAGAATACTGTTATGTGATATTCCTGCCGTACCATCATTCAGCACGAGCTGCTGGCCGGTCGGCGAGTATGACGCGAACACACCGGTGCGCACGAGCCGATACCTCGGGTCTCGGCTGTGCCACTCCGTTTGCGGCGGTGGCCAAGCATGATTCACCTCGCGGTGAAACACCACGCGTTGCCCATCGGGTGACCAACTCGGGCTCCCAAACTCGCCGCGTGCGCCGGCGTTACCCGAGACAAAGTCGAGACCGCCGGTGTCGCCACCGCTCGTGTACGCAATGCGTTCACCGGACAGCCAACGTGGCGACCACTTCTCGCCTGGCCCCGAGGTGAGCACGTGCCGCGCGCCGGTCGCGACATCGAGCGACACGATTTGCGTGGTGCCACGCAGACGTCGCGCCGCGACGATGTTGGTCACCTGGTCGATGTCCGCCTCGTAGATGACTAGTCGCTTGCCGTCGGCCGACCACGACGGGCTTCCGGCGAACATGTTACGCGTCGTGAGGCGTCGGAGCCCGGAGCCGTCGCGCTGGACGACGTAGATCTCGGTGGAATGAACCCTGGTGAATCCAGACCGCGGATGTTTGGAATCGCGATCGCTGGAGAACGCGATCCACTGACCATCGGGAGACCATGCTGGTCGGAAGTCGCCGCCAACGTGGTTCGTGAGATTGCGAAGCGCGTGCGTTTTCAGATCGAGAATCCAAAGGTCGGCCTGCCCAATGCGACTTGATACGAATACAAGCGACCGGCCGTCGGGAGAGAGCGAGCCCTGGTCATCGAACGCCGGATGGTCCGTGAGCCGCTCGAGTCCCGAGCCGTCAGCGTGCACGCGATAAATGTCTGCCGAGCCGTTTCGCTCGGAGGTGAAAACGATCCATCGTCCGTTCGGCGAGAACGACGCATTATAGTCGAGGGCGGGATGCGCGAGCAGCGGCTTCGGATTCGAACCGTCGGCGTCCGCCACGAAGAGATCGGAATTCAGCGGCGCGAAGCTCGCGATGGCAACGGTGCCGCTGGACGCGCTTGGGGTCTGGCTCCTCGCACTGTGGCCGAGGGCCGCGACGGCAGCGACAGCCATGGCGAGGATGCCAGTTTGGAGATTTCTCATGATGGCTTTCCGGGTAGCCGATGGAGGCGGCCCACGGCGGCGCAACCTGTTGGAAGGAAGGTACGCCTGAATCATTCGGCCTGAAGGACCAGCCTGTACCTATGCGCGAGCAGGTCGTGACATCGCGCGACGTCCTCGCGCTTGCTAAGGAGTTTGGCTGATCAGCGTACGACTGCGAATTCATCGCCGTCGCGTGTCGGTTGAGGCAAACGCTGGTCACCTCTGATCGTCGGCTTCTGGCAAGCTTCCCGGACGACACCGTCGCGCTCGACGTCTTCCGCGCCGATGTGGCCGACATCTAACGGCCGGTGGGCGGCCCTCCTCCAGCAGATCTTCGAGGTCGACCCCCTCGCGTGTCCGACGTGCCGCGGGCCCATGCGGATCATCGCCTTCATCACGCAGCCGCCGGTGATCGACCAGATCCTGACGCACGCCCGCACCCGCGCCACCACCGGGGCGCCCGGCGGCGCGCGGAGTCCCCCATCGACCCGGGCACCGGCGGCCCGGGGCGCGGCACGATCGACGCCGTCACCCCCGGGCGCCCAGCACGCGCGCTGACGGCCCCACGCTCCCCCCGGCTCAAGAGTCGGGGACGCGCGAGGTGCGCGGCGGCCCCACCCGGGCGTCGCATCGGTCCCCACTCGCCCCGTGCCCCCGCCGGGATACGG
>JBBQEJ010000230.1:0-7118 GCA_038320555.1 Vicinamibacterales bacterium | reverse complement strand
TGCCCAGCAGGCCGCATTCGCATGGGTCCAGGCGCACGTGCCTGAGGACGCCATCGTCCAGATGGAGCCGATGGTGCGCGGACGCGATCACTGGAGTTTGATCCCGTCGTTCGCTCAGAGACGTATGAGCGCCGGGCTTCCGATCTCGCTGCTACCGGTTCGGGAATACGCGGAAGGATCGGCGCAGGTCCAGCAGATTTACCGTACCAACGACCCGCGCGAAGCGCGCCAGCTCGCGAAGGAACGAGGCATTCAGTATTTCTATATTGATGAAGAGGATCGCGCCGCTTATCCCGATGGGATCGAAAAGTTCGGTGCGGCCTATTTCGAGCGGAGCTATGACAGCAACGGCGTCACCATCGTGCGGGTCCGTTAGCTGAAATCAGTCGCGCGGACCGGCTCGTATCTTTGTATACTGTCTCGGATGATCACAAGTGCTGCAACGTCCGCGCTCGAGGCCCCAACCCCCGCGCTCGAACATGTCGTCTGCAATCTCTGCGGCGCTGATGATGCCGAAACGGTGTACGAAGCGCGGTATGAACCCGGACGGCATTGTGATCTCGTGCGCACGTTCCGCGCGTCTGGCGACGGACTGCTCGCCGATCGATTGGTCCGGTGCCGACAGTGCGGTCTGGAATACGTCAGCCCCCGACCGACTGGCGGGGACATCGTCGCCGCCTACGCAGACGGCGACGACCCGGCATATGTGTCGCAAGTCGAAGCGCGCCAGCGAACGTTCATCACGGCCCTCGCCCGCATCGAGGATCTGCGTCCGAAAAAAGGCCGCCTGCTCGACGTCGGCACTGCCGCCGGGGCGTTCCTCGGAGCCGCGAAGGCGCGCGGCTGGGAGGTCGAGGGCTGCGAGCCGAATCGCTGGATGGCCGAGTGTGGATCGCGTCACTACGGTGTGGTCATCCGTGCCGGAGAGCTCTTCGATCACGAATATCCACCGCGGTCGTTCGATGTGGTGACCCTCTGGGATGTCGTGGAGCACACGCCGGATCCGGCCCGCGTCGTATGCCGAATCAGTGAACTGCTCAAGCCGGGAGGCCTGCTGATCATCAACTACCCGGATCGAGGCAGCTGGGTTGCGCGTTTGCTGGGACGCCGGTGGCCCTTCCTCTCATCCGTCCACCTGTACTACTTCAAACGGCCGACTCTCACGAGAATGCTCGAGGGGCACGGGTTTGAAGTCGCGCAGCAGCGCCCACACTTTCAGTGGCTCGAGCTCGACTACCTGCTACGGCGTGGCGAGGTGATTAGTGCGCCTCTCTCCCGTTGGGCGCGGGCTCTAGTCAGCGGCTTGGGGATTGCGCGGCGCCAAGTCCCTTACTGGATTGGTCAGACCTTTCTCGCGGCCTATCGGAAACACGCGAACGTGCCTTTCTGCCATTTGATTCTGTCGACGTTCATGGACAGTTTCGAGGTCATCGCCCTGGCGGCCTAGAGGCGCGCGGTCTAGCTAGCGGCGGCGCGACGCGGCATACCACTGCGAGCCCGGCCATCGCCGGATGTCCGTCTGCGCCCATCCGGAGCCCCATTCGACGCGCACCGGGGTTGTGGTCCCGGCGACAAGCACCCACGCGGTATCGTCGCGCACGCCGATGAACGACGCGGCGTACCCTTCGCCACGGATCGCGTTGACGGGCCCGCCGTCGACTGCCGCATCCTGTGCGACTATCGGCTCAGCGCCGGGCACGAGCGTCCACGCCTCCTGCCATGCGCGAAAGCATTCGACCTCGCGCCCTTCCGGTATCCGCGCCTGCAGACCTCCCTCATAGTGAAACGTGGCGCCGAGGCCGATCAGGCGGCTTGCAAGCGCAGCGGCACGGAATCGTTCGGGGCTGGCGTCGCGCCGTCCTGGTTCGAAGCGCTGGCCTGCTCCAATCGGCTCGTCGTTGACCACCGGTTTTCCAGACGCGCGCAGCAGCTCGCCGCCCGGTCTCAGATCGCGCACGTGCCCCCATCCCCCCGCCCCGCTCGATCGGGGAAAATGCGCCGTGGCGTAGGTTCCCTCGTCGTAGAGCGCTGGAAAGTCGCCCGCGCCAACCGCGGCTGGCACGCCCGCCGGGACCAGGCGAAGAAGCTGACGTAAGTATTCCCGCTCGTGGATCTGTGGAGCCTGCGTGACGTGATACGGCTCGTTCGCAATCTCGAGCAGTGCGTTCGGATGCGTTCGGCAGATGAGGGCCACTCGCTCAACATGCGCCCCGGGGTCGATCGGGTACGACGCCGTGTCGGCCAATGCGACTACCTCCACAAAGAGGCCGTGCGCCGCGGCGCGCGTCAACAACGTGTCCAGATGTGCAAGCCCTGTTTCAGGGGACAACTCGAAGAGGTGTTTCGCCATCGCGAGCACGCGCACGACGTTCAAATGCTGGGAAGCGGTCCAGGTCAGGTATGCGTCAACGTCGCGAGCACGCCCGGCCGCTTCCATCTCGAGCAATCTGAACGCGGAGATTCCCCGCCACGCGAACGGCGCGCCATCGGGGAGCACAAAGCTCCCGCCTCTAACGCGCAACGGTCCGGACGTGGCAACATTCGGTGAGTGTGCTGGAAACGCGCTATCGGCGGACGGGTCGCCGGAACAGGCGGTGCTGAGAGCGACAAGACAGGCCGCGAACGCGGCGGTCAGACTCCCTGGGCGACGGGCTCGAAGCGATGGTTCCTGCGCTTTTCGCGCGAGGCGCGGAACAGGAACTTGACGTACGGCGCCACTTGTTTGACGGCCGACACGTTCATCTGACAGGGACTGAGACAGGTCGGGCACTTCTCGTCCTTGATCGCGCGGCGGTGCACCTGGCTCGACTCTCGGAAGTAGATATCGGCAGGATCTTCGTCGCGCACGTTGCCGACGACGTCGCTGTTCTCGCAGAAGAACAGGTCGCCGTTGGGGTTGAGCATGATCCCCTGGGTCTGGAACGGGCACGGCACCAGGCGATGGTACCCGTTGGCGATCATGTCCGCGTAGTGCATGTAAATGTAGTTCTGCCCATCGAGGAGCGGATCCATCCGCACGCGCTCGAGGAAGAACTTCCGCATGCGTTCCTCCTCAGCTCCCACCGGCTTGCAGGTCTCAGCGAGGTTCGCATTACCCAGCATCGGCTCGGTGAACCGCACCATGTTGAACACGATGTCGAGCTGCTCCTTGCGCGCCCACGCAAGAATGTTCTCGGCGTCGTCCAGGTTCATAGAGAAGATGGTGGTTGAAATGCCGAAGTTGAAGGGGACCCGCTTCTGCAGCTCCTGCATGGCGCGGATCGTCTTGAGCGCCTTGTCGAAACCGCTCTTCACCTTCCGCACTTTGTTGTGCATCTCGCCGACGCCGTCGATCGAGACGCGCGTGCTGAAGATGATCCCGCGCTCCTGACAGAGCTCCGCGACCCTCGTGACCATCGGAATCGCGCGGTGCGGTGTCAGCCCGGTTGTGTTGATCCCGAATTTCCGGAGCCGCGGGAAGCTGTCGAGCATGAGCCGCGAGATCTCGACCATGTCGTTGCGCGTGGTCGGCTCACCCCCCGACAGATTGGCGATTTCGACGTGCTTCCAGAGGTCGGATTTGAAGGTTCGCTCGATCTCGGCGAGCGACATGTCCGACTTGCGATCGCCGCGTTCCCAGTTGCTGCACATTTCGCAACGGGCGTCGCAGACGAACGTGCAGTGGTAGATGAGGACGGTGGGATGGATCGCTCGATGCTGCGCGACATACGCATTGATGAGGTCTCGCGGCGCGCTGGCCGCAGCCTTCAGGAGATACTTTGCTGCGTAAGTCTGTGCCATGGAATCTGCCCATTATACCTTATGGGACATCAACTTACACGCTTTTCGGCTTCCGGGCGACGAACGTCAAGGTTTCGAAGAGGTTTTTGCGAATTTTGAAGAGCAGCTCTTCCGTTCGGGTGTACCTCGATAGCGCATCGAGTCCCGGGATGTTGAATACGAGCGCTGCCGCGGCGAGCAGGTCGCGGGCTGGCCCCCTCGCGGTTCCAATGGTCCGGACGATTCGTTCGATCTCGAACCCGCCGTCATACAGGAGCTGCCGCACGCGCCGTTCGGTCGTCGGAAAGTTATGCGTGTAGTCGATGTCCCAGAAGAAACCGCGCTCCTTGAGGTAATCGGGCACCACGATGAAGACGACACCGCCCGGACGAAGCACGCGCAGCGCTTCGGCCACAAAGGCGCGCGCCGCATCGATACCCGACATGTGCTCGAGGACCTGGTCCGCATAGAGGACCTCGCAACTGGCGTCGGCAGCCGGCACCGGGGGCGTCCAGGCCTGCACCACGTCGAGCCCTTCCGCACGGAGTCGATCGGCGAGTAGCGGACTTGGCTCAATCGCTGAGTACTGCCAGCCCGCCTGAATCGCCAGCGCTGCCAGTGTGCCCTGGCCCGGCCCGATCTCGAGCATCGGGCCTGGCGGCGCTGCGTGGCGGGCCAGGATTCCCAGACGCGACCGTTCGATCCGCGTGCGGCGCGCTCCCCCGAGGCCCGTCAGTTTCTTCTCGGAGAATGTCCGGTAGAAGGTATCAGTCATGCCTGCGATGAATACTTGCTTATTAGAGCCTCGCCGGGCAACTCTCCGTCTCCAGCTTCGGCCCGCCAGGGCTGATAACTTTGCGTTATCATCCGCGCATCGAACTCCTCTCCTCCAGGCTTGCGGGATGGGCAGCCCCCGCGTTCTTCATTGTCGCACTCGCGATCGCGGGGTGGATGGTGGCAGGCAGCGCCGCCGGATGGTTGTACCTTCTGTGCTACAGCGTCGCTGTCATCCCGGGCCTGCCTCTTGGCTTCGCGCTGTTTGGACCGACGCATGCCGGCGGCTGGATCGCCGGCGTGTCGATCGGGTACGCGCTGACGGCGCTGGCGCTCTGGGCGGCGATTGCGGCACAGGTTCCGTCAACCGCCGTATTCCTCCTCGCCTGGGTGTTGACGACCGCGCTGACCTGGTTTCTGGCGCCGCGACCCGCGACGCCTCTCGTGCCGCTTCCGCCCTGGACCCGGTCAGCGTCCGCCGCTCTACTCATCGTCCTCGCCCTCACGCTTGCCGTCGCCGCCCCGCCCTTGTCCAACGTCGGCCGCAGCGACGCTGACGGGAATCGATACTACCGCGCGTACTTCACGGCGGACTTCGTGTGGCACACGGCGCTGACAGCGGAGGTGTCGAAGTTCTCGATGCCGCCGCGGAACCCTTACCTGCAGCATCATCCGGTTCATTACTACTGGACGTACTACCTGTTTCCGGCGGTTGTCTCGGCCCGCGGGCCTGCGCCTTTAGGTGACGTGCAGCGATGTCTCAAGCTGAATGCGCTCGCCACCGGGCTCGTCCTCATGTCGGCGGTGTTTCTTGCGGCGTGGGCCCTGGTCGGCCGCGCGATGCCGGTCGCCATCGCCACCGCGCTTGCGCTGTTGTCGTCGAGTGCGGAGGGACTCTACGCGCTGTTCAGGATATGGGCGCGGGGTGATTCGCTGGCGCGCGTGCGCGACCTCAACATCGATGCCATCACGAGCTGGTGGTTCGGCGGCCACCGGATTGATGGCCTTCAACGGTGTATCTGGTATGTCCCGCAGCATGGGATGTCGTACGCGCTCGGCTTGATCGCCATGGCCGTGGCGGTCGCATCTCGCAGCAGTGCGCCGGCGAGGGTGATCGCGCTTGCGGGAATCTCGCTTGGCGGCTCGGTGCTCTTCAATCCGTTCGTTGGCGGTGTCTTCGCGCTGGCCTACGGAATCTTCATCGCGCTCGACGCCGTGCGTGAACCGCGGCCAATCATGAGTATCGCGCGCCATGCGCTGGCGATCATCCCGGTCGCCGCCGCAATTGCGTGGAGCGCCGCCAACCAGATGCTCGCTGGCGCAGGGGGCGTCCTGCAATTCGGCCTCACCGGCACCTATCGAGCGCATCCGCTTTTCACGCTACTGCTGTCGCTAGGCCCGATTCTTGTAATTGCAGTCGCGGGATGGATCCCATCGCGCGCCGTCCCACTCAGATTGCTCCTTCCATCGCTTGGCGCCGCCGTCCTGTCGCTGGCCGCGATGTATTTCGTGCAGCTGTCTGTCGACCGTGAGTGGGTGTCGTTCCGCATGGGACACCTCTTCATTGTCGTCGCCGCGATGCCCGTGGCTGCGTTTATCGCGAGTGGCCGGACTGCTCGGCTTCGGGCAGTGATCGCGGTCGTCGTGCTGTTGTGTCTCGCGGCGGGCTTACCCACGACCGTCATCGACGAGTACAACGCACAGGACATTCACAACTTCGATATGGCGCCTGGCTTTCCCTGGACCATCGTCGTCACGCGGCAGCAGCAGTCGGCGTATCGATGGATTCGCGAGAACACGCCGAAAACCGCGGTAGTCCAGATGGATGCGGCCGCCCGCGGACGAGCCACATGGAGCAACATTCCCTCGTTCGCCGAACGGCGGATGGCGGCCGGGCTGCCGATCTCGCTGCTGGACGTTCCCGAGTACCACGAGCGGTCCGGCCGTGTGGCGGCAATGTACGAGACTTCGGATGCGGCGATGGCAGCGGACATCGCCAAGAAGCTACGAATTGAGTACATCTATGTTGACGAGGTGGAACGGAGCGCGCATCCACACGGAATCGCATTTGAGGGTTCGCCGTACTTCAACAAAGTGTTCGAAGACTCGCCCGTCGCCGTCTATCGCGTTCGATGACGTGCCCGCGGCGGGCCGAGAACCTTGAGGTCTTCCACCCCGCACGTCAGCCTGGGGCAGCGTTCATCCTCAAGGTCGATCTGATCCCATCTCACGCGGTAACCGTGTGGACGTCCTCCCCACGTCACGCGAAGATGCCGGACGACAAGCCGCTCGAGGAGCGCCACCGGACCCATATCGATCGCGGCGAGCACATGGTAGTCCCCCTCTTTTTCCGCGTGCAGCTCGCTGCTCGGACGTCACGTCTACGACACGCGAGGCCACCGTATCGGCCACATCGAGGCCCCTGCGCAAATACGTAGCTGAGGTCAGAGCAACTTCGAGCCCGGCGCCGAAGGCCGCAACCCCCAGCGCACCAGCGAACAGGGGGATGCCCCAGGATCCAAAGGGGACGGTGAAGGCCTTAGCCACGTCGTCATACGATTCGACCTTGATGCCTTGCGGCGCCA
>JBBQEJ010000229.1:0-7154 GCA_038320555.1 Vicinamibacterales bacterium | reverse complement strand
GGATTTGAGCGAACATCGTCGCCACGTAGGCGGTGTCGAACACGGCGTTCGCATCCGGCCGTTCGGGCCATTCCAACGCGTTCGCGCCTTCCGTGATTCTCGCGAACAGCCGCTCAGCGACCTTCTGGTCGCGGGAGGCGTAGATGGAGGCTCGACGCAGCGTTCCAAAAGCACGATCGCCGAAGTCGACGATCCGAGTAGCGCCTCGGTCTCTGTGGCCAGGTTTGGCAGGTGGTAGGCCGGCTCGCCGCTCCACCACTCCGTCCCCCAAGGCAGTGATCGGCGCGTGCGCGCATCACCCACTCGCGGAGCGCGGCTTCCGTCAGATCGAGATCGCCGGCGCTGCTCCGGCGGTCTTGCCTTCGTCGAGTACCAGCGGGACCGCCTGTGCTTTGAACTCGTCATCGAACCGCGCCGCAGACGCCGGCTTGTGAAGGTCTCTGCCATCGGTCTGGACATCGTATCCACCTCCTATGAGGCGGGTGGCTGTCAAACTCCGGACGTCGTTCTTCGTATCGAGCGCACTGGTATCAAGGCCGCCGAGCAGGCCCTCCCCAACAGCAGGGCCCGCGCAGGCGGCCGGGTATCACTCCGACTCTGCTCCCTCGACCGCTCTCCCGCGAGCTGGTGGCTTCGTGAGGCGTAGGAGTATGGCTCCCACGCACCTCCTATCCGTGCCAGTGCACTGCACCGGTCACCAGAGACTGCATTCGTGAAGCCTGGAAGCGGGACGCCCTTCTTTCGGCCGGTGTCTTGAGACACCCGGCGGATACACGGCGTCCCGCGCCAGCTCTCTACGCGCCGTCAATTACACGACGCGCGGTTTCAACATGGCACCATCGGGCACCGTCCCGGTCGCGAGATACCGCCACAATGCAATCAGTAATTTGCGCGCAAGCGCCACAATCCCAATCCGCCGCAGCCGTCGGCCCTGACTAAAGCGATCACGATACCAGCGACTCAGCGCGCTCATGGGCTGGTAGCGCAGCCAGCTCCACGCGAGCTGTACGATCATCCGGCGCACATGCCGATTGCCGGCGCGACTGATGCCGCGTTCGTGGGACGTGGCTCCACTCTGGTACGGCGTAGGCACCAGGCCCACCAACGCGCCGAGCTCTCGGCCATTCTGAATCTGTCGCCAGCTAAAGATTTCGGTCGTCAACGACCACGCGCCGATGGCGCCGATCCCCTGTAACGTCTGCAACTGCGTCACGCACCGGCCGCTCACCGTCTCCGGGTCCGTGGCCAGCGCGGCGCGCGTCTCGTCCACGTCCGCGAGTTGCTCATTGAGAAACACCAGCTGCGCCCAGACGCAGCCCAGCCGTTGCTGCAAGCCCGCGGGCACAGGCGTGCCGTCCCAAAGTCGCACCGCCGCCACGCGGTCGAGAAAATCGGCGCGCAACGGCAGCGTGAGGCCCTGCGTCGTTAACAAGCCGCGCAACCGATTCATGAGCCGCGTCCGTTCTTGCTGGAGCGTTTCCCGCAGGCGATGCAGGTGCCGAGCATCTTCTTCGTCGACGCTCGGCACGCGGACCACATGCCAGACCCGCCGCTCGCCGGCGACGTAGCGCTCAAGCAGGCGCAATAACCCCACCAGATCCAGACCATCCGTCTTGGCGCGCCGGGCTCGGCGATTCACTTCAATGCTCGACGAGTCCACCACGGCGTTAGTAATCCCTTGCGCCACCAAATAGCGATGCAACCAGAAGCCTTCGCGGCCGGCTTCATAGCAGCTCACCACCGGCGCGTCCGCTGGGAGGCGCCACCGGCTCTTCGCCCGCGCGACTTCCTCCGCCAATCGATCCAGCGCGCCTGCGGCGATCTGCCGCACGCGAGGACGTTGGCCACCGCTCACGGTGAACCCCAGCTTCCACGTGCGCTCGCTCAACTCGAACGCGAGCAATAGACACGCCGGCGTCGCAGTAGACTCACTGGTACGGGTCATGGTCGTCATCGGACACGCTCCTTGATGAGTGGTATCTCAGGAGCGTAACAGCCATGACCCGCGCTCTGCATAGCCTCTTTCGGAAAGTGTCCACGAAACCGACTATGAAGCCCCGGAACGCTGGAACTTTAGAACACTTAGAACTGTAGACATTGGAACTTTAGAACTTTAGATCGGGCGCTCGAATTTGCCGCTGCGGGCGGATTTGTAGATGGCTTCGATGATGGCCACGCTCGGCCGGGCCTCGCGCGCGTCGCAGACCGGCACCGTGTCGTTACGAATCGCGCGGATGAAATCCTCGAAGATGCGCTGATGCGGAACGCTGTCGCTGACCGTCGCGGAGGCCGCATTTTCCGGCGGAGGTTCCGCCGGCAGCGTCGGTGGATGGTCCGCCGCGCCGCGGAGATCGGTTGCGATGAGACGATCACCGTCGAGGATGAGCGTGCCTTCCGATCCGCTGACGTCGATCCGCCGCGCGTAGCCAGGATAGGAGGACGTCGTGGCCTCGATGATCCCGAGCGCGCCGCTCTCGAACTCGAGCACGGCCGCCGCCGTGTCCTCCACCTCGATTGGATGAAGGCGCGTGGCCGTGCGCGCGCCGACTTGCGCCACCGGTCCGAACAGCCACTGCAGCACGTCCACGGTGTGGATGGCCTGGTTCATCAGCGCGCCGCCCCCGTCGAGCGCATAGGTGCCCCGCCAGCGCGAGGTGCCGTAATACTCGGGCGGCCGATACCACCGCACGTGACCGCCGGCAAAAATCGGTTTCCCCAGCCGTCCCGACGCAATCGTCGACTTCATCGCCGCGATGTCCGGCTTCAGTCGATCCTGGAAGAACACGCCGACCTTGACTCGGCCGCGATCTGCAGCCGCGATGACGCTGTCGACCTTTGCCGTGGTGACGTCGAGCGGCTTCTCGGAGAGGACATGCAGGCCGCGGCTGATCGCCGCGATGGCCTCGCCCGCGTGGAGCCCGGACGGGCTTCCGATCGCCACGATGTCGAGCGGGCGATGCTCGAGAAATCGTTCGACGACGTCGTAGACGACTCCGCCGTACGTCTGTGCGAGCCGCTCAGCTTTCTGCCGGTTTGCGCCGCAGACAGCCGCGATCTCGACGCCCGGGATGCCGAGCGCCGCACGCGCGTGCGTGTCGCTGATGTTGCCGCCGCCGAGGATGCCGACCTTCACCCGAGGCGCCGGATCTTGATGTTACGGAACCAGACCTGGTCGCCGTGATCCTGAAGCAGGAGACGGCCGTTCTGCCGCTTGCCGAACCGGTCGATGCTCTTGAACTTGCTCTTCGCAATCGCCGCGTTCAGTGCCGGACTGTTCAGCTCGTATTGGAGCACTTTCTTTCCATTGAGCCAGTGCTCGACCGTCTGTCCGCGAACGACAATGCGCGTCGTGTTCCACTCACCCGCGGGTTTGGTCGGGCGATCGGTGGCAGGCAACACGTCGTACAGCGCCGCCGTCTGACGGTGCGGGCCGACCTTCGCGTCCGCATGGCGCTCGTCGTCGATCAACTGGTACTCATGGCCGATGGCCGAGTCGAGGTCTTCGAGAATGAAGTACTTCACGCCGCTGTTGCCGCCGGGCGCGATGCGCCAGTCGAAGACCAGCTCGAACTGCTCGAACGTGTCCTTCGAAATGATGTCGCGTTGCCCGTGTGTATCGCGTCCGTTCTCGGCGGGCAGCGTGAGCGTGCCCTCTTCTACCTTCCAGCGGCTGCCGGTCGCATCCGGCCCTTTGTAACCGCGCCACGCGTCGGCCGTCTGTCCGTCGAACAACAACGTCCAACCGGCCTTCTTTTCGGCGTCCGTCAGGGTATTGGCTGCTGAGTCCGTCTTCTGACCCAGCGTCTGAACCATGGAAGAGGCCGCAATAATCGAAAGTGCGACAACGAGAGGTCGTAGTGACATGAACGCTCCAGAAATGATACAAACTTTACCGCTAAAGGGCTCGCGACGAAGAGCTGGGACCCCTGCGAGGTGAACAGTGACCGGAATCTCCAAAGTGTCGTACGCAGCGGCGGCGCTGCTCATCGCGCATCTCGCGGTAACCGCCGCACAAGCCCAACGCATCCAGGTGGTGCCGAATGAAGCCGGGCGCCGCGTCGATGTGATCGTCGACGGCAAGCCGTTTACGTCCTACATCTGGCCCACGACTTTGAAAAAGCCGACGTTGTTCCCGGTGCGCAGCGCGAACGGGACCGTCGTGACGCGCGGCTATCCGCTCGAACCCCGGAAAGGCGACCGCGTGGATCACCCGCATCACGTCGGCCTCTGGCTGAATCACGGCAACGTGAACGGCCTCGATTTCTGGAACAACTCCGACGCGATCAAACCCGACCAAGCGTCCAAGTATGGCACGATCGTCCATCGACGGATTGTCGAAGCAAAGGGTGGTAAGGACCGCGGGAACCTCGTCATAGAAGCTGACTGGCTGAAACCAGACGGGACGGCGCTTCTGAAGGAACACACGGAGTTCGTATTCAGGGGAGACGCCGGTTCGCGGACGATCGATCGCACGACGACCTTGACCGCGCTCGGCGAGCGGGTCGTCTTCCAGGACGACAAAGAAGGTTCCTTCGGCATGCGAGTCGCGCGTGCCCTCGAATTGCCCTACGACAAGGCTGAAGTCCTCATCGACGAGTCAGGACATCCCAGCCCCAAGCCTGTGCTCGACAACACCGGGGTCAGTGGACAGTACACCAGCAGCGAAGGCCTGAAGGGGGATGCCGTGTGGGGCACGCGGGGACGCTGGATGATGCTCACCGGCACCGTCGACGCCGAACCTGTCACGCTGGCGATTCTGGACAACCCCGCGAACCCAGGCTTCCCGACATACTGGCACGCGCGCGGTTATGGGCTCTTCGCCGCGAATCCCCTGGGCGAGAAGGTGTTGACGAACGGAAAAAAGGAACTCAACCTGACGCTCGAGCCCGGGAAGTCGACGACGTTCCGTTTCCGCGTGCTGGTTCTCAACGGCACCGCGAAGAGCGACGACATCGAGAAGGCGTACCAGGCATTCGCGCCACAGAAGAGCACAGGCGGACAGTAATTGGATGCGCGAGCTCGAGGAAAAACAGGAACGGCTCGTCCGGGCCGCGAACGAGAGCGGTCTCGACGGCATTCTTCTCGCGACGCATCACAACATCGCCTGGCTGACCGGGGGACGCAGCAATCGCGTTGACGCCAGCCGTGAGGCCGGCACCGCGCGTCTGCTCGTGACGAAGGACGGACGGCGCGTCGTCCTCGGCAACGCCATCGAGATGCCCCGGCTTCTCGATGAAGTACTGGCCGGCCTCGACTTCCATCCTGTCGAGTACGCCTGGACCGACGATCAGGATCCGGCGTTCGCTGTGGCGGCTGCCCGGAAGCTTGCCGGAAACAATCTGGGCGCCGACTGGCCCCTGCCTGGCACCGTCCCGCTCGAACCTCGAATTGCCCGCGCCCGCGCGCTCCTCACCAAAGCCGAAATCGATCGTTATCGGGCGCTCGGCGCCGATGCGGGGCGCGCCGTCGGCGATGTCTGTCGTGCGCTCGTTCCAGGACAAACCGAACGCGAGATTGCACGTTCGATCGCGCACACGATTCGCGGCGTGAAGGCGCGTGCCATCGTCACGCTCGTAGGTTCCGACGAGCGCATCAGCCGGTATCGACACCCGGTCGCCACGGACGCGACGTGGCGTGACGTCGTGCTGGTGGCCGTTGGTGCGGAACGCGACGGGCTGATCGTATCGCTGTCGAGGATTGTGGCCACGGCGGCGGGGGCTGCCGGCATCGAAGCGGCCACCGTCAAGACCGCGTCAGTGTTTGCGCGCCTCCTCGACAGTACCCATGGAGGGACATCGGGTTCACAGTTGTTCGAAGCGGCGGCTGCCGCGTACAGGGATGCCGGTTTTCCGGGGGAGGAGCGGCTGCACCACCAGGGCGGACCGGCGGGCTATCGCTCGCGAGAGTGGATTGCGCACCCGCGGTCGCAGGAGATGGTGCAGGCGCGGCAGGCGTTCGCGTGGAATCCAACGATTACGGGAACGAAAGTAGAAGATACAGTGCTGCTCGTCGATGGCCAACTCGAACCGATCACGCCGACGCCGGAGTGGCCGGCCATCCGTGTCGAGGCGCAGGGGCAGGGGATCGACGCGCCGGGTGTGCTGGCGCTCGAACTGTAGGGCGGGGTTTTGAGGCCCCGTCCTACAGTTCCGCGTCTTCTAGAAATTGATCTTCATGCCGATCTGGATATTCCTCGGCAAGTTGTTCTGACTCGTCACCTTCCCGAAGTCCGCGCTCGTCGGGCTCAGGTTGGCGTTATTGAAGAACACCTCGTTGAACGCGTTATAGAGCTCGATATGCAGCTGCGGGTGGATAGGACCGAAATCGAAGCCCTTCACGAATGACATGTCCCAGTTCGTGTAGCGGGGCGTCGACAGGCCATTCCATTTCGACGGAATCGTCCGGATGTTGCTTCCGAGCTGAATGCGCGTATCGGCGCGCTGCTTGGCAGGGTCATCCACGCCGTTGGTCTGAACGACCGCATCGTGGAAGTAGAACCCGCTGATGTCGAACACCGGCACCGACGGGTCGCTCGTGTACTTCGTCGTGAGCTTCATAATATCACCGTTGTAGTAGACGTTGCCCATCGTCAGATCGGGGCGGCCTGACTGCCAATTCCAGATCGCCGAGATGCTCCAGTTGCCAATGAGGCCGTTAACGACGGGATTTGCCTCACGTCCCCATCGACGGTTCTTGCCGAAGGGCAGCTCCCAGATTCCGTTCACGACGAGGCGGTGGGGCACCTGCGTGTTGTTGGGCCGCTCCTCGTAATCCGCGTCGGTGTCGTTCAGACGCGTGACCTTTTCGAGGAACTTCGAGAACGTGTAGGCCCCGAGCACCGTGTAGCCGCCGCTGAAGCGCCTCTCGAGACGGAACTGCCCCGAGTCGTACGTGCTCGATCCGTCGTAGCGGCGGACCTGAATGCCGGTGAATTGGGGATACGGCCGCAGCAACTGCTGCCGCGATGCGGTGCCGTTCAAGCCTTCCCCGGGGAGCAGCCCCGCGAAAGGATTCGGCACTGTCGCCGTCAGGAAATTGATGACGGCTGTATCGCGGACGTTACTCGTGGACAGGTATTGCCGCGGCACCGGGTTTGCCTCGAAGTCGGTCGTCAAATCGTAGCCCCGGCTTGCCACATAAGCGCCCTCGAACAC
>JBBQEJ010000228.1:0-7154 GCA_038320555.1 Vicinamibacterales bacterium | reverse complement strand
TGCGGCGCGTGCTCCTTCGTCAAGCGCGGCGGTTGGATGCTCCATCAGCAGCACCTGCGGATCGAGCGCGATGGCGCGCGCAAAATGTATGCGCGCCCTCACCTCCGCGGGGACCTCGCCCGCGCGTTGCTCGATCCACTGCGCGGCGATGTCACACTCGCCTGCCAGCACTCGCACGCGCGCCATTGTTTCCGCCGTCAGAGGATCGATCTCGAGCGTGAAGGGCAGCGCCAGATTCTGCGCCACCGTCGCCCCTTCCAGCACAACCGCCCGTTCGCTGACGATGCCGAAGCGATCGAGAGACGCGAGCCACTCCTCGCCATTGGCGACGGCGGCAGTGTTGTGTCCGAAGACCTTGACCTCTCCGCCGTCGGGGAGGGACGCCCCTGTGACGAGATTCAAAAACACCTCAGCGCCCACAGCGTCGATGCCTGCGATCGCCACCCGCTCGGATCGAGCGACAGACAGCGATGCAACGCGCAGAGGACGGAGCGCCGAATAATTCTTGACGACCCCCGTCATCTCAATGGCGGGCGACCCTGCCGTCATGGACGCCGCGTCTCGAGCGCCGCCAACTCATCCGCCGACATCGTGATCTTCCCCATCGAGTCCGCCCGGCGGCTTGTATCACCGTGAAAATCAGACCCTCCCGACACAGCCAATCCAAGCAGCGCGGCCATCTGCCGGTACCGTTCCTCTGTCGCCGGATCGTGATCGCTGTGCCGGACCTCGAGCGAGGCGAGGCCGGCGGCCGCCAGGCGTGGAATGATGTGATCCATCTTCGTCAGGCCCGGGTGCGCCATCGAGACAAGGCCCCCCGCCTGACGCACGACCGAGATGACGGCTTCGGGACCGGGACCGCGACGTGGCACGAACGCGGGAGAGTCCTCCGACAAAAATCGATCGAAGGCATCGTTCCGATCCACAGCGCGCCCTGCGGCAATCAGCGCGTCGGCAATCTGCGGGCGGCCGATGCTGCGGCCCGGATTCCCCGCCGCCGATGCCAGCAGCAGTTCGTCCTCGATGGGGGAACCGAGCGCCGCGAGCCTGACGGCAATCTCGCGCACGCGCTGCAGGCGATCGCTCCGCTGCGCCGCGAGGAACGTCGCAAACGCCGCGTTCGATGGATCGATGAAGTACGCGAGCATGTGGACGTCGCGGCTATCCTCGACCGCGGTGATCTCGGCGCCGGTCACGAGGCGCACGCCGTGGCGTTGCGCCTCTTCGCCGGCTTCCGCGAGGCCCGCCAGCGTGTCGTGGTCGGTGACGCTGATGGTCTCGAGACCGCGTGCCGCCGCGCGCGCGACGAGCGCGGAAGGCGCAAGCAGACCATCCGATGCGGTTGTGTGAAGGTGAAGATCGATCAAGAGAGGGCAGCCGGCTCCCGGCGAGCCCGCCGCTTCGCGGCGCGCGCAGGACGCCGCCGCCGTTGCCGCAGAACGAGCGCCCGGTATTCCCGGATCAACAGCTCGAGGTGCGCGCGCTCCTCGTCGGCGAACTCGAGGAAGATCTTCTTGCCCTCGGAATCCTCGAACTTGTCGCCGTACCGTTTGAAGAAGCGGTGCGAGCCCCGCTCGCACTTGATGCCGATCATGAGCGCCTGACGATCGTCCACGCCGTTGCCGAGCCGCTCGGCGCCTGCGGCGAAGAGGCCGTTGGCCGCCCCTTTGAAAAAGAGGAACGTCGGGCGCGATTCGAGCTGCGGATCCTGGTGGAGCAGCTCGCGGTAGCGCGCCTCGAGCGTGGCCAGATGCTCCTGCTCTTCGGCCGCGAGCTTTTCGAACACACGCCGGCCCCGGCCGTCGCGCGTGATCGCCGCGGCGCGGGAATAGAATTCGAGTCCGCTGCGTTCGGTCGCGATCGCGATGCGCAGGGCGTCGCGGGCGAATACGCGCTCGGTCGTCCCGCCTTCAGCGAGCGACGCGCGGCCCGTCCGGCACGAATCGCACGTGCCGTGAATCTGCAGTACGCTCTGCCGCGCCGTGAAATTGCGAGCGGCGGCCACTTCCTCGAGCAGTGATTCGATGTCCGAGCTCAAAAACTCAAACGACCGATTGCAGCTCTTGCAGATGAGATGGAAGTGACGCGGATGCCGGTAGGAATGCTCGAAGCGAAAACGTCCCTCGCCGAAGTCGACCTTCCGGGCGATGCCCGCCTCGACCATCCACTGCAGCGTGCGGTAGACCGTCGCGCGGCTGATGCGCGGAAACGCCCCGCGGGCATCCGGTTTGGCCGGATCCTCGCGGCGAATCAAATCGAAGAGATCGTCAGCGGTGAGATGACCTTCCTGCCGGAGGAAGGCATTGACGATGAGATCGCGCTTGCTCGAGCGCTTGCTGCCGGCGGGCCGGAGACTGTCGAGATACGCGGCTGGTTCCATTGCACGTGAACCGTTCACCGCCTGGATGCTCCGCGGCTCCGTCTACACGCTGAACGACGAGCCGCAGCCGCAGGTGGACTTTGCGTTCGGATTCTTGATGGTGAAACCGCCGCCGGTCACGTTATCGACGAAATCGACTTCGGCGCCGCGCAGATACCGAGCGCTGATCGGATCGACAAGCAGTTTCACGCCGTTCGACTCGATCACGGCGTCGGTCGTCGAGTCCCCTTCGCCTTCGTCAATCATGAGGCCATACTGGAAGCCGGAACAGCCGCCGCCCTGCACGAATACGCGAAGACCCGCCTCGACCTTGTTTTCTTCCGTAAGCAACTCGGTAATCTTGGACGCCGCGGAAGGAGTGACATTAATCATGTGAAAGATTCTCCAAAAACCAACTGCCTCTTGATTATAGCGGGTGGACGCCCCTCCTTCAACAGAAAGCTTGGGACGGCGCAGAGGGAACGCCGTCGCAAGTCCATACACTGCTGTTACTTAGACGCCTGGATGCTCTGTCTTGTCTCAAACGGTCCCCCGGACCATACTGGGGGCTGGGAGTGCGCGCTCGCCGTTTCTTCGTGAATTCTGTTGGCTGACAGGTAGCCCGGCTATTCGAGAACCATGACAATTCCCCTTCCAGCCGGCGCGCGCGCCGCCGACGCTCTCCTTCATGACCACGTCGTCCGCCGAATCTGGGATCGCGACATCAGCGTATGGCGCGCGGCGCCGGGCAGCGCCGACGCCAAGTCGATCGAAACGCGCCTGGGCTGGCTAGACGTGGCGACTACGACCGCACCGGAAATCACGCGCGTGGTGGCGCTGGCTGAGGCGGCCAGGACCGAAGGGATTCGCGTGGTTTATTTGCTCGGCATGGGCGGCAGCAGCCTGTGCGCGGAAGTGATGCGTTCGGTTTTCGGCGTGACGAGTGGCAATCCGGACCTGTTCGTCCTCGATACCACTGACGAACGCACGATTACCAACGCGGCGGCCCGGCTCGAGCCGCGCCAGTCTTTGTTCCTTGTGTCGAGCAAGAGCGGCGGCACGGTGGAAGTCGCCTCGATGGAACGATTCTTCTGGGCGCGCATGAGTGCGGCGCTGGGCACCCAGACGGGCCGGCACTTCGTCGCGATCACAGACCCGGGAACTGCGCTTCAGAAGCTTGGGGAGTCGCGCGGTTATCGGGAGGTGTTCCTGAATCCGGCCGACATCGGCGGACGATTCTCGGCGCTGTCGCTGTTCGGCCTCGTGCCCGCTGCGCTCGTTGGCGCCTCGGTCAAGGATCTGGCCGGCGGAGGACAGGCGATGGCTGTCGGGTGCCGGCAGGAGAACCATGCAAATCCAGGCCTCGAGCTCGGCGCGTTCATCGGCGCGGCGGTGCAGGAGGGGCGCGACAAGCTGACACTCGCCCTGTCCCCGAGGCTTGCATCGCTGGGGCTCTGGATCGAACAACTCATCGCCGAGAGCACGGGCAAACACGGCACAGGCGCGCTTCCTGTCGTCGATGAACCGCTGGGGCGGCCGGACGAGTACGGGAAGGATCGGGCGTTTGTCGCCATCGCGACGGAAGTGGACGGCCCCGATGCCGACAAGCTGCGCGCGATCGAAGCCGCCGGCCATCCGGTGTTGCACTTGACCACACGGATTGACGGCCTGGGGGCCGAGTTCTTCCGTTGGGAGTTTGCCACTGCGATCGCGGGGGCCGTTCTCGGCATCAATCCCTTCGACGAGCCGAACGTCTCAGAGGCAAAGGAGAAGACCAAGGCGCTGCTTGCCGCCTTCGCAGCGAGCGGCAAGCTGCCAGAGCCCGCGGCCGCCGCGGAGGACGAATCGGTAACGGTCTTCAGCAAGAGGTTTTCCGGCGCGTCCCCCGCTGCGGTCGTTCGGAGCGCGGTTGACTCACTCAGGGCCGGCGATTACGTCGCGTTTCTCTCATACCTTCCGGCTGAAAGCGACGTGCACTCGGCGATCCTGGAGGTCCGGCAGGCGATTCGGTCTCGCGCGCACTCGGCCAGCACGTTCGGTGTGGGCCCGAGGTATCTCCATTCGACGGGGCAGTATCACAAGGGCGGTCCGAACACGGCGCTCGCGTTCGTGATTACGGCAGACGACCAGACGCAGACTGAGATTCCGGAGGCAGGTTATACATTCTCGGTGCTGAAGCGCGCGCAGGCGCTTGGCGATGTACAGACGCTCGAAGCACACGACCGGCGGACCGTACGGCTACACGTCAAGGACGCCGATGCCGCCGCCCGCACGATCGAACATCTCTTCGCTGAGGCGCTGAAGTGAGAGAGTCGCGAATCGCGGTTCGCGATTCGCTCGTTAGCGCAACGTTTCCAGAATCGCGCCAGACTGGTCTTCCACGTCCCTGTGCAGGCTGTTGCCGTGCGCGTCCATCGTGACGATCGCGGGAAAGTCGCGCACCTCGAGGTGCCACATCGCTTCCGGCGTGCCGAATTCCATCAGCGAGACACCTTCGACCCGCTCGATGCAACGGGCGTAAAACTGCGCGGCGCCGCCGATAGCGTTCAGGTACACGGCGCCTGATTCCTTCAGCCCGGCCAAGGTCTTCGCGCCCATGCCTCCCTTGCCGATCACGGCCCGCACACCGTAGCGCTTCAGGATCTCGGCCTGGTACGGCTCTTCGCGAATGCTCGTGGTCGGACCCGCCGCAGTGACTCTCCATCCGCCTTCGCCGCTTTGCGGCTTCGGCGCGACAAGGTTTTCGTCCTTCACGACAACCGGCCCGCAGTGATACAGGACCGAACCGCGTAAATCTACGGGCGGCTCGTGTTTCATCAGATGCGCGTGGACGGCATCACGTCCCGTGAACATGCGGCCCGACACGAGCACCACATCGCCCACTCTGAGCGACCGTATCTGCTCTTCGGAGATCGGCGCCCGGAGTGGAATCTCGCGACCGGTCCGCGGGAATCCTGCCGCCACGGCTTCCGGTGGCAGCATCGGCTGGGACGGCGTCGTCCCCTCGCGATAGAGCCACTCAGTTATCGCGCCGCTCGAGGCGTCGACGCGCACACCGAGCCGGCGAAACGCCCAGCAATCGTACGCGATCGACACGAAGAAGCTCGCGGGAAGCCGGTTGAGTGCGCCGATCTTGCACCCGATGAGCGATGTCTTTCCACTGAAACCCATGGGTCCGACCGAAAGCTTGTTGGCCTCTTCCATGACGGAGGCTTCAATGGATGCGAGCCGCGGATCCGGATTCGTATCATCGAGCGTGCGAAACAGCTGTTCCTTCGCGTGGAGGTATCCAGAGGTGCGATCGCCGCCCGCACACACGCCAACGGCCCCCGGGCTGCAGCCCTTTCCCTGGGCCTTCCATATCGCGTGGAGGATGCACTTGCGAACCCCTTGGAGCGTGCGATCGGCGCGGCCGAGATGGTCGAGCTCGGCGGGCAGCGAGTACTGCGCGTTGGTGTTCTCGCAGCCGCCACCCTTGAGGATCAATTTCACTTCGATGTCGGGCGCTTCCCATTGATCGAAGTGGATGATCGGCGTTCCCGGCCCGAGGTTGTTCCCCGAATTCTCCCCGGTGATGGAGTCGACGGAGTTCGGACGCAGCTTGCCGCGGCGCGTGGCTTCGGCGACAGCCTCCCGAATCTGGCGGCGCAGCCAGATCTGGTTCGCACCGAGCGGCACCTTCACTTCGAAGGTTGGCATGCCGGTGTCCTGACAGATTGGCCCGTCGCAGGCGGCTGCCTGGTCGATGTTCTGCGCGATGATCGTGAGCGCCTGGTCCGCGCGTGTTCCGGGTTCTTCGCCGCGCACGGCCATGCCCATGGCGGCGCGCACGTCCGCCGGCAGATCGGTGGACGTTTTCGTGATGAGTTCGACCATGCTGTCGAGAAAGGCCGGAAGCATAGGAGCAGTATAATCCGGCATAGTGACAGGCCCACTACGCATGAAGTTCCGCGTTGAGCGCGATCCACTCGGTGACGTTCGCGTACCGGCCGCCGCGTACTACGGCGCGCAGACCCGCCGCGCGGTCGAGAACTTTCCCATCAGCGGCCTGACCGCTCCTCCCGAGCTCGTCGTCTCCACTGTCCAGATCAAGAAAGCCGCCGCTGAAGCGAACGCCGCGCTTGGGCGGCTGCCGGCCGACATTGGCACCGCGATCGTCCGCGCGGCTGACGAGATTCTCGCCGGCAAATTGCGCGATCAGTTCGTCGTCGATGTGTACCAGGCGGGCGCCGGCACCTCGCACAACATGAACGCCAACGAGGTCCTGGCAAACCGCGCCTCGGAGCTGCTCGGCGGGAAGCGCGGCACCTACACCCGCGTCCATCCAAACGATCACGTGAACATGGGACAGTCGACCAACGACGTCTTCCCGACAGCTACGAGGCTTGCCATCCTCGCGATGGTCGGGCCGCTCGTGGACGCCGCGACGACGCTGGCCGAGGGACTCGAGCAGAAGAGCCGCGCATTTGCCGACGTGCTGAAAACGGGCCGCACACACCTGCAGGATGCGGTGCCGATCACGCTCGGCCAGGAATTCAGCGGGTACGCCGCAAATGTCGCGCACGCGACCGGTGATGTCGCGCTCGCCTCGATGCAGCTCCTGGAGCTGAATCTTGGCGCGACGGCGGTCGGCACCGGGCTCAATGCCGGCGACGATTACACGGCCCGCGCGATTGCCAATCTCGAGGACTACACGCAGGCGCCCGTACGACCAGCAGCCAATCGTTTCCGCGTGACCCAGAGCATGGGGGACGTGCTGGCGTTTTCGGCGGCGCTGCGCCGGCTGGCCGTTGAG
>JBBQEJ010000227.1:0-7215 GCA_038320555.1 Vicinamibacterales bacterium | reverse complement strand
CTTGAGACCACCGGATTGGTCGTCCGGTGCTCAGGGGATTAGACGTCGGAGCGTCGGATCCCGACGAGTCCTGATGGTCAACCTGACTCTGCACGGAGACCGCGAACGCGCACGCTCCGCACGAATTCGGCTGTCGCGCCGGACCGCTCCTGATCACCGGGTTAGACCATGGTCATCTAGTCAACTGCGTCCCGTATCGCGATCGGCTGGCTGGGCTTGGTGCGGCGCTGCGGCCTCATTGCGTTTCTCCTCCGCAGGTCGGAGGCCATGCGCCAGAAACTCCAAGAACAGTTCAACCTCCGTCGCAAGTGCACGACTCTCTCGCAGATCCAAGACATCCGGCAGGCTATTAATCACACTGGGGAGTAGGCGCTGGACAAACTCCAGGGTAAATCCCTCGCGGAACTCACCGCGGGCATGGGCTGCTTCGAGCAGGTGCCCGAGTCCGGCGCCGGGGCGGAAGCCGACGCGTTCGACCACCATGTCGTAGATGGGCCGACCGCGCTCGGCGAGTATGCTCGCGACGAACTCGTCGACCTCCGGATCGGCCTCCGCGAATGCGACCGACGCAAGCATCTGTTGACGCAGCGTCTCGAAGAAGTCGCCCGGGTCACCCATTCGCCGGCCGCGAACCCACTCCCCCTTCCGCGCGATCGCCAGTTCGACAAGGGCGAGATAGAGCTCCGACTTGCTCGCGAAGTGGTAATAGAACTGGCCCTTGCTCATGCCGACTTGGGAAAGGACGCGGTTGATCGATGCGTTGTCGTACCCAAGAGCAGTGAACTCTTCGAACGCTTGCTTGATGAGTGCGTCCCGATGCTCGAATTCGGATTCCAACAACATCGGGCCTACGGACATTGCCTGCGCAACCAGTCCGTGACCACAGAGCAGGCAAGTTCCACATTGCCCATCTGGCAGTGGCTGTCGGCGTGCTCCGCCTTCGTGAACATGCGCACGGTCAGCGATCGCGCCGATGACAGTGCCCTGACCTGGGCCCGCGTCTGCACCGGCGGCTGAAATGCATCATGCTCGCCGCTGAGGATAAGCACGTCCTGTGTCACGCGATCGCTGCCGAGGTGTTCAGCGTTCATGCCCATAAACCAGTCGACGACGGTGATCGGGTCAGTCCTCCCCGAGATGTAGAGGACCTCGTTGACGACGTGCCGCAGGATGGGCGAGAGCCTCGTTCGGACGCCGACACTCCAGTTCATGAAGCCCCTCCGGGCGAGCATCCAGCGCGTCGGGCCGCGAAGCCCCGCTGGTAAGCGGAACAGCCAGTCGTACACCGGCGGCCAGGAGACCACGCGCGCTATGCGCGGTTCATATGCAGCCGCGCGGAGGCACCAGTAGCCGCCCATCGAGATCCCGACGAGGGTCACTTCCGATAGTTCGAAGTGGTCCAAAATCGCAGCCACCGGCTTCTCCCAATCGTGGTCGGAGACCAGGCCGCCAATCGCCCTCGCGCCGCCTTGCCCCGGGCCATCGAAAGCGATGACGTCAAAACCGGCCGCCGCGATGCGCTCCCAAATGACATAGAACTCCTCGATCACAGAGTCGAATCCTCCGTGAATGAGCACCATGCCCTTCGTCGGCGAATCAGCAGCGGGGAGGCGATAAGCGGGTATCGTGCCGGATCCGTATGGGACTTCGTGACGCACCACGCCACTCTCGAACGTCCGATCGAACAGGTTGCGGTACTGCCGGTAGGTTGAGAGTTTCTCAGCTGAAAGTTGCGGCGTAAAGAACTCCGCGATGCGAAGGAAGCCGGTGGCGCTCCGAAGCCGGCCCGCCGCTTCGGCACTCGCGCTAGCACGGCCGAACGCCGCCGGAACCTGATCGAGGGATTGAAGCTGTTCGATAACCTCGGTGATTTCGTGCGCATGCAGCCACCCGAGTCCATGGGCTCGATTCAATTGGTAGTTGAGAAACGAGTTGGGATGGAACGTTTGAAACCCAACAGGGAGAGAAGTGAAAAGAAGCATGCGCCTAGACTAACAGGTCTAGACTATGAAGTCTAGTATCCGCCCGACTGACGATTTCTCGCGCTCAAACCGTGGGCCATGCGAGCAATGGCGCGCCCGTTCGGCGAGCCCCCGCCGCGGCGCGGGCGCCGCGCCGGAGTCCCGGGCGCCGCGTCCTCGGCTGTCCCTGCCTCGCCGCGTCCCAACTCCCTTAGGAGTCTCGAATCTGCGCGTGCCACCGTCTCAATAAGCCGTTTCCGGAAGCCGATACCTCCATGATGAGCAATCTTATCCGCCGGCTCCGGGGGGTGATTTCGTATCCGGCGCACCACCTGCGCTGGAAGATCATCACGCCGTACATGATCCTCGCCCTCGCGCTTGCCGTCTGCGGGACGTACCTCGTGACGAAGCTGATCACCGGCTCGCTGCAGGAGCGGTTCAACAACCAGATCGCCGCGGCGAGCACCGTGGCCTCAGATTCTCTCGTCCGTCGGGAGCGCAAACATCTGGAGACCGTCCGCGGTGTCGCGTTCAGCGACGGCGTCGCCGCAGCCACCGAACAGAAGGACGGGTTCGCCCTCGCGCGGCTTGTCGACCCTATCGCCGCCAACGCCCGGGCGGAGCGCGTGGAAGTCCTGGGCGCGTCCGGGCATCGCGTATACGGCGCCTACCTGGCAGATGCATCGAGCTTGACGTACGGCATGCTCGACGAGCCTGACAACCGAGGCTCGTGGCAGATCGTTCGGAGCGTCATGGCGGCAAGCCAGGACCAGTTCGGCGACAAGTTCGCCCAGGTTGTTGAGACACCGAGCGGGTACGCGCTGTACACCGCCGGCCCCATTTACGAAGGCACTACCCTCGCCGGCGTGGTGCTCGTCGGGAGCATGCTCCCTTCGCTGCTGCCATCGATGAAGACGGAGGCCGCCGCGGACGTGACGGTCTACGACTTCAACGGGACCGCGCTCGCCACGACGCTCCCCCCGGGCAAGGACGCGAGCGAGGTTGACCTGACGCCCGATCCACGGGCACTCGCGGACGGCCCGGGCGTGATCCGCCAGCACAAGATGTTGTACGGACGCGGATACGAACTCCTGTACGGGAAACTTGTGATCCGAAACCAGGAGGTCGGCGTCTATTCGGTCGCCCTCCCCAGTTCGTTCATCGTGAACGCCGCGTCGGCGACGCGCTGGCAGCTCGGCATCCTGTTCGCCGCGGCCACGGTCGTTGTTCTGCTCACCGGCCTGCTCATCGCCCGCAGCCTGACGCGCCCGCTCATCCGACTCGTTACGGTGGCGCAGGCGGTGACCGAAGGCAACCTCGGGGCGCGCTCGGAGATCACGACGGCCGACGAGGTTGGTGCGCTGGCCGGCTCGTTCGACATCATGACGGAACGACTCCAACAGCAGCACCTCGCGACGATCCGCGCCCTCACCGGCGCGATTGACGCGCGCGACCCCTATACGCTCGGACACTCGGTGCGCGTCGGGCAGCTCGCCGTGGCGCTGGGCGCTGAGCTTGGGCTGCCCGAGTCCGCCCTGCAACACCTGGAGATCGGCGGCTATCTTCACGACATCGGCAAGATTGGCGTGCGCGACGCCGTGCTGCTGAAACCCGCCAACCTCACCGCCGAAGAGCGCGAAATGATCGAGAGGCATCCGCGGATCGGCCTTGAGATCCTCGCGCCTGTCCAGCTCGCGCCCGAGGTGATCGAATTCGTGGCCGGCCACCACGAGAAGCTTGATGGCAGCGGTTACCCGTCACACGCGCACGGCGACCAACTAAGCATCATTGCGCGCATCGCGGCGGTCGCAGACATATACGATGCGCTCACGACCGATCGTCCCTACCGGGGCGCTATGAGCCTCGCGGAGTCGTTCGACATCATGTTGCGTGAAACCGCGGAGGGTCATCTCGACGCGTCGGTGTTCACGGCATTGACCCGCATTGTCGATGCGTGGGAAGAGCGACGGCAGACTGACCCGGCGCTCAAGGGCTACCAGCTGCCCGATTACCCGCACGCCGAGGCGGCGTAGCCGTGCGGCGCAGGAGCCTGGCGTTTGTCGCTTTTGTAGCGGTCGCGCTTCTTTGCTTCGGTCTGACGTCCGCAGCGGCGGCGGTCGCGCTCTGGCAGCCGGACGTGATCCACTTGGACGCTGATACGCGATCGCACATTACCGCCGATTACTCCGCGGACCCGCATGGCACGCAGTTCGCACCGCTAAGTCCGGAGCTGCTGGCAGCGGCGGCGTCGGATGAGAGGCGGCTCAGCGAGGATTCTCAATCTCCACCTCGCCGGGTCGAGATCGCGCGTCTGCCGGATGAGTCACCCGCTCCGGCTGGCGGTCCGCCTGACCAGCCACCGCCGGCGGCGCAGACGCCCGGCCGGGCTGAGGGCACGCCCGCGAGCGGTGATGCGACGGTCGTTTCGACGCTGGCTGCGGATGCCACCACTCCTCCGCCCGCGGCGGCGCCAAGCCCGGGCCCGGCCGCGCCGGCGACACCGCCTGAACCGGCGACGGCGATTTCCACGCCCGCGCCAAGCCCCAGCGCTGCGCCAGCGCTTTCACGTACGGCGACGACGTCCCCGCCTGTCACCTCGACAGCGACCGCGGTCCCCACAGCGACTGATACACCCGCGCCGACCACGACGAGCACGCCAAGTTCGACGGCGACGGCATCGTACACGGCGACACCAACGAGAACGCCCGCGCCGACCGACACGCCGACGGCGACCGCGACTAATACTCCAGTCCCCACCGCGAC
The DNA here is from genome assembly GCA_038320555.1 of Vicinamibacterales bacterium. GTDB lineage: Bacteria > Acidobacteriota > Vicinamibacteria > Vicinamibacterales > 2-12-FULL-66-21 > JALZOC01. The sequence goes on along the minus strand of JBBQEJ010000227.1, from coordinate 2,491 downwards.
GGCGACGCTAACGAACACGTCCACGCCGACCGCGACTAATACGCCGGTGCCCACCGCGACGGCGACACTCACGAACACGCCCACGCCGACCGCCACGGCGACGGCGACCGCGACCGATACGCCAGTGCCCACCGCGACGGCGACGAGCACCCCCACGCCCACGCCGACCGCCACGGCGACGGCGACCAATACGCCAGCGCCCACCGCGACGCCGACGCTAACGAGCACCCCCACGCCGACCGCGACATCGACCCCCACCACCGTGGCGTTCGGCGCGGCGACCGACAGCTACGTCCAGATGAACTCCCCGAGCAAGAACAACGGCACGGCCAACGTGATGTCCATTCGAAACGACGGGACCAACATCTGGCGCTCGCTGGTCCAGTTCGATGTCACCGCGATTCCGGGCGGGGCAACGGTCGACGCCGCGACCTTGACACTCTGCTACCCGAATAACCCCAACAACAACGCCCAGGGCCATGTCCACGAGATCCATGCGGCCACATCCGTCTGGGCGGAAACGGGCGTGACCTGGAACACGCAGCCGGCGTTCTCAGCGACCGCGATCGGCACGCTAACGGTGCCGTCGTCGGCGCAATGCCTCACGGTGGACGTGACGGGCGATGTCCAAGCATGGGTCAGCGGCACTTCGAATTTCGGCTGGCTGATCAAGGATCAGAGTGAGACTGGCTCGAACGATGCTCAGGTCGCGTACGGCACCCGGGAGAACGGTAACCCAGCCGTCCGGCCGCAGCTCAGCGTTACGTACCACTAAGGTCTCAGGACGGGGACGCTCGGTGAACTCACCAGTTCCGGCCATCGGTGCTCCGGAGAACGCGTTTGACGGCGGTCCGCGCCGTCTGGGTAAGGCTCACCCGAGCACATCGACGCGCTTGGGTCGGTGAACTTACATGATCTAACCGATGGTTGAGCCCGCCACACACGTCGGCGCTAGACGACGTCGAGCGCCGGCCACGGCGGACCCTGGCGCACGGCGCTGAGCCATTCCGCCCTTCGTGGACCGCTCGGGTGTTGGTCGTCTCGACGCCAGCGGTGCGCCGCGATGATCGCCAGCATGAGGCCCCGGCACTCGGCGACCAGTTCTTGATCAGCGCCCCGATAATGCTCGCTGACCTCTTCGGGCACCCAGGCAAGATCGAACTCGACGGGCCCTCGGGCAGAGTTCTCGAAGTCTATGAAAAGCGGCCCGTTCTTCGTGCTGAGCACGTTCCACGGGTGCGGCTCGCCGTGCAGCAGCTGCTCCGCGGCGCCCCGGTCGACGATCGACCGCCTCAAGCTTCGCAGCGTGTTGGCGAGAAGCACGCGGTCCGCGTCCGGGAGCTCCGGAGTGACGTCGCGACTCGCAACCCATCGTCGAGTGTCCGCGACTCGATCGATGAAGTGCGGCGTCGGAACATCGATCTGCCGCATGCCGGCATGCAGGCGCTCGAGCGCGCGCGCGTAGTCGGCTGGCGGGAGCGCGCGAGACGCCGCAGGTTCGTAGTAAATCCATAGCGTGATCGCGAGGCCGTCACGCTCGTAGACGCGCGGCTCCACGCGAGGCTCAAGAGCAGCGACCGGGCTGCCGGTCTCCGCGAGGCCTTGAGCAACCTCGACTTCGAGCTGTGCGCCCTGATATGCGATGGGTGCGACCCGGGCAACGACGTCGCAAGGCATCAGGCGGAGGACGAGCCGGTTCGAGTCGTTAAGAACGATTGCGTCGTCGACCGTCAGGTCCAGCGCTGAGGCCGTTGACATACTCGCAGCCACCGCACGCGTAACCTCGGATGCCTTCATCTTTCCCTTACTCTCACCGCTAAACCAGGATCTCTCTGGAACGCGTGCAACGTGCGCACGACACCGAACTGTACATCTCGGTGTGCCACTCAGCGGAATGGGTGTACTGGTTCAACAACACAAGGCTTCATAGCTCAATTGGTGATGTTCCCCCGGCAGAGTTTGAAGAAGCGCACTATTGTGCAAACGTTATTGATCAAGCTGATCAAAACGCAGAACGTTGGTGTCTATAGAACCCCAGGGCGGTTCGGAAAGGATCGAGCAATGTCTCAATTGGTGCGAGTGCAGAACTTCTTCGTGTCGATGGACGGGTTCGGCGCTGGCGAAGGCCAGAGCCTCGAGGCGCCCTTCGGACATGCCGAGCGCCGAGGTGGTAGCATTGCCCGCCTCCCGGCCGACCTGGCCTCCTGGGCGTTCGCCACCGCGAGCTGGCCGAACCGAACCGAGCCCGGCGGATCCCGAGGGCTGGACGACTACTTCACTCGCGACTTCACGCAGAACGTCGGTGCCGAGATCATGGGCCGCAACAAGTTCGGGCCGCAGCGTGGCCCGTGGGAGAACCTCGATTGGAAAGGGTGGTGGGGAGACACCCCGCCCTTCCACACCCCCGTGTTCGTCCTCACCCACCATCACCGACCCAGCTTCACGCTGGCCGACACCACGTTCCACTTTATCGATGCGACGCCCGCGGAGG
>JBBQEJ010000226.1:0-7232 GCA_038320555.1 Vicinamibacterales bacterium | reverse complement strand
GTCGGCTAAGAGCACTAAGACCGCCAAGACCGCTTCGGCGATCGTCGTTGCTGCACGCTACTTCGTCTACAAGCTATTCGAAGCGACTGATGGGCGGCCGATGGAGTGTCGGGCGCTTCGCGGATAAGAGGGACCAGCCCTATGTTTGGGATGCCGACGCATGCCGGATGCAATGGTCCTATCAGGCCAGTCGGGGTCTTCTGCATCACAAGACGATGGCGGTTTTGGTCGACGGGCGCCCACACACGCTGTTGTGCGGAAGCTTTAACTGGTCGAAGCGGTCGGCGAAGGGCTACGAAAACCTCATCGTGTTCACCGCGCGCGACCCAGCCTCGATGCCTGTGATGACGGCCCTCGAGCGAGAGTTCGAAGCGTTGTGGTCCGACGGGGCCGCCACCGTGTCGCCCGACGAGGTACGTACGCACTACGCCGCGATTCTGGCCGAATACCGAAAAGATTCGGCGCGTGCTGCCGCCGATGTGGTCGGGGTGACCCGCGGTGCCGGCGCCCCGCTTGACGTGCTTCGCGAGGCTGAGCACGCTGGCGGCTCAGTCGGTCTCCCGCACTTGCATATTGCATTCAGTTCGCGCCTGCCGGAACAAGCCGAGGCCGCTGCCGGGTACGCCGAAGTCAACCGGCTGAGACGGTTCAAGATGTACAAGCCGTCGGGGAAGACCAAACGGGTCCCTGTGACGTTGTCGACGCTCGCGCTCGACACCATTGCCCGTGCACAACCGGGCGAGCATCTCTTGGTGGCGATGTACGTGCTGTCCGTCCGGGTTCCTGAGTACGGCGCGCTGCTGGCCGCGGCCCGCCGCGGGGTACGTCTCTTCATCGTGGTGGACGGGCACATTGCTGCTCGGCCGCTATCGCGATTGGCCACCACGGCCTACGCAAAAGAGAAGCTGCCGATCCACCTCCGGGCTACCGGACGCAAGACGATGCACCAGAAATACATTGTCCACCCCGAAGGGCAGACCGTGCTGAGCGGTACCGCTAATCTGTCCACCGACGCGTCGCAGCGGCACAGCGAACACCGGATCCTGTGGCGCGGCGACAAGCAAGCGACGGACGCGTTCGTCGCGGACTTCATGACAATGTGGCAGCGGCTTGCCCCACCGTTCGCGCCAAAGGCAGTAGGGAAGGCAGTGCATACTTGACCTGGCCCCTGCCGTCGGAGTAGGTTTTTGCTTCACGAGACGACCAAAGCGTCGCTCCCGTTGCTATTGATTAGTGCTTCGGCCGGGTCAATCTTCCTTACATTTCCAATCTTTGACGCTGACGCGATGCGCTCGGTAGTGTGTCTTCTGCTGTATGGGAGTCGTGCGCGTGGCGACCAGGATGCGCATTCCGACGTCGACCTGACCGCGATAACATCGAACAACACGCCCGAGCGCGTTACGATCGGACGAACCACGACGATGGCATATCCGCTTGACCACGCGCTGCGTGCCGCCCGGTCGGGCGGCCTGTTCGCCTTCCATCTCGTGTCCGAGGCCAAGGTGTTGTTTGAGACAGAACCGGTTTTTGGCCGCATCCAGCGCGCCTTTCGGTTCCGCGACGACTACACGCCGGTTATCAGAATGTGTTCGGAAGCCGGCTGGTTTCTGTTGCGGCATCATGACAGGGCCGTCAACACACGCAAATTCAACCAGGCAGTGGCATGGTGCACGCGAGAGATGCTCATCGCCAGGGCGGCGACAGAGCGATTGCCCATCTTCTCCGCCGACGGCCTCGCCGAGTTCGTCGGGTGTAGCGCCGTCGCCTCGGTCATCCGCAGCAAGCGGAATGCCGTCATCGAGCCTGCGACTGTGCGGGCGTTCCAGGACATACTCCGCGAATTTGGCGCGACCGAGCGGACACCGCTGCCTCCTCTGGCCTCGGCTGAGGAATGGTTCCGTGCAGCCCGAAATTCCGCCGGGGTGATAGCGGTCCGCGCGTTTCGCAATGAAGACACCAGCGCAGTTGCCGGAGGCAAGACAGTTGTCACAGCTTGATGATCAGTTCGATCTCGACATCCGGATAACGCCGCTGAGGCGCTCGCCCACCGACGAGTTGCGCCTTGTCGCTGGAACGGACGGGTGGGAGTGTTATTCCGTTGACCCGAGTTGCGGCGACACCTGTGCGTGCAGCACGGTCGAGACCTGCAACCAGCAGCTAGAGGACTGCGGGTTCCCGTTCACCTTCCCTGTGAACTACTGCGAAGACCAGAGCGACGGCTGCGGCGACCCCCAAACTGGTACATGCGACTGTGACGCCGATACAGACCACAACTGCGACTAGACCCTACGTCGATCTTGTGAAAGCCCTGACCATTGCCGTCGACACAGCACGGCGGTTGAGTTCACACGCAGTCGAGGCTGCTGTCGCGGCGGCGCAGCATAGCGACGACGCAAGATTCACCTGGCGCGCTGCCGGGCTATGGGGCGGGTATGCCGGGCTGGCCGTGCTGGCTGCTTCCCTGGATGCCGTTGAGCCCGGAGGTGGTTGGGACAGCACCGGCTTTGATCATCTGCGTCGCGCGGTCCGTGGCATGGAGGCGGAGCAATCTCCAGCAGTCGGAATGGCTGGGCTCACGGGCCTGGCCACCGCCGCATCCTTGTTGTCCCGTCACGGCGCGCGTTACGACACGCTGTCGACGACGCTGGAAAGCGCGATCGTGGAACGCGTCGAGCACATGTCGCAGGGTGTGCTTCGATCGCGACCGCACGGCGTGCCGGTCGGGCTGTTCGACGTCATCACCGGATTGGCCGGGGCGGGCCGATATTTGCTTGCCCGTGCACAATCTGCGCCGTGTCGGCGGGCACTGGAGACGCTACTGCGTGCCTTGGTCTATCTGTCCGAGGAAGACGCCGACGCGGTTCCGCACTGGCACACCACTTGCGGTCACTCGACGGACAACCTGCGCAGACTCTATCCCGAAGGTCATGTCAATCTCGGTATGGCACACGGGATTCCGGGACCGCTCGCTCTGTTATCGCTTTCAGCCAGCCAGGGTGTCGAGGTCGCCGGACAACACGACGCGATTGTCCGGATCGCGGACCGAATCGTGAAAGCGCAGTGCAGCGACGAATGGGGGGTCGGTTTTCCCGTGGCCGCATCGATAGTCGCGGTTTGCAAGGAAAGCACGCATGCTGACCTTCAAAACATGCATGCCAACGCCAATGCGGCCGCGCCGGCGCGCGCGGCGTGGTGTTACGGCCCGCCCGGGGTCGCCCGAGCGTTGTGGCTCGCCGGGGTCGCATCGGGTCGATCCGAGTACCGAGATCTCGCGCTTGCTGCGATGGCGGCAGTCTTCGAGCGTCCCATCCCGAACCGGCGGATTGACTCTCCCACTCTTTGTCACGGTGTAGCCGGCCTTCTCCAGATTACATTGCGCTTCGCGCGCGACGGCGCCGGAGAGATCTTCTCTACTGCGGCGCAGGAACTCACCGCCCAGCTGCTCGACGCCTACCAACCCGACAGCTGCTTCGGCTATCGCGATCTCAAGCCGTCAGGCCAAAGCACAGACAACCCCGGCTTGTTGGAAGGCGCCGCCGGCGTTGCGTTGGTCTTGCTCGCCACCGCCCCGTCGGCGGAGCCGATCTGTGACCGGATCCTGGTGTTGTCATGACGCTTTACGAACCACTGGATTTTGCCGTGGTCCGGGCGCCACTGCTGCCCGTCGACACCCTCGATGCATTTGCCAACGGCGACAAAGACCTTCGCGATGCACTTTCCAGCGAGGCGCGTGCCGCACTCGCTGTGGCGAGCCTGACCTTCAGCGACGCGCTGGCCAAAGACGGCGCTGGCCCGCTTGGCCCACGCACCGAATCCACTCTGCGCCGATACCTGATCCGAATGTCCACCCGACCGACGCCGATGGGCCTGTTCGCCGCGGTGGGTCTGGCCAACTGGGGAGAGCGCACCGACATCGAACTAACCGCCGGTCACCGCCCGCGGCGTACCCGCCCGGATGCGGCGTGGCTGATGGCGCTCGTCGACCGCGCGGAGTCCGACCCGCAGATCCGCCGGCATCTGAACATCCGGGCGAACCCCCTGGCGCTCACGCGTGCGGGGCGAATCTACCTCGCCGAGCGGACATCTCGCGACAATAGCGCGTCGGTATCGGTGTCGGTCCGAGCCACCGAGGTCGTCCAGCGTGCGATGACGGCTGCTCGGACCCGGATCCGCTTCGATGACCTGATCGCGCATCTGCAGAGGACAACACCCGGGGCAACGATAGAGCAGGTCGCCAAACTGTTGGACCGACTGTGTGAGCAGGCGCTGTTGCTGACCGACCTGCGTCCCCCGCTGACCGTTGCGTCGCCGGCACGCTACGTGCTCGAGAAGTTGGAACCCATTCCCGCCGCGGCGCAACACTGCGCACTGCTGGCCTCGGTCATGCAGGCTGCCGACCACTGGGACGCCGAGCCTTCACCCGACGAAGCCGGCTTCCGGACGCTGGTAGCTTCTGCCAAGGACGCGATCACGACGGAAGGCACTGCGCTGCAAGTGGATTCGGCGCTGGGATTTTCATCGACCACCCTGTCGAGGCGCATCGCCGCCGACACCGCCCGCGCGGCGGAGTTGTTGCTTCGCATGAGTCGCATCGCGCGCGGGCCTGCGCCGCTGGAAGCCTACCGACGTGCGTTTGAGCATCACTACGGCGAGCATCGTGAGGTGCCTCTGGTGGAGATGATCGATCCCCACATGGGCATCGGGCCACTGCCGCCCGGATCATCAGAAGAAACGGCCACGGATTCCGCGAGGCGCAATCAGGCACTGGTGGATCTGGCGGTGCAGGCATTGCGCACCGGCAGCCGCGAGGTCTGTCTGGACGACACCGAACTGGCGCGCCTTGCCACCGGCGATATCTCCGCGAGCGGGCTCCCCGTGTCGCTCGATTTCGTGGTGATCGTCGCTGCGGCGTCGCGCGAGGAGATCGACGCGGGTGAGTTTGACCTCGTAGTCGGTCCTTCCATCGGAAGCGCGGCGGCCGGGCGAATGCTGGGTCGGTTCGCAGATTTTGTGCCCGACGCGCCGCGGGCGTTGGCACAGGTGGCCGCCGCTGAAGCGGAACGCTCACCCAGGCGGGTCGTCGCCGAACTCGTCTACCAGCCTCGGGCACGCAGGTTGGGCAACGTCTCGACCAGGCTCAACCTGCGTCGTTACGAGATCGCGATCGACCTGCCCGCCAGCACCGATCCCGACCACACCATCGGAGTAGACGAACTCGTCGTGGGCGTTCGCGACGGCAGATTCCGGCTGCGGTGGACCCGCACCGGTGAGGACGTGATGATTACGGCCGGCCACATGCTCACATCCACCCGCGCGCCGGCCACCGCCCGATTCCTCTCCGAGGTGGGACGCCACCAGACACGCCAACTCGGTGCCTTCTCATGGGGACCAGCTACCTTGTTCCCTTTCCTGCCGCGAGTGCGGTGCGGGCGCATCGTGTTGTCGCTCGCGCAATGGCGGCTGCGCGCCGACAGTTTCCCTTCCGGGCTCAACGATGTGCTGTCCTTCTGCACGGAGCTTGACGCGTGGTGCACGCGATGGGATGCCCCGGCCGCGCTCGTCGTCGCCGCCGCTGATCACCGACTCACGCTCGATCTGACCCGAGCGGGGGATGCGGACGAACTGCGCCGGATGTTGCGCTCCCGCGGCTCGGTCGTTGTCCAGGAACAGTTTCCGCAACCGGACCGCTCGTGGTTGACCGACACCGCGGGGCGTCGATTCTCGGCCGAGTTGGTGGTCCCGCTGGTCCGGCGATCGCCCTCACCAGCCCCGCCTGCCGGTCCGATGGGAGGCCACGGGGCCGACCTCAGGCCGCCCGGCAGCGACTGGTTGTTCGTCAAGCTGTACTGCCCCTCGGATTCGGAGACAGAGTTGCTCAGCGGTCCGGTCCGGGCCTTTACGCGCGACGTGTCCGGCAAGGGCTTTTCCGACTGGTTCTTCATCCGCTACAGCGATCCGGGACGGCACATCCGGCTGCGGTTCCGCGGCGAACCGGCGCGCCTTCTGGCCGACCTGCTGCCGCGGGTGACGGCATGGGCGCCTGATCTGATCAGGTCCGGTATGTGCCAACGATTCTCGATTGATACCTACGACCGCGAGCTGGATCGCTTCGGCGGGTCACACGGCCTCACTGTCGCGGAGGACTTCTTCTTCGCCGACAGTGTTGCCGTCAGCGACCTGTTGGCATCCCCGGCGATCGAACCACTGCCGACGGCCGTCATGACAGTCGACGCGTTACTGCACGGATTCGGCTTGAGCAGGCAGCAACGGGCGATTTGGTGTGCGGCGCGATCGGGGCCGCGGCCTGAATCCGGTGCCGACTACCGCGAATGGAAACGGCTCCTGCGGCCGATGCTTGTCGACGAAACCGCACCGCACCCCCTCGACGAACTGCTTGCCCGGTTTCGTGCCGCGGGCGCGCGCCTGCACACTGCTACGACCGGACTGCACGACAAGGGAAGCTTGTCACGCGCTCCGGCCGACCTGCATGGGAGCCTCGTGCACTTGCATCTCAACCGGCTGTTGGGCGCCGACCACGCCACCGAACGACGCGTGTATGGGCTGTTGGAGCGACTGCAACATGGCCTCACACGACACAACCGAAGGAGTTGAACATGACCACTGATTTCGAAGTGGCCGGTGTATGGCGGCAATATTCGCGTCAAGGCCGCTTATTAAGGGTGACGAGATGACATTCCTCGAGATTCATGGCGCGTGAGCTGCGGCTTGATCCCGTAGAGCCAAAGCTGAAACGGCCAATAAACCAGTCAGTTAGGAGGCGCCAGATCGCGTTTCCTGGTGCGGTTAAGTAGGATGTTGCGGACGGTCCAAGATGCCGTCGCCGAGGAACGGTGTGGGGCAGGGGGCGGTAATGGATTGGGCGCGAATCCTGGCCTACGTGACCGGGACGGTGGACCAGGAGCTGGTGGCGCGAAACGAGTATCTGGCCTGAAAAACGCATCCTCAAGGCACAGCTGACAGGTCGGCTGAAGCTCTCGGACGCCGAGCGAGGCGCGCTCGGCGAGATCGGTCATCGCCTGGGCCGCAAGGTTCTTGCCGACATCGCCACCGTCGCCCGGTCGGACACCATCCTGGGCTGTTATCGCAAGCTCGTCGCCCACAAGTTTGATGGCTCGGCGCATCGAGGTTCGGGCAGACCGCGCATCAAGCGGGAGGTCGAGGAACTGATCATTCGGATGGCCAGCGAGAACCGGAGCTGGGGCTACGACCGG
>JBBQEJ010000225.1:0-7278 GCA_038320555.1 Vicinamibacterales bacterium | reverse complement strand
GCCAAGGCGGATGGCCGATGGGCGGCGGCCTACGCACCGATTCGCGCCGCGACGGAGGCCTCGATCCCCGATGATCTTCGCGCCGCAATCGGCGCGGATCCACGCGCGCGCAAGACGTTCCAGACACTTGGACGGCTGAATCTGTTCGCGCTCGCCTTTCGCACGAACAACATGAAGACGCCGGCCGGGCGGGCCAAAAAGATCGCGTCGCTGGTGGCAATGCTCGCGCGCGGCGAAACCATCGTCCCGGAAAGCCGACGCCGAAAGGCGCCGTGACGATGTGTCGTCCTCAGCCCGCGTGGAACATCTTCACACCTGACTATGTAGAATACTTTCTAGAAAGGAGGCAAGCATGTTCACAATCCACAGGCAGGCCAGAATTGGCCGGTTGGCTTCGGTCGCCCTGATGGTCCTGACGTGTTCCATGGCGGCTCAGGCCCAGGCGACGCTGGACGGCAAGTGGCAGGGAGAGACAAATGCCGGAGCCACTCTCGTGCTTGACCTCGCCGTCGAAGGAACGGCCCTGACCGGGACGTTATCCCGCAACGGAGTGAGCACACCGCTCTCCGAAGGAACGGTGTCGAAGAAGACGTTCACGTTCAAAGCGAAGCTCAGCGATCAGACCGAACAATTCTCGGGCGAGCTGGCTGACGACGAAATCAAGGTCTGGCTCGATCGGCAGGGTGCCTCAACTGCGATCGTTCTGAAACGCGTCAAGACCTAGCGAAAAAAAGCCTGATGGGCAAAGGGTTTCTGACGTTCGCGACCGCAACAATCCTCAACGCGGTGTCGAACGGTTACTCATACGGTTTCGACATCGTCGATATCACCGGGATGCCGGGCGGCACTGTGTACCCCGCACTCAGACGACTCGAGGACGCGGAGTGTCTGACCTCGACGTGGGAGAAAGAGCGCGTCGCGCACGCGGAGGCTCGGCCGCGCCGTAAATACTACGAACTGACGCCGGCCGGACGGGAAGCCTTGGAAGACGCCATGAAACGCTATCGACTTCTCGAACAGAAGCCAATCATCCGTACGCGTGCGCCGAAATCGTCGCGGGCTTGAGGGCTTGGGTGTCTGGCACGCGGTGGCGCACTCTTATCTCAAGGCCGCACCTCGGTCTGGTTGCGATCATCGACGATCAAGCTTGATGGACACGACTTCACCATCATCGGGCCGGCATTGGCATGTATGGTCTCCTCGCGCACGCCGTGAGCGAGCGCACCTCGGAGATCGGATTGCGGATGGTGCTCGGAGCCGACAAGAGAGACGTCGTGCGTCTGTTTGTGGCCCGAGGCATGAAGCTGGCGCTCTCGGGAGTCGCCCTTGGCATGGCCGTGTCGTCAGGATTGACGCACTTGATCAAGAGTCTGCTCTTCGGCGTCAGTCCGCTCGACCCGCTGACGTTGACAATGGTTCCGGTAGTGTTGATCCTGACCGCACTCACGGCCTGCTATGTGCCGGCACGACGCGCGGCCACGGCAGGTCCGAAGGCCGCTCTCCGTTACGACTGAAAGCTCTTCGACTCTTTCCACCGCTCGCCTCACTTACCGGCCTGTCCCAATTGGCGGTACGATTGCCTCAGCGGCAAATGTGAAACGTGTGTGACAGCTCCGCCACGGAGAAGTCACAATCGAATGGGTAACATCGGAGCGCGCGCGACCGTAACAGTTGGTGGTGCCATGCCGCAGCCTGTGCGGGTGAGGCTCAAGGAGGATCACTTTGAAGAATGCCCGTGTTGCTGTGTATCTGGCTGGCCTGGCGCTAGTCCTGCTTTCCGCCGACTCGCGAACCTTCACGCAGGGACAAATGCCCGGCGGCGCTCAAGCTCCAGCCCCCCGCAGCGGCCCACCTCAAGGCAACGGCCAGCCGCCGGGAGGGCCCGGGCGTATGAGCGCGCCGGCACCGGATCCGACCAAACCCCAGAACCTGACACTCACTGCCGGAACAAGGGCACGGTACAAGGTCCAGGAGCAGCTCGCGGGCGTCAGTTTCCCCAGCGAAGCAGTCGGGACCACCGAATCAGTCACCGGCACGATCATCGTCAACCCGGACCGCTCGATCGCCCCTCAGTCGAAGCTGGTCGTCGATCTCCGTACGATCACGAGCGACCAATCGATGCGGGACGGCTATGTCGGGGGACGCGTCCTCGAAACCGACAAGTTCCCGATGCTGGAGCTCGTTCCGAAACGAGCGGTCGGCCTGCCGGCTCCGCTGCCGGCGGGTGGTCAGGCGCAGGCCGGCTTTCAGCTCGTCACTGACATGACTCTCCACGGTGTCACGAAAGAGGTCACGTGGAACGTCGTCGCGACCTTCGCCAACGACCTGGTGAGCGGTCGCGCGACCACGACCGTGGACTTCGCCACCTTCAACATGGCGAAGCCCTCGCTCGCGCGGTTGCTGAGCGTTGACGACAAAATCCAACTGGAAATCGAGTTCAAGAGTAAGAGGACCGTTCAGTAAGTGGAGCGGAGGAAGTCGCACGATGCGAGTCCGAAGAACCTGACGGCGCTCGGAAACGTCAGGCCGCGGGATTCTTCGCGGCGAAGCACGATCGGATTCAATGCAGCGTGACGCCTGTCTGAGAATGCAGTTGCCTTTCGGGGACTGTTCAGCCAGACTGCGTTGTCTAACGGAAGCGTCATTCCAGACTTAGAAAGGTCGAGATTTGTGAATACGAAACGCATGTTTGCGGCAGCGGTCCTGGTCGTTCTCGTGGGTGCCACGGCTCTCGCGCAGTCCAGCGATCCGCTGATTGGCACCTGGAAATTGAACGTGGCGAAATCGAAGGGCATTTCGTTCAAGAGCGGCACCAGCATGATCGAGGCGGCAGGCGCCGGTGTCAAGTTTACCGTGGACCTGGTGAGTGCGGACGGCACGCCCTATCACTGGACGTTCACCGCGAACTACGACGGCAAGGACAATCCCGTCACCGGCAACAGTCCCTACGGCGATACCACGGCCTTGGAGCGCGTCAACGCAAAGACCACGCGAATCGTCAGCAAACTGCGTGGGAAAGTCGTGACCACCCAGACCATTGTCGTGTCTGACGATGGGAAGACCCGGACCACCACCACCAAGGGAACCGACGCCAAGGGACAGAAGGTCGATACTGTATCGTTCTACGAGAAGCAGTGATCTCTGCACTCGTCCCACGGACGCCGTCGCGCGGCGTCACGCCGCACGGGGGCGATCCAACCTGAACACAAGGCAAAAGCCGCCGGACACCCGACGGCCTTTGCAACGTTGGTTGCGGCGCGCGAACAGTCTTAGTCGCGCAGCCGCGACGCCTGACGCGGTCGACGCGGCTCTACTTCGCGGCCTGCGAGCTGTGGCCGGCGATCAGCTTCCACGCGCCATCCTTCCGCAGGAACGTATCCGTACTGATGACCGTCCTGGCGTAGTGCTGCCCCTTGATCATCGAGTCGTAGGTACTCTTGTAGGAGGCAATCGCCACATCTCCGTAAGTGCGGACTTTCAGGTCGCTGATGCTTTCGCTGGTCGTCTTGTTGTTCTTCGTGTCTTTCATGTCGGCGAGGAGTGACTGCTTGGTGTCCCAGGCGCCTCGGCTGTTTCCTCCGGTCCAGTCGTCCGCCAGATTGTTCTGGTAGCTGACGCTGTGACCCCGTCCGGCTCAGCGGACGCTGACCGGCAGGTCTCGTCGGGCGGAATGTTTCCCGTTGCTCGCCGTGATCGTCAGCACGTAGCGGCCGGCGACGTCCGGCGCGCGAACCGCGAAATCGTAGGCGTCGACTGCTGAGCCCTTCCCTGTCGCGGAGACAGTTCCGCCCATCAGCGCCTGGTCCAGCTCATCGCTCAACCGGTAGCTGACGACCACATCGGCCGGCGGCGTTTTCGCGCGAGCCACCTGGAACGCCAGCGCGATCGGCTCGCCGCGGGCGAACGTCCGCCCGAGCGTCGGTGCGCCGGCGCTTTTCACGACGATGCCCGACAAAGCCAGTTCCACTTTCTGGCCATCCGGGACGTCGACGTACGAGATCACGCTGGCCGCGCGCGTGCCGTCCGCGGTCGCGACGGCGGCCCGCACCTCGCAGTCGCCCGGCGGCGGCTTCAGGACCGACGTCCACTGGAACGCGGAACTGCCGGCGACGGCGCCGGGCGGCACGTCAAGCCGCTGCTTCAGCGGCGTGCCCACAGGCGTGAACACGCGGTCGAACGCGCGAATGAGCACGTCGAGCTTACCGGCGACCGCCGCGTCCACGCCGAGCAACACGCGGACCTCGACAGAGCCGTCCGCGGAGAACTGCGGCACCAGGTTCATCTGCAACGGGAAATCGGCTCTCGGCAGCAGCTCGGCCAGCGCGGCGGCCGCAGCATTTGACTCGGTTTTCCGGCTCGTCGTCGAATCCGCGGCAAAGTAGAGGTTGCGCGTGCGGACGGTCACGTCGGTCCTCTTGACCCCGATCTTGATCCGATGGCGATCGTCCACCTTGGACACGGCGGGATCGCGCGCAATAGCGAGGACGTAGTACGAGCGGTCCTCGTCGAAGATGGGTCCGATCGCGGCTTCGGGTCTATTGCTGGTGGTCACGGCGCGGCCGCCCGTGTAGTCGGGAAGGATCTCGAGGATCATCCTGCGCAGGATATCGGTGCCCATATCGTCGTGCCCGATGGGCGCCTCGAGCTCCGCCGTCTCGCTGAGCGCCTCGAGTCCGCGCGGATCGACGACGTGAAAAGTGACGTTGGCCTCGTCGAGCGCCCGCGTCAGCCGATCTCGCGCCGGATAAATGTACGCGGCGCAGTGGCTGGTCGCATCGCGCGAGGTCAGGGCGATATCGCTCCCGACGAACAGGATCGACTTGTGACGCGTCATCCCGCCAATGAGCGTCTTCGCGAGTGCGGTCAGCGTGTCCGGGACGCAGACGCCGCAGTCGCATTGCCCGGAGCGTTCCTCGGAGGTCAGTTGGACGCGGCTCTGCGCCTTGGGCGCAGGCGTCGCGCCCCTGGAGGCAGCGAAGTCGGTGATGGAGGGTGGAGGCGGCGGTTCTTCGAGCGCGCCCACGCTGGTCTGGCCGACGGCCGCACGCAGCCGTGCGCGATCCGTCGTGAGTCCCTGCGAATACATGCGCAACCCGGAGGCCGTGTAGACGACCGCGCCCACATCGAACGGTCCGAGGCGATCGATCGCGGCGTTGGCAATAGCCCGCGCCGCCCGGAGCGGCTCTCCGTTTCTAGTCGAACGGGCGGGGAGCGTCACTGCCGCGAACGCCGCGAGGGGACGCGGCTTGTCGTCGACCAGCACGTCGAAGTCCGACGCGGTGAGTCCCGTCACCGGACGGCGGTCCTTGTCGAGGACCGTGACGGTGAACTGCACGACGTCGACGCCGCTGCGGAAGCGAGGAATCTCCTGCTGCTGCGCGGCAGCGGCGATCAACGAGGCGACGAATGTGAACGCGGCGAGCGTGTGCACGAACTTATTTGCTCTGCAGCGTCCCTGACTCGAGCAGCGGCACAGCGAGCGCCCGGCCTCGGGCGGTTGTGAACGATCTGCGCAGTCGCCCGGTGACCTTGGTGCCATTCGAAGTCTCAAGCCCAGACAACGCTGATTCGGGCAGCCTTCCTCGAGCGGGGTTTTCGCCGAATCACGATCTCGACATCCTGGTCGACCGCGATCAGCAGGTTCATCAGGCGTTCGACGGAGAAGCCCGCCAGCTTGTAGTGACTAAGCGCAGAGATCTTGGGCTGTGTAACCCTCAGCACTTTGGCAGCATCGCCCTGTGAGAGCTTGCGCTCATCGAGCGCTTGATTCAGCGCATAAGCCAGGCGCAGCTTGGCGTGACGTTCTGCGGCGGCGGGGAAGCCAAGGTCAGCGAACACGTTTGCGCTGCCACGAGTGACCGCTTCGTTCCGCTCAGTGCTTCTGCTTGCCACAATGCTCCTCGACACATCGCACCTCGCGATTATCCCTGTTCTGGGATGTTCAGACAACGGCGCCCGGGGACGGACGACACGCCACGTCTCGGTATACTGGACGGCACGCTCCCGAACTAAAAGCGTTGAGCGAATTGCTGACATGCCGATAGACCCTGCGACACTCCACGATTTGGACGTTCTGTCCACTTCAACGCCACGAGGCCCAACCTTGCTTGGTCTCGTGGACCGTACTCGGACACGCGCCGGCCGGGACGCTCTTCGTCAGCGTCTTGTCGCGCCCGGCGAGTCAGCCGAACACATTGTGGCGCTCCAGCGCGCCCATCAGCTGCTCGCTGCGGACGCGGCCAGCTATCGAGTCATCCTTGACCGCGTGGACTCGGACAGCGTCGAGCATCACTTGAACTCGAACTGGCAGCTGCCTTCTGCCAGACGCGCGCTCACGCGGGTCGTGGACGGGTTCTGGCGTCCGCGCTGGTTTCGACAGTACCTGCGAGAGGTTGAGAACGGTCAGTTTCGGATCGTGTCGCTGTTGCGTGCTGCGACGGATCTGAGCAGGGCATTGTCGGTTGCTGAGGCCGATGTCTTGCGGGACTCGAGTGCGATGCTTGCGGCGCACCTTTCCAAACCCGAGGTGCAGACCCTGGTCGGTCTCGGAACTCGCCAGTCGACGTCAGGTCAAGTCGCGTTCGACCAAGTCGCCCGTGATGCTGCCAAGCCGGTGCTCCTGGAAATCATCAGCTGTGTTGGCACTATCGAGGCGATGTGGAGTTTGGGGGTTGCGACAGCGGAACATCAGTGGTCTTACCCTCATCCGGGTTCGCAGCTACGCACAACAGGGCTCTTCCATCCATTCCTGGGTCGAGGGGCTGTCCCAAATGACCTGCACCTGGATGACCGGACGCGAGTCTGCTTTGTCACCGGTCCGAACATGGCCGGCAAGTCAACATTCCTGAAGGCGGTTGGGGGTCGCTGTCTTGCTCGCCCACGCGGGGTGCGGCGTTCCGGCTGTGTCGATGGAGTTCGCGACGGTGCGAACCATTTTTTCGAGTGTCCAGATCGTTGACAACCTGAGCGCTGGAGAAAGCTTCTATCTTGCCGAAGTGCGGCGGATCCGCGCCCTCGCTGTCGCCATCCATGACCACGGGTCAGCCGTTGCCGTGCTGGACGAGCCCTTCCGGGGAACCAACGTCCACGACGCCGCCGAGGCGACATTGGCGGTGATTTCGCGATTGATCGCACATCCCGGGAGTGTCAGGATTTTCGTGTGTGGGCGCAGGTTAATCGCACGTCTGATGGTTCTGTTCGCCCTTCGGTCTTCTGTTCTCCTGTCATATAGCTGACGGGTGTGGGCGCTGTGGGAAACCGCGTCCTCTGCGGTTTTCC
>JBBQEJ010000224.1:0-7314 GCA_038320555.1 Vicinamibacterales bacterium | reverse complement strand
GCCAGGCCTGCGATGAGCCCGGCTGCGGTGAGGGCCGCGGCGCCCGAGAGAACGAGGCGCATGATGTCGATCCTGGTCGCGCCAAGCGCCTGCCGGACGCCGAATTCCTGGACGCGTTGGCCGACGGCCTGCGCCATCAGTCCGTAAATCCCCACGAGCGCCAGCAACAGCGCCGTGGCGCCGAACGTGCCGACGAGCCAGAGAGTCAGCCGCCGGGCTGCCATGGCCGCGCCCGCGACAGCATCAAGCGGTTTCACGTTCGCGAGTGGAAGTTGCGGATCGAGGCCTTGGATGATCTGACGGATCGGCTCCACGAGCGCCCCGGGAGCCACGTCCGCTCTCACGACGAGAAACATGCGCTGCGGGTACCAGGTCTGTGGCTGCGGAAAGTACACGGCCGGGACCGCGTGCTGATCCCACGGCATGTCACGTACGTCGCCGAGCA
The DNA here is from genome assembly GCA_038320555.1 of Vicinamibacterales bacterium. Taxonomy (GTDB): domain Bacteria; phylum Acidobacteriota; class Vicinamibacteria; order Vicinamibacterales; family 2-12-FULL-66-21; genus JALZOC01. Next base: position 6,869 of record JBBQEJ010000224.1, on the reverse strand, counting down.
CACCCGCAACCATTCGCTCCTCACCCCACAGCTTGATGCGCGCGCCAACGGCTGCCTCCGGATTCGTCCAGTATTTCCGTGCGGTGCTCTCGTTCACCAGCACGACGAGAGGCGCGCCGGCTGCGTCGGAGTCGGAAAGGTCCCGCCCCGCAACGAGCGGTGTGCCTGTCGCGCCGGCATACCCGGTCGTGATGAAGTGATATCGCGCTTCGGGACCATCACCGTCCGCAAACTGGCGTCCAACGATGTTGAACCCGGTGTTTTCGTCATAACCGGTCCATGGCAAATCGGATCCGAACGCTGCCTCGCGGACACCGGGCAGCGCGCGCACCTTCTCCAGCGCGCGAGCAAACAACTCGGCCGCCTTCGCCGGGGTGTCGTACTGCGCGGTCGGCAGTTCAACGGATGCAGTGATCGCAGCGCTCGGACGAAACCCCGGGTCCGCGTTCAGCATCGTGAGGAAGCTGCGGAGCAGGAGCCCGCCTGACACGACGAGCACGAACGCCAGTGCCACCTCGACGCTCGTCAGCACGCGCCGCAGCCGCTGATGCGCGGATCCGGCAACCGTTCGCCCTCCATGTTTGAGCGTGGCGCCGACACCGGTGCGTGCGAGCTGAAGCGCAGGCACGAGACCGAACAAGAGGGCGCTCAATATCGTCGCCGCCACTGTGTAGAGAAGCACGTCGGCGTCGACGGCAATATCCTGCAGGCGCGGCGTGTCCGCGGGCCCATATCGAGCAAGCGCCGCAACGGCGGAATATGCAATCCCCATACCGAGCGCACCCCCTGCCGCCGCCAGGACGACGCTCTCGATGAGCAGTTGCCGCGCCAGCCGCCACCGCGTGGCGCCAAGAGCGGCACGCACGCCGATCTCGCGTGCACGTCCAGTCGCGCGTCCGAGCAGCAGTCCCGCGACGTTAGCGCACGCGAGCAGCAGGATCGTTCCCGCGGCCCATGAGAGCGCGACAAGCGTGGATTCCGCCGTCCCGACGATCTCGTCTTTCAGTGGCACGGCACGAGAAACCCACGGGCTGTCCGCCGACGGGTAGCGCTTCGCGGCGCGCTGGCCGGTGACGCGCAGGTCCTCCGACATCACAGACCATGAAACGTCCGATCGGACGCGCCCGATGACGTTGAAGTAGTGAGAGTACCGGTGTTCAGATTTTTCGTCGCGGGGCACAGGCATGACGGACCAGATGTCCACTGGTTCGCCGTGTCCGTAACTTCTGTACGTGCTGCCGACATGCTGAAACCCTGGCCGAAGGACCCCGACGACTCTGAACAGGCGCCCCGACAACCGGAGCGTCCGGCCGACAATCGCCGGATCGCCGTTGAAGCGCCGCATCCACAGGGAGTGACTCATCACCACAACATCGTCGTTGCCCGAGACCTCTTCCCGCGGCTCGAACTCACGACCCAGCAATGGCTGCCATCCAACGACCTGAAAAAACCCTGAGGTGACCTGCATTCCGCGCAGCTGCTCAGGCCGGTCGCCGTCGGCGAGTTGAAGATCGTTGCGCACGTAAGCGGCGATCCCCTCGAAGGTTCTCAATTCAGCCCGGTAATCGCGAAAATCCGCCGGCGCCATTGGAAAATGCGGCGTCGTCGGGTTCTCCTCGAACAGCCGCACGAGGCGATCGGGATCCGGATACGGAAGCGGGGCGATCAGCACGCCTTTCACGGCGCTGAAAATAGCCGCGTTCGCGCCGATCGCGAGCGCAAGAATGAAGATCGCCGTCGCCGCGAAGCCAGGCGATCGCATCAACAGGCGAATCGCGTATCGCGCGTCCTGGATCAGAGTCTGCATGACACCGTCTCCTCGAGAATGTTGGGGCCGCCAGGCGGCTACACGCGAGCCCGCGGCGTGTGCGGCAACGCGCAGAGCTTCTTCGTACATCCACAGTCGGGCGCGGGCAGGGCCATGCGCGGCGGACCGCCGCGCGACTTCCTCTTCGATCTCGCCGGCAATCCACTCTCGCTCGGCGCGCGGTGAGCTGAGCGAAATAACGACGATCGCGATTCGCTCGAGGACGGAAGACACGGGCGGTGGTCCTATAAGGCTTTCAGGCGGCGCTCGAGGCCGGCGGTCATGCCGGTGAACGCGCGATAGGCAGTTCTCAATGCGCGTGCGCCCGACGGTTGAAGCGCGAAGTGCTTGCGGCGACGCCCTCCCCGCTCAGGCGTCGGCTCGCCGATCCAGAAACGGACACAGCCTTTCTCTTCGAGCCGGTTGAGCGTCGTGTAAGCCGCGCTGATCGACAGCCGCCGCCCCGTCCGTTCCTCGATCTCCCGTCGGATGGTTGCGCCGTACGCATCATCACCAAGCCTGACGACGGCAATCAGGACGAGCTGTTCGAATTCGCCGAGCACTGGAACCATTGCGGCGGATGATATTCCACTATGTGGAACAAATCAAGGGAGGCTCATCGAGAATGTCAAGGCTCATCGAGGAATTCTTCTCCACATCACGGCTTCAGGCGCAGATGGAAGGACTTCGGCCGTGTCAGCGCGTTGTATCCCAACTGGGAGAGGGAGCATCCGCGCCCGGAGTCCTTGACGCCGGTCCACGCCAGCGCCGGATCCAGATAATCGCACCGGTTCAGGAACCACGTGCCTGTCTCGACGCGGTCACCGATTCGAATGGCCGCCTCGACGTCGCTCGTCCAGATCGATGCGGTAAGCCCGTACCGGCTGTCGTTCATCAGGACGACCGCCTCGTCATCGTCTTTGACCTCCATCAGGCCCACGACGGGACCGAAGGTTTCTTCCGTCATCACCCGCATCCGGTGGTCGGTATTCACCAGGACCTGCGGCGCGAGATACGGCGTGCCCGCCACGTCGGCTGGAAACGCGCGCGGATCGATGAGGCTTCTGGCACCCAGTTGCTCCGCTTCCTTGATCTGATCCCTGACGAAGGCGGCCGCGCTCGTGCGAACCATCGGTCCCAGCGTCGTGTCACGGTTCAGGGGATTGCCGAGCCGATACTGTCGCGTCAGCGCGACAAAGCCGTCGACGAACTCTCGGTAGACATCCCGGTGCACGTAGATACGCTCAACCGCGCAGCACGACTGCCCCGCGTTGAAATACGCGCCGTCCACCAGATTCTCGATTGTCGCCTCGAGTGGTGCGTCCGGACGCACGTAGGCTGGATCCTTGCCGCCAAGCTCGAGGTTCGACGAAATGAAACGCTTGCTGGCGGCCTGCTGCACGGCGTGACCGCCTGCGACCGAGCCGGTAAAGGACACGAAGGCGATGCGCCGATCGCCAACCATCTGCGCGACATGGTCATGGCTCGCGTGCAGATACTGGAAGACGCCTCGTGGAAGACCGGCCTCCGCAAACGCCTCGGCATACCGTTCGGAGACGAGCGGCGTCTGCTCCGCCATTTTCAGGATCACGCTGTTGCCCGCCATGATTGCCGGTATGACCGCATTCACTGAACTGAGATACGGATAGTTCCACGGCGCCAGCACCAGCACGACGCCGAGTGGCTCGCGGCGGATGAAGCGCTGGAACCCCTCGCGCGGCTCGAGCCCGACGTCGGTCAGCATGGCCGGCGCGATGTCGATCATGTAATTGGCGCGCTCCTGAAATCCGCGGCGGATCTCGAAAGGCGTGTGCGCGAGCGGCCGGCCGATCTGCCAGGTCAGCTCCGTGGCGAGCTGGTCGGCGCGTTCAACCATCAGCGACACCATGCGACGGCAGATCGCGGCTCGCTCGGCCACGGGCACGCGCTTCCAGTTGCGTTGGGCGTCGGCGCCACGCTGAAGGGCCGCCTCGATGTCCTGCGCCGACGCAAGCTCGTACTCGGCGTAGATCGATCCGTCGATCGGGCTGATTGTCTGAGCCACACTCGTCGAATTCATCATCACGGGGTTTGTTAATCCGGCGTCACGTAGGCAGCCGAGATGCCGCCGTCCACGAGAAAGTCCGTGCCTGTCACGAAGGAGGCATCATCGGATGCAAGGAACAGCGCGGCCTGGGCAATTTCCCGTGCCGTACCAAAGCGGCCCATCGGGATGTGGATCAGACGACGCTGCTTCTTCTGTTCGGTGTCGAGAAACTTCATCAGCAGCTCCGTGCGCAGCGGCCCGGGACAGAGTGCGTTCACGCGAATCTTCTCGCGCGCATGCACCACCGCCAGCTCGCGAGTCAGCGACAGCACCGCTCCCTTGCTGGCCGTGTAGGCAATCTGGGGTGTCGCGGCGCCGAGCAGTGCCACGAACGACGCGGTGTTGATAATGCTGCCTCCTCCCGCGCGCCGCAGTGCCGGAATGCCATGTTTGCAACCCAGAAACACTCCCTTGGCATTGACGTTCATCGTGAGGTCCCATACAGCCTCGTCTGTGGACACAGCGTCGTCGTCGCGGCTGTCCATGATGCCGGCGTTGTTGAACAGCACGTGCAGGTGGCCGAACTCCTCTTCGGCCGCAGCGATCATTCGTGCGGAGTCGTCCGTGCGGGACACATCGGCGTGCACGTACAGCGCCAGCCCGCCGGCGCCCCTCACAGAGTCGACTGTCTGCCGTCCGCCCTCATTGTCGCGGTCCACGACCACGACGGCTGCCCCTTCTTCCGAGAACAGGAGGGCCGATTCCCGGCCGATTCCGCTGCCGGCGCCCGTGATGAGCGCCACTTTACCTTCGAGCCGCTTCGCCATAATCAGATCCGTTCGAAGTATCGCCGGCGCTCCCAGTCGGTGACCGCCACCCGGAAGGCGGCCTCCTCGGTCCTGAAGAAATGCGCATAGTGCTCGACGACCTCGTCGCCGAACGCGCGCTTCGCGAACGCGCTTGCCGCGAAGGAGTCTGTGGCGTCTCTCAACGTGTATGGCACGCGCGGCAGATGGCGCGCGGCATAGATGTCGCCGGTGAAACAGGCGGGTGGCTCGATGCGGGTGCGAACACCCTCGAGGCCGGATGCCATCGACGCAGCAAAGGCCAGATACGGATTGCAGTCCGCGCCAGGAATCCGGCACTCGATCCGGAGGCTGGGCCCCGCGCCCACGACGCGGAAACCGGCCGTCCGATTGTCGTAGCTCCAGGCGAGCCGCGTCGGTGCCCACGATGCATCTACGTATCGCTTGTAGGAATTGATCGTGGGGGCGTAGAACACCATCACATCCGGCGTGTACGCGATCCAGCCACCGAGGAACCAGCGGAAACAATCCGAACACTTGACCGGACCGAGTTCCGAGTCTCCGGCAAAAGCATTCCGATCGCCCTGCCAGAGACTGAGATGGATGTGGCAGCTCGATCCAGCGCGATCGTGCGCGAACTTCGCCATGAACGTGACCGAGAGCCCGGCTTGATCGGCGACTTCCTTCAGGCACTGCTTGAACACGACGTGCCGGTCAGCCATCTGAAGCGCCTCGGCATATCGCACGTTTATTTCGTGCTGCCCGAGACCCCATTCCCCTTTCGAGCTCTCGACGGGCACGCCCGACTCCGCCAGATGTCTCCGGACTGACGCCGTGAACGACTCCGTGCGTGTCCCCTGCAGAATGTGGTAGTCCTCGAGATACCAGCCTGCCGGCTGCAGGCCGCGGTAATCCTCGTGTGCGGCTTTCCGATAGCTGTCCTGGAACAAATAATATTCAAGCTCCGATGCGGCAAGAGCCGTGAAGCCAAGCTCACGAGCGCCGTCCACCTGACGCCGCAGAAGCGAGCGCGGCGCAACTGAGACGTGCTCCGTACTCCTGCTCCCAGCCGGGGTCCCCGGCGCGCGTTCTGAGCGCGCTGGGGTGGGTGCTACGTCGCAGAGCACCAGAGCAGTCTTCTCCAGCCAGCTCGCAACGATCAGGGTGCTCAGGTCCGGGACGAGATGAAAATCGCCGTAACCCTGGTTCCAGCTGGCGAAACGGTAGCCCGGAACCGGGTCCATCTCCATGTCGGTCGTCAGCAGGTAATCGCAGCCGTGCGTGCCGTGTGCGGCGGTTTCCTCGACGAAGAGGCCGGCCGCGTACCGTTTCCCCATCAGGCGGCCATAGTGATCGGTGAAGCCGACAATGACCGTTTCGATTTCTGCCTTGGCGACGCGCTCGCGAAGCTCGTCGAGAGTCAGCGACCCCTTGCGCCCGGTTGGGGTGCCGCTCACCATTTCCCTCCTGAAACCAGACCCTCATCGGAAGGCCCTGTGGGCACAAGGTCGATGTGCCCTGATGCCCACGCAGGCCCACTGAACCGACGACGCTCGCGGGCCAGGTACCACGCGCTCAGGAGGAGCGTCAACCCCGCCATCGTTTTGCCCGCGCGCATGTCGTCCGGAATGCTCAGGATGACCGTAATGAAGATGACCCAAAGGACCGCGACAAGATTGATCGCCCATCCGTATCGTCCCAGATGCCAGGGCCCTCGCGCCGGTTCTGCGGCCGTCCCTCTCGCACGCCAGCCGAGATAGACCGGGATGATGTACGAGACGTAGAGGCCGATGACGCTGATCGACGTCACGACAGCATATGCCCCGCCGCTGATGGTCGCGACGATCGCCACCAGGACAGAGAGCCAGACCGCGGCTGACGGGGTGCGATATCTGGCGCTCACGCGTCTCCACAATGCCGATCCCGGGAGGCCGTTGTCGCGGGCGAAGGCGTAAATAGTACGCGAGCTCCACGTCACGGCCGACAGGCCGCAGAACCACATCGCCATCGCGGCAAGGCCGCTGAACAGGCTTCCGACCCGCTCGCCGAGTGCTCCGACGAGTATCGCAATCACCGCCGGGATGTGATGTCCACCCGCATCACGCGCGTTCAGCACCTCCGGGATGTCCTTGATGGCGAGGGTCAACGCAATCAGGAGCAGATAGCCGACCACGCTCGACACGACGACCGCCATCACGATTCCCCACGGAACCCGCCGCCTGGGATCCAC
>JBBQEJ010000223.1:0-7319 GCA_038320555.1 Vicinamibacterales bacterium | reverse complement strand
CCGAGGAAAACCTCCGACCCCTCCGCCAACCGTAAACTCTCTCGCATGGCCTTCCTCCTCCGCCCCAGAGTGCCACGCGCCCTCTTCCCCCTAGTCGGTTCTCCAGTCACTCTCCGAACATAGCGATTGATTTGATGTCTTCCTTGCAGATGATTAGGTAGCCTCGAACCGCCGCTGACGCATCGATTCAAGACTGACCCCATAACCTAGCCCTGTTCTCTAAATTCTATTCGGGAACCTGTTTCACTCATGTCGGCACTGAGGGCCGATGCCCCAGCTTCCGGAGCCGTCGAGGCCAAGAACGCAATCCGGGCCATCTACTTGTTCAGCATTCGTTACCCCTTCGTACAGGCTGCTCATCCGGAACGAACGGTACTCACGAGCGGCAACCTCCTGAACGTACGTCCTGGTGCCATCGGGGAGCACCTCGATCGACTGGCCGAAGATGCCGGAAGGCGCTACCTGGGCCCCCGAGTCGAAGACGTAGTTCCCGTTCGGAATCCGCTGGGCGGCCCCCAGCTCGGGGGAGTAGTTCCCCAGCTCCACGTTGAACACCAGGGTCGCCGTCATGGCCTCTTCGTCGAGCTTCCAGACCTGCCCGCGGCTTTGGGCGTTGGAATCACTTGCTCGGCGGGTGTTGCCGTTGTCGAAGAGCAGCAGCGCCCCGTCGTCGAGGTAGTGGGGATAGTGCTGATGTGAGAACCACGGGCTTGGGTCAGAAGAGCTCACGGCGAAGTCGCCGCCTTGCCCCAGCCGCCAGATCACGTGCCCGTCGCCTCTCCCGCGCGCGTAATCGATCTTGATCACCCAGTCCTGGTGACGGACGGAGATCAGGAGGTTTCCATCCGCCGGCGACCAGCTCACGGCGTTTTCGTGCAGCCAGTCGACCGCGCCGATGAGGGGGCATGGGCCGGCGCCGAGCACGCACAGCTCGCCCAGCACGGGCCCGCGCCTGGCGTCGAGATGGTCGAACGCATCCCACGTCCAGACCACCTGGAGATCCTCGTCCAGCACCATGAGCATGTCGCCCGCGTAGCGGGTGGGAGTTCCGCCCACGTCGATCGTTCTCTGCGTCCAACCGAGCGTCGCGATCTCCCCATTCGGCAGGCGCGAGAACTCGTGGTGAAAGCCGTAGATGATCTCCTGCCCTCTCGCCTTCAGTTGCGCGTTCACGGCGTCGATGTTGGTTTCTCGCAGCGGGTTACCGGCCAGGTCGATCTCTCGCAGCACGTTCGTGCCCAGGGTCCGATGGCTGTCGCGGCCGCCCAGCAGCACGGTGCCCTGCGGGAGTGGACCGCCGCTGGAGATCGCGACCAGGCCGGACGCCAGCGGATCGTAGTACCACACGAGGCGAGCGCTCAGGTCGGAGGCCAATAGGTTGACCTGATTGGCGGCGGCCCGTCCCGCCGCGAGATTGTGGTCGATGAGGCTGCGACTGAGGTCGGCACCCGGACCGGGCGCTTGACGCACGGTGAAGGCGGGAATGCTCAACGCCGCGGGAGGCTTTCCGGTCGTGAAGAGCGCGACCGACCCGATCTGGTGTTCGCCGCGGCCGTGGACCATCTCGTAGGTGGTGTTGGCCAGCATCCCCGCCACGACGAAGTTCCGGCTTTGCCCCGGCACGCAGGGCAATGTGTTGGTCTTCGTCCACGTCGCGTCGGGGGGACCGCTCGCGGGCCGGAACCGGACGCGAATGGAACCGTGTTTGCAGGCCGGCGCGCTGTAGAGGGCCACCAGCGGGTTGAGCGTCGGCGTGACCACCGCGTCTTTGCCCGTCACGCGCGAGCTCACCATGTCCGACACGACAATGGATGTCGCCGTCACGCCGTCGAAGCCGTCCTTGACCCTGGCGCTGACCTCATAGGCTCCTTCCTCCATTGGCGCCCACGCGAAGGAATTGTCGAGGCTGAAGTCGCGCACGATGCCGACCTGGTTCCGCTTGCGAGGATGCCCGGACTTCCCGCTCTCCTTGTCTTCCGGTCCACCGACGACGCGGAACTGGTAGACAGGAGCCGACCCGCAGCTTGCGGCCGTCGCCGTCCAGACGATCCTCTCCCCCACGAGCTGAGGGGAAGGCGCGCTTGGCTGCAATGAGACTGTACAGCCGGCGGGCCGCGCGTAGGCGGTCGAGCCGTCGAGCAGCGCGACCACAACGACGCACACCGCAATGACCTTCGCGATCACAGGTTCTGACCTCATTTCTCTTCTCCTTGAATGGTTCCGCCTGAAAGTGCCGAGTCCCACCCTCAGTAGCCAAGGCGTCGTGAACGGCTCAAACCGGCAATGTCCGAGAAATGTCGTCTGGAAATCCGAAGAGCTGCCGTTTTCCGGGACGTTTTGCGCCTTCTGGCGTGGAGGGCTGCTTGTTCCCTTTCGCGCTCTGTAAAGCCGGGCCGGTGTCGTCCGCTCTGCTAGACTCGACCCAAGTCCTCAGGATGAATCCACGGCCAGGTCGGCAGGAGGGCGGCGAAGTCACGCAGCGGCTTCGCGCCTGGAGCGACGGAGATTCGGACGCCTTCGAGCGGGTCCTGCCCCTCGTTTACGAAGAGCTGCATCGCATGGCCGTTCGCTATCTGGTCGGCGAACCATCGAACATCAGCCTCCAGGCGACGGCGCTGATCAACGAGCTGTGCCTGCGCTTGCTCGGCTGGAGTCCGATCCAGTGGCAGAACCGCGGGCACTTTTTCGGCGTCTCGGCCGGAATGATGCGACGTGTGCTCGTGGATATCGCGCGACGCCGGCGCGCCGAGCGGCGGGGAGGCCCGAATGTGGTTCATGTGCCTCTCGACGCGATCGAAATCCCGGCGGCCGAGCCGGGCGCCGACGTGCTTGCGGTCGACACGGCGCTCCAGATGCTCGCTCTAGAGGACCCCCGCAAGGCCCAGGTCGTGGAACTTCGATTCTTTGGCGGTCTCTCGGTCGAGGAGACGGCAGAGGCGCTCGGGGTATCCGCCCGGACGGTTCGCGGGGACTGGACGTTCGCGCGGGCGTGGCTCTACCGAACCCTGACGGCCGCCGATGCTCGCTGAACGCTGGCAGCGTATCGAAGAGATCTTTTTGGAAGCGGCCGAACAGCCCGCGAGCGTGCGTGCGGATTTCCTCGAACGTGCGTGTGGCTCCGACGCGGGCATGCGAGACGAGGTCGTGTCACTCCTGACGGCCGTGGAGCAATCGGGCGACTTCCTCTCCACGCCGGCGCTCGACGTCTTCGCCCGGCAGATCTCCCGCGAGGGGTGGAGTGTCCAGCCAGGCGATCGCATCGCCGCCTACACGGTCGAGCGACGGCTGGGAGTGGGCGGGATGGGCGAGGTGTGGCGGGCGCATGACGATCGGCTCGGGCGCGACGTGGCCATCAAGCTGCTTCTCCCGCATCCTTCGAACGCCGACGAACGAGTGCGCGCGTTTCAGCGAGAGGCCCGCGCCGCCGGCACGCTCAATCACATCAACGTGCTGACCGTATACGACGTCGGGGATTACGGCGGGGCCCCATACCTCGTGACGGAGTGTCTGGAAGGTGAGTCTTTGCGCGCTCGTCTCGGCGCCGGCGCACCGTCCATGGACGAGGCACTCGACATCGCTGCTCAGGTTGCCCGGGGACTTGGTGCCGCGCACGCACGCGGCATCGTGCATCGCGACCTGAAGCCGGAGAACATCTTCCTATTGCTCGACGGCCGCGTGAAGATCCTGGATTTCGGTCTCGCGACACTGCACGACTCGTCACCGCCAGTTTCAACTTCGCGGGAACTTCCCGCCGGGACCACGCGATCGCTCGTCGCCGGCACCGCTGGTTATATGGCGCCGGAGCAGGTGCGCAGGGAGGTCGTCGATGGACGCGCGGACATCTTCGCGCTCGGTGTCGTGCTCCACGAGATGCTCGCCGGCTGCCGGCCGTTCAAGGCGGACAGCACGCTCGGGACCCTGCACGCCGTCCTGACGTTGCAGCCTCCAGATCTCTCGGACGTCAACCGGGACATACCTCCTGCTCTGTCGCATATCGTGCAGCGGTGCCTGGAGAAATCCCCTGACGACCGGTTTGCGACGGTCGCCGATCTCGTAGCCGCCCTCGAGTCGGTCATCCGGGCGCGGAACCTGCCGGCGTCTCCAGGCCTGCCTGCGCTTTTCCGCCGGCCAGCGGTGACGGTGCCCGTGCTGGTCGTGATTCTCGCGATGGCGGCCGGGGGGTGGCGCTGGCACGCGGTGACATCCCGCGTTCGCTGGGCGCGTACCATTGCCGCGTCCGAGGTTCAGCGGCTCTTCAATCATGGGGACCGTGCCGAGGCGTTCCTTCTCGCGCGTCAGGCGTTGGACGTCGTGCCCGATGATCCGCACCTGAGGCAGGTGTGGCTCGATGTGTCAATCCCGGCGGGCGTGACCACCGACCCGGCGGGCGCCGACGTGGCATTCACCGCGTACCGAACGCCCACAACGAGCTGGTTTCCCCTCGGCCGGACGCCGCTTACCGGCGTCCGCTTTCCACGCGGTCTCGTCCGCGTGCGGATTTCCAAGGCAGGGTTTCAGCCGATCGAAGGCTCCGTATCCCCGCCTGGGCTGCGCTACCGGCTGGATCCGGTGGACGCGGTGCCGCCCGGCATGGTGCGCGTGGTCGGAGGCCGCGATCCCGTTCGGTTTGGCCTGGTCGGTGGGCTCGACGATTACTGGATCGATCGATTCGAGATCACCAACCGGCAGTTCAAAGAGTTCGTCGATCAAGGCGGGTACCGCCGGCGCGACTATTGGCGGGAGCCATTCATCGAAGACGGCCGATCCTTGCCGTGTGAAGAGGCTGTCGAGAGATTTCTTGACACAACAGGACAGCCGGGGCCCGCGACGTGGAAGTCTGGAACGTATCCCGATGGTCAGGCAAATTTCCCTGTCGGTGGCGTGAGCTGGTACGAGGCGGCGGCGTACGCGGCGTTCGCCGACAAGAGCCTGCCCACGATTCATCACTGGTACCGTGCGGCGGGCCTGGGGCGCTTCGCTGACATCCTGACCGTCAGCAACTTCAGCGGAAAGGGCCCGGCACCGGTCGGCAGTTACGCCGGCCTGGGCCCGTTCGGCACGTACGATATGGCGGGCAACGTGAAGGAATGGTGCTGGACCGAAACGGACAACCGCCGATTTCTTCTGGGAGGCGCATGGAACGAGCCGAAGTACATGTTTGCGGACTACGATGCGAGGGGGCCGTTCGAACGGGCGCCGGGTTACGGCTTCCGTGTGGCGAAGTACATCCGGCCGTTATCGCGTGCCGTGGCCGCACCCGTCCGGATCGAGGCGCTCGGCCGTGGCGCCCGAAAGAAGAAACCGGTCGGCGATGACATCTTCGCGGTGTATCGAAGGCAGTACGCCTACGATCGCGCACCGCTGAACACCGTCGTCGAGGCGACCCAAGAGACGGAGATCTGGCTGAAGCACACCGTGGTGTTCGACGCCGCCTATGGCGGCGAACGCGTGCGCGCGCACCTCTTCCTGCCGAAGAACGCATCGCCGCCATACCAGACCGTGATCTTTTTTCCGGGGGCGGACGCATTTCTTCTGCGATCGAGCCGCGACATGTCGCTGGCCTGGGGGAACTTGATCATCCGGAGCGGACGAGCGTTCCTCTACCCGGTGTACAAGGGGACGTACGAGCGGTCGACGTCTGACGAGATGGGATGGAACGGAGAACGCGACCTCCGAATTGCGTGGTCGAGAGATCTCGGACGCGCCATCGACTATCTCGAAACGCGCTCGGACATCGATCGGGCCCGTCTTGCCTTCTATGGCGTGAGCGCAGGCGCCGATGCCGGTGTCATCCTGAGCGCTCTTGAACCGCGTCTGAAGACCAGCGTGCTTCAGGGGACCGGGATCTGGGACGATGCGCCGCCCGAGATCGATGCGCTCAACTATGCGCCGCACGTGCGCATACCGACGCTGCTATTGAATGGGCGTTACGACTTCGAGACGCCATACGAGACCGCGCAAAAGCCACTGTTCGAGCTGCTGGGATCTCCGGCTGAGCACAAACGGCACACGGTACTCGAGACCGGTCACGCATTGCCGATGGACGATGTCGCCCGCGAGATTCTCCCCTGGCTCGACCGCTATCTCGGACCGGTCGTCCACTCATCGCCCGCGTCGACTCGCATTCGCGCAGGGAGCACTCCCAACTTCTGACTCCTTCAACGACCGTCGATCGGCTGAGGCATACGCCGCGTCCAACCTCGGCATCCTACCTGGAGCAACGGGCGTACGCGCGCGGCAGGGGCAAAGAGCAGGGTCAGTCTTGATTTGATGTATTTCTTGGAATGGCGCACCCAGCGATAGGGCGAGCGCTACAGCTGTTGCGACGGCTTGGTCGCGCGGCTGGCGACGTCTTCGAAACCGGCTCCTCGCAGATCCTGGATGAGGCGTTCGACCGCGGCGCGAAGAGCCGGGTCGCGTTCGAGCCGACTCTCCAGGCGGGTGACGGGCCGCGCCAATGAAGAATCGTCGAGGTGGAAACGCCTTGCCATGCGACGCCTCGAGATTCCGCCGGCTCGGGCGGCGACGTAGGCGGCGAGGGAGCGAGCCTCGGCCACCGCACCACCCTTCATCGGACCGAGGAGCTCCTCGATGGAAACGCCGGTCGACAGTGACACTGCCTCGAGGACCCGATCCTCGGAGAGTCCTCGTAGCGGCGGGGCGAGCTCTCCAAACTGCTCGAAACGAGTCAAAGCGAAGACCTCATCGCCTTTGACAACCTGATCGACCGCGGCCAGCGCTTCGTACTCCGAGCCGGTCTCTCTCATACCGTCCACCAGCTCGACATATCGCCGTAACGCGGATCGGCGGGTCGGTCCGAACGAGGGCAGCGCGTCCTCGACGTCCAACCACTGGGGCGGCCGCTTGCCGCGAAAGAACCGATCGCTGGACCAGGCGTAGTCGGCTGCCCTCTGAACGATCCTTGCGCGCACCGGGTTGAGGTGGATGTATCGAACGAGGGCCACGAGATAGCGATCTTCTTGGACGAGGAAGGACTTGTACCGGCCTTGAAAAAGGTGTCCGACCCGGCGGTGGCGACGATTGAACCACTGCGTGTAAGAAGAGTGAAGACCTGCCATCACGCGCGAGAGAGGAAACGGCCCGCGCCGAATGGCCAGATGGACGTGGTTCGTCATGAGGCAGTAAGCAAGGAGTCGGAAGCCAAACTTCGTGCGATACCAGGCGACGCGGGCCAGATAGTCGTTGCGGTCCTCGTCGTCGGCAAAGACGGCGTGCCGCTCGTTTCCTCGCGCCGTGACGTGGTACACGGCGCCCGCAGCGTCCAGGCGGAGTGGCCGCGCCATCAGGCAGGTGGCGGG
>JBBQEJ010000222.1:0-7524 GCA_038320555.1 Vicinamibacterales bacterium | reverse complement strand
CCGTCTGAGCCTCTCGACGAGGTCAGCCTCGGCGGGCTGCCCGAACGCCAGCTCGTTGACATGTCGAACCCTTGAGGCGTCGGCGGGCTTCTCGGGACGGATAGTAATCACGCCTATGTGCTCATGTGCGCGCCGGTCAGCGCGTCTTGTTCGCCTCGATCATCGGCGCCCTGCAGGTGGTCTGCACGAATGCCTTAGCCCAGCCGCAGGCGCGCTTCACGCGCAAAGTCCTCAAGGAATTACGATGGAACCCAGCGAGGCGGCGGCATGTCTACCTCCTGGCAGGATCCTGGCCCGATGCGGAGGATAGCTCAATCCGTCGAGACGGCTTCAATTCGCGCCCATGTTTGATGTGGCGCGTAAGATCCATCGGCAATAAACGATCTCCCGCGCTCAGCCCAATGTACCAAAAGGGCGGCGATCTTTCAGCCGTCGGCCAGCTACAATCCCACGCATGCATGACCTCCGCCACGCGATCCGCTTCCTGTGGATGCACAAGTCGTTCACGGCCGCGGGCGTGCTCACGCTCGCGATCGGTCTCGGAGCGAACACGGCGCTCTACGGTTTGCTGAATGCGGCCCTGCGTCCGCTGCCCGTGCCGCACCCCGAGCAATTGGTCAGCATCGCGGCGGAGACGGAAGACGATAACACCGGCGGGTTTCAATACTCGTTTTCGACCGAAGCGATGAAGGACTTCCAGGAGCGGGCCGAGCCGTTCAGCACGGTCTTCGGCCAGCTGCTGCGTGTCGGCGGACTCTCGGACGGCGGACGCGCCACGCAGTTCTGGTTCGCCGCGGTCAGCGACAACTACTTCGCAGGTCTTGGCGTCACGGCCGCGCACGGAACGCTATTCACCACACCCTCGGGCTCGCCGGTCCACGTCGTCCTCGGTCACACGTTCTGGATGAAAACGTTTGGCGGCGATCCTGACGTGATCGGAAAGACGGTCCGTGTCGACGGCGCTCCGGCGATCATCACCGGCGTAGTGGCGAAGTCGTTTCGCGGAACGCTGATGGGAGTTGAGCTCGACGGCTACGTGACGCTGGACGACTACGGCGTGTTGATGCCCGACGTCCAGCGCTGGCTTTATCACAACCGCAAGGCGCGGCCGGTCCAACTCTTCGCACGGCTCAAGCCTGACGTGACTGTGAGCGAAGCTCAGGCTGCGATAGACGCGCTGATGGCGTCGCTCGCGGCCGAGCATCCCGAGACCGACCAGGGAGTGGGCGCGCGCGTCACACCCGAACCGCTCGGCCGCCCCATCCCAATGCGCGCGGTCACCGAGGCGATCCCGTTCGTACAGTTGTTAGGACTGACCATCGCAGGGCTGGTGCTCCTGTTGGCGTGCACGAACGTCGCGAACCTGTTGCTCGTGCGCGCGACGGCCCGCGAGCGCGAAATGGCGGTGCGTGCGGCCCTCGGCGCCAGTCGGGGGAAGCTCGTCAGGCTGATGGCCACCGAGGGCCTTCTGCTCTCGAGCATTGGCGGTCTTCTAGGCTATGTCGTCGGCCAATGGGTCACGCTTGCGTACGTCGCGCGCCTGGACGTGGGGGCCGACCTGCCTCTGCGCTTCGACGCCACCTTCGACATGAAAGTGTTTTTCTTTTCGCTCGCAGCCGCGGTCTGCACCGGCGTGGCCGTGGGCGTGTGGCCCGCGTGGCGTGCGTCACGTGCCGACGCGCGGTCGGCCCTGCATGACGACGGCAAGGGGCAGTCCGACGGCTCGAACCGGCAGCGCGTCAGGCGGCTGCTGGTCGTCGCACAGATTTCCGGCGCGCTCGCGTTGCTCGTGGTTGCGGGCCTTTTCGTCCGCACGTTGCGCTCGGCCGAAGGGATGGATCTGCGCTTCGATGCCAAGCATTTGATCACCGTAAGGCTCGACCCGAGGCAGATTGGGTACGACGAGGACCGGACGAATGAGTTCTACAAGGAGCTGCAGCGTCGCGTCGCCGCGTGGCCGGACGTGGCATCGGTCGCGGTCGCCTTCACCACGCCAATGAGTTACCTGATCGGCGGCGGCGCCGTTTACGTCGAGGGCCGGCCGATGTCCGCGTCGGCCCAGCCGCCAGCGTCGTTCATGAATCACGTGGGCCACAACTACTTCGATGTCATGGGCATTCCCATCCTCCGTGGCCGCGCATTCGTCGAAGACGACGAGCGCGAACACTCGCTGACGCGCAAGGTGGCCATCATCAATGAATCGATGGCGGCACGGTACTGGCCTGGACAGGATCCGATCGGCCGTCGTTTCCGCGCCTTCAGCCCCATTGACCCGCTGCTCGAGATCGTCGGTGTCGCGCGCGACAGCAAGTACGTGCTGGTCTTCGAGGCTCCGCGCCCCTACATCTATCTTCCGCTGGTGCGCGATCTCTCACTGCGCACGCTGCACGTTCGCGCCGTCGGAGACCCGGCTGCGCTCGCGCCGCGCCTCGAGCGTGAGATTAAAGACCTGGCGCCCGACCTGCCGATTGCCGACCTGCGCACGATGGATCAATCGCTCGCGGGCATCTTCGGATACCTGATCTTCCGGATGGGTGCGTTGCAAGCCACCGGCATGGGTGTGCTGGGTCTCACGCTCGCTCTCGTCGGCGTGTACGGCGTCGTGTCGTTCGGCGCCTCGCTGCGGACGCGGGAGATCGGAATCCGCGTAGCCCTCGGCGCGCAGCCACGCGACGTGCTCCGATTGATCCTCGGACAAGGCCTGCAGCTCGTGATGATCGGTCTTGCCGTCGGCCTCGCCCTCTCCGTAGCCATGGGCCGAGTGCTGTCCCGCTTCCTGCCGCTCGTCGATGCCACCGACTGGATCACCTTCGGAACTGTGTCGGCCGAATTGGCGGTGCTGGCCCTGGCCGCGTGCTACGTGCCCGCGCGGCGCGCCACGCGGGTGCCGGTGATGACCGCACTGCGGCACGAGTGACGGCTTACGCCGCTACGTCACTGCCGCGGCTTCGGCAGAACGACTCGCGCAAGCCACTGTGTACCGCCCGGCTTTTGTCACGATTGTGAATCCGAATGGGCCCGGACTGACCCTTTGAGTATGTGCCCGCACGGAACGAACCCCGCTCTTTGGAGCGTCCGCCGAGACGCCGCGTTGTCCGGGTTGCACCGAGCGGCCGGGACGTGGCCGCCCTCGTAGCAGACGCGCTTCAGTTCTTGCACGAGAAACGAACCAAGGCCTCGGCGGCGGAACGGCTCCGCCACCCCCATGTAGATGTCGCCATACGGTCGGTTGTAGTGGAAGAGAATGCCGCCACTCGCTGCCACCTGGCCCTCCACTTCTACAACTCCATGCCACTTGAGTTGATCCACGGGAACGTCCCGTGCTTCCTTCGCCGCAGGCGCACGGAACGTCGCACCAGGCGGCCGGTAAGAGGTGCCCACCCTGTCGTGGAAGAGGATGGATTCACTTGTCACCTGCTCGGCGAATGCGTGCAACATCGTCGTCGCGAGTGTGTCGTTGCTCTGCACCTCGATGTTGAGGGCGCCGCTGACTTCCAGCAAGGCGTGAAAGAATTCGAATAAGTGCAGTCTTTGATGCGGTACGACGTAGAACTCGTACGCGGTCGGTCTTCCTTTCCAAGGTCCACTAACCGCGACGGAGCCGTAACCGACGGCAGTGCCAGCCGCGAACAACATGTACTCGTCAGTCCATCCTGGGCGCTCGTGAATTGAGTCATGGATGATTTGGCAACCCATTTCCAATCGATACATGTCGCGCCAAAGAACAATGTCTGTGAGCTTGATTGCTTTGGCGGAAACGTCCATATACGGGTTGGTCTTTCTAGAATCGTCCGGCTAACGCCCACGTTTCAGCTTGTTGGCAGGCTTGCGGCGTACTTCATACCATGGTATTACTAAGGTATGAAAGTTGCGCTCTCAATTCCAGATGACCTTTTCGAAACAGCCGAGTCGGTCTGTAAGCGGCTCGGCGTCTCGCGCAGTCGACTGTACGCGACCGCTCTCGCCGAGTTCCTGGCCAAGCACCGCGGGCGCAAGATCACTCAACGCCTCGATGCCGTCTACGTGAGCGAGAACAGCCGAGTTGACTCCGCCACCCGGCGCATGCAGAAGCGGTCGCTCGCGACCGAGTCGTGGTAGTCGAGCGTGGTCAGATCTGGTGGGCCGCCCTCGGCGAACCGGACGGCTCGGAACCCGGATTCCGTCGGCCACTACTGATTGTTCAGAACAATGCCTTTAACCGAAGCCGGCTCCGCACGACTCTCGCCGTTGTACTGACCTCGAACCTGCGGCTACTTGATGCCCCGGGTAACGTCCTACTTTCGGCGAAAGCCTCGGGCCTACCCAAGGACTCAGTCGCGAATGTCTCCCAAGTCATCACGATCGACCGAGATTTCCTTACTGAACGCGCCGGCAGCATCCGCGGCGCGCTGCTCGGTGACGTCGACGCCGGTCTGCGCCTCGTCCTTGCCCTGTAGTGTCAATCAAGCTGGCTAACGACCGTGCCGCCGCCAGGCGACGCGAAGTCGTTGCCTGGTTCACAGCCAGCGTCGAACGCGTTGCCGGTACAGGGCGTATGCATCACCAAACGCCTCAGCCAGATATCGTTCCTCTCGTCGAATGACCAGACGGAAAAGCGCAGTGACAACGACTGGGAACAGCATAAGCGGCCAGGCGACATTGAACAGCAGTGCCAGGCCCAAATACAAAGCGCTCAACCCAACGTACATCGGATTGCGTGAAAATCGATAAGGACCGGATGTCACCAAACGGCGCGCGGG
The DNA here is from genome assembly GCA_038320555.1 of Vicinamibacterales bacterium. GTDB lineage: Bacteria > Acidobacteriota > Vicinamibacteria > Vicinamibacterales > 2-12-FULL-66-21 > JALZOC01. The sequence goes on along the minus strand of JBBQEJ010000222.1, from coordinate 2,785 downwards.
ATGGTTTGGGATGATGGCGGTGCGGGCTCGGAAGAAGACCAGGAGGCCCCAGCCGGCGAGAAACAGTCCGGCAATCACTCCAAGCCAGCCGGTGAATACCAATAAAGCGGGCAAGCCGTCGACTACTGAGATGCGCCTAACCCAGCGCTCGAGTGCGAGACCCGCGAGGAAACCTGCGACAAACAGAAATGGCGGAGGGAACGGGACACCAGGATGCCGCAGGCGAGAGCTGTCACGTGCGGCCTGTTCTGGCATTATGGTCTGACTCCGGCGCTCGAAGCAGGATACGCCACAGTGGTGCGCTCGCGTGTGCCATGTCAACGTCTCGGCATCAGCCGCGGCGGCTCATAATCCCACCGGCCGCTGCCGGATGCACAACGTCTGATAGATGGCAGATGCTTGGTTATTCCGAACGGCGAATGCCGGTCGGCGTCGCCGAGGATTCAGAAGTTCCTTCAGTTCCCGAAACACGGTCCGGTCGGATAAGTAGAGGTCCTGAATCTCGATGTCTGGATCTGCCGGGCGAATGCGGAGGATCGCGGTACCACAGATCTCAGTGACCCAAACGCGGCGTCTGGACCGAGTGGGGGCGCGCGTACCAAGAAAAGGGCGATGATCTTTCGACCATCGCCCGCCGAGCATTGGCAACGTCGTCCGTATTCCGAATCGCGAGTCGCGAACCGCGAACCGCGATTACTCGATATCGTCCCTCGTGAACGCCTCTTCCGGCTCCACAAAGTACTCCATCTCGCGCTCCAGCTCGAGCTCCTCCGGCGTGGGCGGCGGTGGCGGCGGCGGCTCGTCCGCCGGGATCCGCACGTGCCGGTAATACTCGAAGCCGGTCCCCGCCGGGATCAGCCGGCCCATCGTGACGTTCTCCTTCAGGCCGCGCAGGTGATCCACCTTGCCTGAAATCGACGCCTCGGTGAGCACGCGCGTCGTTTCCTGGAACGACGCGGCCGAGATGAACGAGTCGGTCGAGAGCGAGGCCTTCGTGATCCCGAGGAGCAGCGGCCGGCCCGTCGCCGGACGACCGCCCGCGGCAATCACGCGCTCGTTCTCTTCCATGAACCGGAACCGATCGACCTGTTCCTCGATCAGGAATTCCGTGTCGCCCACGTCCTCGATCTTCACCCACCGCATCATCTGCCGGACGATGACCTCGATGTGCTTGTCATTGATGTTGACGCCCTGCAGCCGGTAGACCTCCTGGATCTCGTTGACGAGATACGCGTGCAGCGCCTTCTCGCCGAGGACCGACAGGATGTCGTGCGGGTTGCTCGGCCCGTCCATGAGCGGCTCGCCCGCGCGGACGCGGTCCCCTTCCTGGACGTTGACGTGCACGCCGCGCGGCAGCGAGTACTCTCTCGGATCCCCACCGTCCTCGGGGACGATGATGATCTTCCGCTGCCCCTTGACGATGCCGCCGTGCCGCACGAGGCCGTCGATCTCCGAGATGATCGCCGTTTCACGCGGCTTCCGCGCCTCGAACAGCTCGACGACGCGCGGCAGACCGCCCGTGATGTCCTTCGTCTTCGTCGTCTCGCGCGGAATCTTCGCGAGGACCTCACCCGCAAAGACCGCCTCGCCGTCCTCGACCATGAGGTGGGCGTGCGACGGCATGTGGTATTTCCGCGTCACTTTGCCCGCCTTGTCGCGGACCTCGATGAGCGGCTGCTTCTTTTCATCCGGCGAGTCGACGACGATCTTCCGGGACAGCCCGGTAACCTCGTCGACTTCCTCGTGATACGTGACGTCGCTGATGAGATCCTTGTACTTCACCACGCCCGCGTCCTCGGTGAGGATCGAGAACGTGTACGGATCCCACTCGACCAGGATCTGGCCGACCTCGACCTGCTGGCCGTCGGCGACCTTCAGCCTCGCGCCGTAGACGATCGGGTAGCGCTCGCGATCGCGTCCCTTCGCGTCCTGCACGACGAGCGAGCCCGTGCGGTTCATGACGACGCGCTGGCCGGCGTTGGCGTTGTCCTCCCCCTTCGTCTCGACCACCTGCAGGCCCTGGTAGCGGACCGTGCCGGAATGCTTCGCGTCGAGCGTCGACTGCTCGCTGACCCGCGACGCCGTGCCCCCGATGTGGAACGTGCGCATCGTGAGCTGCGTGCCCGGTTCGCCGATCGACTGCGCGGCGATGACGCCGACCGCCAGCCCGAGCTCGACGAGCTTGCCGGTCGAGAGGTCGCGGCCGTAGCACTTCGCGCAGCACCCGCGGCGGCTCGCGCACGTCAGCACCGAACGGATTCGGACCTTCTCGATGCCGCCTTCCTGAATGGCGGACGCCTTGTCCTCGTCGATTGCGTCGTTCACCTCCACGATCACGTCGCCCGAGAGCGGATCGACGATCCTCTCGAGCGTGACACGGCCGATGATGCGGTCGCGGAGAGGCTCGATGATCTCGCCCGACTCGACGATCGCCTTGGCCTCGATGCCGTCCATCGTGCCGCAGTCGATCTCGTGGATGATGACGTCCTGCGCCACGTCCACGAGCCGGCGGGTCAGGTATCCCGAGTCCGCCGTCTTGAGGGCCGTGTCCGCGAGGCCCTTGCGCGCGCCGTGCGTCGAGATGAAGTACTGGAGAACCGTCAACCCCTCACGGAAGTTCGACGTGATCGGTGTCTCGATGATCTCCCCCGACGGCTTCGCCATCAGGCCGCGCATGCCGGCGAGCTGGCGAATCTGCTGCTTCGAGCCGCGCGCGCCCGAGTCCGCCATGATGTAGACGGGGTTGAAGTTCTTCCCCGACTGGTCGAGGTCCTCCATCTCCGAG
>JBBQEJ010000221.1:0-7574 GCA_038320555.1 Vicinamibacterales bacterium | reverse complement strand
AGAAAGAGCCGGCGCAGCTCGTCGGAGATGAGCCTGAGCGGCCGGTTGTATTTGCGGGAGTAGCGCGCCACGAAGAAATCGGTGAGCGTCGGCACTTCGTCCGGTCGCTCCCGCAGCGAAGGCACCGTCAGCTCGATGACCTTCAGGCGGTAATACAGGTCCTCCCGAAAGTCACCGCTCACCAACATTTTCTCAAGATCACGGTTGGTGGCGGCGAGAATCCTGACATCGACATTGATCCGCTTATTGCTGCCGAGCTTCGTGAATTCAGCGTCCTGGAGCACATGGAGCAACTTCGCCTGAAGCGCGGGCTTCATCTCGCCGATCTCGTCGAGCATCAGCGTGCCCGTATCGGCTTGTTCGAACTTGCCGATGCGCGTGGCGGCGGCGCCGGTGAAGGCGCCGCGTTCGTGGCCGAACAATTCACTCTCCAGAAGCTCGGCGGGAAGCGCCGCACAATTGACCTTCACGAACGGACGCGTGCGACGGGTCGATCGCTGGTGGATGGCGCGGGCGACGAGCTCTTTTCCCACCCCGCTTTCACCTCGGATGAGCACCGTCACGTCGCTGTCGGCCACCTGCTCGATCACCGTGGCGATGCCGCGCATCTGCTCGCTGTTCCCCCAGACGGCCCGGTCCTCGTCGTCGCTCAACTGTTGCCGCAGCTCGCTCAGTTCGGAGACGAGGCGATTCTTCTCGATAGCGTTCTTGATGGCCACGTCGAGAGCGATCTCGCCAAGGCCCTCCGGATCGTTCGGCTTCACGACGTAGTCGGCTGCCCCAAGCCGCACGGCCTCGACGATCGTAGATGCCTGGTTGCGGCCCGACAGCATGATGACCTGCGTTTCGGGCCGTGACGCCTTCAGCGCCCGAAGGGTCGCCAGGCCGTCAAGCCCCGGCATCATCACGTCCAGAAGCACGACGTCGGGCGCCTCGGTTTGCTTCATCGACGCGAGGAGCTCGTCGCCTCGTGTGTAGCACCGCGCTTCATAGCCGCGTAAGGATAGAAACGTTCTGAGGTATGCGGCAAACGACGAGTCGTCATCGACTATCGCGACGTAAGCGTTCTTCATCTATCTCCCACAAGGGTTTATGGCCCCAGGACGGCCGCCGCCGGGTAATGTTGATTACAGTTCCGCAGCACAGCTACCTGCGGCATTCAAGAGTTGTACCTCAACAGAAGGCGATTGGCCGCAGGATCGGCGATCATCGGTAACTTTTTTACTACAATAGACCGAAATCGGCGAAAATCGAGCCCGTTCGTTCAAAACCTTTCGAGAGGGTCCTGCATGTCAGCGCTCGCCGTCAGCCTTCTGAACAAGATCGAAACCCGCAGCGCCCGAACCGGTGTCGTCGGTCTCGGATATGTGGGTCTGCCGCTCGCCGTCGAACTGGCCAAGGCCGGATTTCGGGCAACCGGGATCGACCTGGATGCGCGAAAAATCCAGACGATCCAGGAAGGCCGCTCGTACATCCCCGACGTGTCGAGCGCGGACGTCATGGCCCTGACCCAGGCGGGAAAGCTCGACGCGACGACCGACTTCTCAGTCGTAGGTGAGCTCGACACAATCAACATCTGCGTGCCGACGCCGCTTCGCAAGACCAAAGATCCCGACATGTCGTACATCGTCTCGGCCGTCGAGGCGATCGCGAAGCATTTGCACAGAGGCATGCTGATCGTGCTCGAGTCCACGACGTATCCGGGCACCACCGATGAAGTCGTGCAGCCGCTGCTCGAAGCCACGGGGCTCGAAGCCGGCGTCGATTTCTTTATCGCCTTCTCCCCTGAGCGAGTGGATCCGGGCAACCCGACGTTTCAGACGCACAACGTGCCAAAGGTTGTCGGCGGTCTCACCCCGGAGTGCCTGAAGCTGGCCGCCGCACTCTACGGCGCGGCGATCCAGACGATCGTTCCGGTCAGCTCGACTCGCGTCGCGGAGATGGTGAAGCTCCTCGAGAACACGTTTCGCGCCGTCAACATCGGCCTCGTCAACGAGCTGGCGCTGATGTGCGACAAAATGAATATCGACGTCTGGGAAGTGGTGGATGCCGCTAAAACGAAGCCGTTCGGCTTCATGGCGTTCTATCCGGGACCGGGTCTCGGCGGCCACTGCATCCCGATCGATCCATTCTACCTGTCGTGGAAAGCGAAGCAGACAGGATTCGACCCGCGCTTCATCGAGCTGGCGGGCCACATCAACGCCGGGATGCCGCACTATGTCGCCGAGAAGGTGGCTGAAGCGCTCAACACGAGACGCAAGGCGGTCAACGGATCGAACATCCTCATCGCCGGCGTCGCCTACAAGCGGGACTGCGACGACGTGCGCGAGTCTCCGGCGCTCGACGTCATGGGCCTGCTCCACGACAAAGGGGCGACTGTCGCCTATGCGGACCCGCACGTGCCTGAAGTACACGGCCGCGAGTGGTCCGGGCGCCTCGACATCAAGGCGGTCGAGCTTTCCCGCGGATCGATCGGCCGCTACGACTGCGTCGTCATCATCACGGATCACAAAGCGTTCGATTACGCCGCGATCGTCGCCGAGGCCGACGTCGTCGTCGATACACGCAACGCGATCAAGAAAACGTACCCGCACGTCTTCCGCCTCGGAGCTCCTCGTCCGGAACACGACGACCAGAAGATCGCCGCCAAGTAACGGCCAGGCTGCGGCCGTCGAGAAGGAGACCCGGCAGCGAGTCTTCGCTTGCCATCAGTTCCTGCCCTTGGGCGACCCCAGGCGAGGCGAGGCGCGCCTGGCAACCCTGCAGAGGCTTCTGTATCGCCTGCGGACGTTCCCCTATCCACGAATTACACAGCCAATAGCCGAGCTATACACGACGTCAGCCGGAAAAGGCCTTTTCGGCGCGTATCAGCTCGTAAACCCGGCTGTGCCATATGGCACCAGCCTTGCTGAGATCGCCCCAGATAAATCGCCGACATAAATGCCCACCGCTCGTCTTCACGACCCGGTGGCAGTGGTAGGAAACGAGCGACAGCCGAGCTCATCCGCCGCTTCGGCAGATACGAGTGGTGCAGACATGCGATCGGTATGCGGACATCTTCGGCTTGCCTGGAGCGGCCCTGGTAGAGGGTGCGGTGGGGACTGGGAGGCGACCCGAACGGAGCACGGACGACTCCGTCTGGCGAATTCCCCTTCAACGGCGCGTGTATCGAGCCGCAACGAAAGTCGCCGCAAATTCACGGGGGCCGTGCCGCATGGTCAGGCAGTCGCCATCCGCGCCCGTGTCGATTGCCGTCCCGAACGGACTCGATCTCGCGCCGCGCGCGGATCGTAAGAAGATCAAAACAGAAACCTCTCCACCTGTTTCCAAATCTCGCCGAGGCTTCCCAGCAATTGATGATCGTCGTCGAGCAAATGGAGCTCGACGTTCGGGCGCGCCGCAGCCCAGCGCGCGACCGTGTCAGGGTCGACCGACGAGTCCTGCCGCCCCTGGAACACCTGAACGGGCTGCGTGAGAGGTGCGTCGAAGGCGTTGTAGCGGCGAGCGTCGGCGTAGAGCTCGTACTGAACAGGCATCATGCGGCCATACGCGTAGTGGAACACGTCGAGCCGGTTCGACGCTTTCCACTCGTCGAGACCACGGTCGCCAAGCTCGCTCAAACGATTGCCGTCGAAATCAAGCGCCGGCGCCAGAAGTACGATCCGGTGAACCCGGTCGCCGTGTTCGACGGCGGCTTGCACCGCGACGAAGCCCCCAAGGCTCGACCCGATCAGCGCAACAGGATCGCCGGCCGCGTCTATCGCATCTGCCGCCTGTTTCAACATCCTGGTGACCGTGAGCGTTGAAAAGTCGGGTTGATTGAGGTCGGGCACCGACATTTCAATACCCTTCGCCGCCAGCTTCTCCGCGAAGAATGTCGCCTTTGTCGAACGCGCGGACGACGCGAAGCCGTGCAGGTAAACCACCCGCATCAGATCAAGACCTTACAGCCCGGACTGCAACGGCACGGGATCGACCCCTCACCGTCGGTCGAGTAATCGTAGGTCAGTTCCTCACCTTTTCGGATGTTCTTCGCGGCGCGGATCCAGATGATGTCGCCGATGACCTGCGTGTAGCAGTTCGAAGCGCACGCGTGATTGATGTAACGCGCCACATTGCCGCCGACGGCCGCGTCGCGGACGTAGAGACGATTCAGCTTGAAGCACCAGATGTGACCCTGTTTCAGGTACCGCACCTCGCGCTTCAGGCTCTCGCGATTGGTGATTTTCTCGCCGTCGTATCTGACGATGCGCGTGTTTTTGGGGATTGGCCGGGTCGCGAACACGCCCCAGCCCTGGATTTTTGAGCGGCGTTTTCCGATCAAGGATTTTGGTTTTAAGTTTTGTGGTTTTCGGTTTTAGGTCGTTGTTTGAAGCGAAAATAATTCGCCCTTGACCTAGAACATACAACTAAACGAAAAACCCTAAAACCCTGAAACCGACTCCTCGAGCCTACCAGTACCGGACCCGCCCGACGTCGACGTGAACGAAGTTGAGATCCGGATAAAAGCCGACGCCGCCGATCTTGAGCGACTTTGCGGCGTTGCGGAGATTCTCGAGCTGCACACCGGGTACGCGAATGTCGATCGCCTGTCCCACCATGTGCAGACTGTGGGACGCGACACCTGTCACGTTACCGCCGCGCTCCCGCAGCATCGCGTTCGTCTGCGGGGACCGATACCCCGAAATGATGTGGAACGGCTGATCGGTCTCGAGCGTGCCGCCGAGCTCATTCAGGAGATCGAACACGCGCGGGTCGATTGGCTTGATCTCGTTCGCGCGGAAGTCGCGCAGGATGTAATTCAAATCGCGGAGTGCGTCAGGCTGATACGCGCCGCCGGTGCAGTACGTCGCCTTCAGACGTTCACCCGTGTGTGTGTTGAAAAACGACAACACCCGCTCCGGCGCATTGGCCCCCGTGGCCGCCCGCGTGGCTGCCTGCGCGCGTGACGGAATAAGCGCCGAGGCTGCAGCCGCCGCGCCAATCCCGAGAAATGCGCGCCGGTGCAGTATTTTCCCCTGTTTGTCGTGCATCCGATCACGCCTCCCACAGCGGCACGCAGCTGCCGCCAGCTTCTTCTTCGAGAGTATTGGGTACGCCTTCATTAGAGCACGATTCAGACTTGTATTCAAGCTCAACAGTAATAATAAACCTCTTGGCGTCAATCAGTTACGGCTGGGCTTCGGGCCCGGCGGTGCGGGCGTCACAGGCAATCGGCCAGCGCCTTTGCTATAGTCGGTTGATGGAAGGCATTATCCCCGCGTGGGGGAGAATCCTTCGCGGTTATCGGCCTGCCCTGTCAGTCGAGATTACCCGCGAATGTCCCCTTAGATGCCCCGGCTGCTACGCCTACGGCGATGAACATCTCGGTGGCGGCGTTACACTGCGGCAGGTCAGCGACTTCAAGGGCGCAGAGCTCGTCACGCGCTTCTTCGAGCTCATCGAGGCGCACCGGCCCCTCCACGTTTCCATCGTCGGAGGCGAACCGCTGGTTCGTTTCCGCGAACTCAACGAGATTCTCCCGCGGCTGGCGGCAATGGGTATTTACAGCCAGGTCGTGACGAGCGCCGTCCGGCCGGTACCTGACGAGTGGATCGGTCTGCGTCGCCTGCAGGTGGTCGTTTCCGTCGACGGCCTGCAGCTCGAGCACGACGAACGGCGCAAGCCGGCGACCTACGCGCGCATCCTGAAGCACATCAAGGGACATCAGATCACGGTGCATTGCACGGTGACGCGGCAGCAGTCGCGCCGAGACGGCTATCTCGAGGAGTTCGTGAGACTCTGGTCTGGCAACCCCGATACGAGGCAGATATGGATCAGCCTCTACACGCCGCAGGTCGGCGAGTCTTCCGACGAGTGCCTGATGCCCGATGATCGGGAACGGGTTCTCGTCGCGCTGCGGCACTTGAGCGGCGTGTATCCGAAGTTGAGGATGCCGGCCGGGCTAATCGACGTGTATGCCAACCCGCCGCAGTCGCCGGACGAATGCGTCTTCGCGCAGACCACGACGTGCGTCTCGGCGGACTTCGAGCGGCGGATCGAGCCGTGCCAGTTCGGGGGCACGCCCGACTGCTCGAGTTGCGGATGCATCGCATCGGCGGGCCTCGCCGCTGTTGCCCGCCATCGGTTGCCGGGAGGATTGCGCGTCGGGACGCTCTTCGAACACTCGCTGGCCCTCGGGCGGCGGGTGCACCGAGTACGTGAATACTCGCGGTCCTGATATAAATACATCCGTATGGCGAACCCCGCATCGTTCGACATCACGTCGGGCGTCGATCTCCAGGAGGTCGACAACGCCGTGAATCAGGCACGTAAGGAAGTGGCACAGCGCTACGATTTCAAGGGCTCCCGGGCGGCCATCGACTTGAACCGTACCGAGAACACCCTGACGCTCACGGCGGACGATGAGTTCAAATTGACCGCGTTGTGGGAAATCCTGCAGGGCCGCATGGTCCGCCGCGGAGTGCCGACGAAAAACCTCACGCCGGGTGACCTCGAGCGCGCCGCCAACGACACCGTGCGGCGCGTCATCACGCTCCAGCAGGGGATCCCGACAGAAGCCGCCAAAGAGATCGTCAAGTTCCTCAAAGACAACAAGCTCAAGAAGGTCCAGGCCGCCATCCAGGCCGATCAGGTCCGCGTCTCGTCGCCGTCGAAGGACGACCTGCAGGAAGCGATGCGGCTGCTGCGCGAACACGATTTCGGTGTCGCGCTCCAGTTCGGCAATTACCGGGGGTGATAGTGGATTACAACAGGCCACAGAGAGCTCACCGCTGGGTTTTGACGTTCGTCGCTTCGGCGCTGTTGTCGCTTCCCGCGTGCAGGGACCGGTCCGCTCCGCCGGCCGAACAGGCCAAGCCGGCCTCCGCGGCGAACCCACAAGCCGCCGCCGATCAGCCGGTGAACGCGGACGCCAAGGCGCTCGCGGGATTGATGGAACGCGTGAACGACTACGTCGCGCTGCACCGGAAGCTCGAGGATTCGCTGCCTCATCTCTCCAAGGAGGCCAACCCGCAGGAGATTGACAAACACCAGCGGGCACTCGGAAAGATGATTCAGGACGCGCGCGGGGGGGCCAAGCAGGCGGACCTCTTCACGCCGGAGGCGCAGGCCGTAATCCAGCGTCTCCTCGCGCGGGTGTTTGGGGGGCCGGACGGCCCGGCGCTGAAGGCGTCCATCATGGACGAGAATCCGGGCATCCCGACGCTGAAGGTCAACGAGCGCTATCCCGACACCGTGCCCCTGTCCACGATTCCGCCGCAGGTCCTGGAGGGACTTCCGAAGCTGCCCGAGGAAATGGAATTCAGATTCGTCGGCAACAGCCTGATCCTGATGGACGTGCACGCGCACATCATCGCGGACTTCATCCACAACGCATTTCCGCAGTAGCCACACAGACTGCCATGCGTAAACGCTGTTCGGCCGCCGCCGCAGTTCTCGTCCTCCTGGTGATCGGCAGCGGGCCGGTCCGGATACAACAGCCGGCCGGCGCGATCCCGCTCACGCTTCCCAACAAGGCGGATTCGGTCAAATTCGCGGTGCTCGGCGATTTCGGCACTGGCGGTAAAGAGCAG
>JBBQEJ010000220.1:0-7580 GCA_038320555.1 Vicinamibacterales bacterium | reverse complement strand
CACGCGCATTGTGGGTGATGCGGTGCTGGTCGCCGCCGGGCGAGCCCCGAATATCGAAGGGCTGCACCTCGACGCGGCCGGGATCGAGGTGACGAAGGAGGGCGTGGTTGTCGATGATCGGTTGCAGACAACGAATCGGCGCGTCTACGCCTCCGGCGATGTCTGCTCGGCCTACAAGTTCACACACGCCGCGGACGCGCTGTCGCGCATCGTGCTGCGGAATGCCTTGTTCTTCGGCCGGCGCAAGGCGAGCGCGCTGGTCATTCCGTGGGTGACCTATACCGATCCCGAGGTGGCGCACGTCGGCGTGTCCGGCGCCGATGTCGAGGCGTCTGGGGGTCGGCTCCAGACCATCACCGTCGACCTCGCCGAGGTCGATCGCGCCATAGTGGACGATGAGACGGACGGCTTTGTGCGCGTGCACCACGCCAACGGCGTGATCCGAGGGTGCACGATTGTCGCCCGGCACGCCGGCGAGATGATCGGTGAGGCCGTCTACGCCATGACCCACGACGGCACGCTGGGCCGGCTCTCGGCGACCGTGCACCCGTATCCGACGCAGGCCGAGGCGCTCCGCAAGGCGGGCGATGCCTACCGGCGGCAACGGCTCACGCCCGGCCTGCGCCGGTGGTTCGCGCGCTACTCCAGGTGGACGCGATGAGGCGGGCAGTGTGGGTGGTGCGGCGGTCGATCATCCTGGCGATAGTCGCCAGTGCGCTGCCGTCTGTCGCCGCCGGGCAGTCCGGCAGCGCGACCCTCGCGGGTACCGTGCGCGACGGGTCGGGGAGCGGGCTGGCCGGAGTGCTCGTCGTGCTGCGGAATCCAGAGACGGGCGCGGTCCAACATGCGACGACCGGCGACGCCGGCGCCTTCGAGTTCGCCGCGCTCGTCCCGGCGTCGACGGTCGCGCTGGAGCGAGCCGCGCCGGCTTCCGAACGGCGCGACGGGTGATCGACGGAGTGACGGCGGGTGAACGCCGACTCGTCGACCCGCGGCTGCAGCTGGCCGGCGTCACTGAAGCGATCGAGGTGACCGCGGACATGTCGTTGGGGCGCACATCCTCGCCGGAACTTGGCGGCGGCCTCCCGCGCGAGCAGATCGACCGCGTCCCGGTCAATGGGCGCGATCTGCTGGCGCTGGCCTATCTCATCCCGGGCGCCGCGCCGGCGCGCGGCTTCTACAATCTGCCGCCGCGATTGACGATCAACGGCGCCTCCTCACTCGTCACGAACTACAGTGTCGACGGATTCGACAATACGGATCTTTTCCTCGGCGGTGCGAAAGTGCCGGTGACGATTGGCTCGACCGAGGCCGTCAAGGTCCTGGTCAACTCCTACGACGCCGAGTACGGGCGCACCGGCAACGGTGTATTCGCCGTCACCACGCGCAGCGGGTCGAATCTGCCCCGTCGCGAGCTCTTCTACGTGCTGCGCCCAGGCGCCGCGCTGGACGCGCCGAATTTCTTCGCCCCGCGGGACGGGTCCGGTGCGGTCACGGACGACAGCTTTCGCCGCCATCAGGCTGGCGCGTCGGCCGGCGGCCCCATCGTGCGCGACCGCATCCTCTACTTCGCGGACGCCGAAGTCACACGCGAGCGCGAGGATGCCATCCTGACCTCGCCGCTGGCCGTGGGCCTTGCGCCCACTCGCTTCAAAAGCCAGACAGGACTGGGCCGGCTCGACGCGCGATGGAATGAGCGGCAGACGACAACCGTGCGATATCACGTCTCGGACTACACGCACGACAGCGACGTTGGATTCATCGGCGGCTTGACGCTGCCGTCGGCCGGCCTCTCCGTCAACTATCGCAATCAGTTCGGATCGGTCATGCATCGCACGATGATCGGCGACACGGCGTTCAACGAGATCGGCGTGCAGCTGGGACAGCTGCGCGCCGACTGGCGATCGCTCGAGGCCGGTCCCCGCGTCATCGTCATGGATCGCGGCGCGACGCTGGCGGTGCTCGGCGCGGTGAGCGACAACTTCTTCTGGACCGAGACCGACGCACAGCTGCGCAACGTCTACACGCGCCTGGCGGGGCGTCACACGGTGAAGATCGGGGGCGACCTGCTGTGGGGAGACTTCTTCATCGACTCGGGCCCCGGCGCGCGCGGCGCCTACACCGTCGACCTGGAGGGCCGGTCGATTGTGCCATCGGGGTCGTTCGTCTCGCGCGCCGATATTCCGCGGGACGTCACCGTGCTCTCGTATGCGCAGACCTTCGGCAGCCCCGAGGTCGACGCGCGTCAGGTGCTCGCCGGCCTGTTCGCCGAGGACACCTTCCGCGCCACTCCCGACCTCACGCTCACGCTCGGGCTGCGCTGGGACTACGACTCGGTGACCAACACGCCGATCGCCGACGGCGACCTGAACAACCTGGCGCCCCGCATCGGTGTCAGCTGGACACCGCGCGGCAGCGCGCGCCACCAGCTGCGCGGCGGCTACGGGATCTTCTACGAGCGCATTCCGTTCGCCGTCTACTCGGACACGATCTTCAAAAACCCGATCGGCGGCGCGACATCGGTTACCTTCGCGCCCGGGACGCCGTTCGCCCCGCCGTCCTTTCCCGACGTGCTGACGGCCGGCGCGCTCGACCGCCTGCCCGTCGGCGCGTTGCCGCCGCGGAACGTACAGGTCTTCGATCCGAATTTGCGCTCGCCCTGGACCGAGCAGGGGTCGGTTGGCTACGTCGTGTCGGTCACCCGTGACCTGTCGGTGGCGGCCGACTACGTCTACAACCGCGGTCGCAACCTGGTTCGTCGGGTGGATACCAATCCTCCGGCCTCAATCGAGCCCGGCCTCGTACGCTCGGTGGCGGCGGCCGATGCGACTCGGCCGCTTGTGCCGGTGGCGGGCGGTCTGCGCCTCATCGAGGCCGATGAGTCGAGCGGCCGAAGCCGGTTCGACGGTCTGTACCTGCATGCCCGCCAGCGCATCTCCCGCGGCATGGCTTTCGACGTGGCCTATACGCTCGCACGCATCGAGAACAACACCGACGACATCAACTTTCGTCCGGTCGACAGCCGCCAGCCGGATCGGGACCTCGGCCCGAGTCTGAACGACCGCCGGCACGTGCTGGCCGTCTACGGCCTGATCCGGGTGCCGTTTGCCGTCGATGTCGTCCCCGTGCTGTTCCTGTCGAGCGGTCAACCCTTGAATGTGACGACCGGCCGCGACGACAACGGCGACACCATCGTCAACGATCGGCCGGCGGGCGTCGGACGTAACAGCGCACGCACGTCGGGCTTCGCGCAGGTCGATCTCGGGTTGGCGCGGCGCGTGTCTGTCAATCGCGTGTCGATCGAGGCGCGGTCGGAGATCTTGAACGTCTTCAACCGGACCAACTTCTCGGGCTTCTTCAACTACGGCGCGAGCGGCGTCCGCCCGGACGAACAGGGCACGCTGGCCTTTCAGCCGACGCAGGCCGGTCCGGCCCGCCAGTTCCAGTTCACGGAGCGGATGCGTTTCTGATGATGAGTGATCGCTGAAGATGTCCTGGCCTCGTGCGCTTGCCATCGGATCGGTCGTCGCCGCGGCCGCGTTGGCGGCCTGGTTCCTGCCGCTGGGCCGGTGGACCATCAGCCTGGCCGAGTACGCGCGCGACACGGGGCCGGCCGGCGTGGCGGTGTTCTTCGCCGCCTACGTCCTGAGCACCGTGGCGTTGCTTCCCGGATCGATCCTGACGCTCGCGGCGGGCTTTGCCTACGGACCCGTGTGGGGGTTGGCGCTGGCGTCGCCGGCCAGCGTCACCGGGGCCACCTGCGCGTTCCTCCTCGGGCGCACCGTGCTGCGCGGATGGGCGCAGCGTCAAGTCGATCGGTCGCCACGGGTGCGTGCCATCGACGCGGCAGTCGAGCGCGAGGGATTCAAGCTCGTGCTGCTGCTGCGTCTCTCGCCGCTCTTCCCCTTCAACGTGCTGAATTACGCGCTGAGTCTGACGCGAGTTACGCTCGGCCGGTATGTGCTGGCCTCGGCCATCGGCATGCTGCCGGGGACCGCGCTGTACGTCTATCTCGGGTCATTGGCGCCAGCCGCGGCGGAGCTGTCGGCGTCGACGCGCGGCGGGAGCGCGACGCGCATGGCGCTGTATGTGGTCGGCCTGCTCGCGACGGTGATGGTGGTCGTCATCGCCACGCGTGCGGCCCGGCGCGCACTTCACGCTGAACTCGAGGGAGAGCACTCATGCTGCTGCGCAGCTTCCGTTTCGCGGCGCTGCTGCTCGTGCTCACCGGGGTCGCGATGCCGGGCGCGACCGCGGCCTTCGACCACAGTTACAGCGACTACGCGCAGCTGCTCGCGCGTCACGTCGACGGCTCACGCGTCAGCTACGCGGCGTTGAAAGCGGATCGCGGTGCGCTCGATCGCGTGGCAGCGCAGTTCGACGCTCCGGACGCTCAGGGAGAGGGCGGCTGGACGCGCGAGCAACGCATGGCTTTTTGGATCAACGCCTACAACGCTTTCACCCTGCGCGCCATCGTTGACGCCTACCCGATCCAGTCGCGATGGTTCACTCGCCAGCCTCGCAACAGCATTCGACAGATCCCTGACGCGTGGACGTCGCGGCGCTGGCGCGCCGCCGGGCGGGCGGTGAGTCTCGACGACATCGAGCACCGCGTGTTACGGCCGGTTTTCAAAGATGCACGCGTACACTTCGCCGTGAACTGCGCCTCGCGCAGCTGCCCGCCGCTGGCGGCCGAGCCCTTTCGGGCCGACACGCTCAGTGCGCAGCTGGACGCCGCCGCCCGCCACTATCTCGCGAGCCGGGAAGGCCTTCGTCTCGATGGCAACACGCTGCGCGTGTCCAGCCTCTTCAAGTGGTACGGCGAGGACTTCGTCGCCGAGTACAGTCCCATCGTGCCTGGGACGCGCCCGCATGTGGAACGGGCCATCCTGGGGACCATCGTCAGGTATGGTCCGCCGGACGCGGCGGTCCGAGCGCGGAACGGCGGGCCGGAGATCGCCTTCCTCGACTACGACTGGTCGCTGAATGAGACGGAGCCTCAATGAAGCCCGATGATGCGAACGGATCGCTACCTCCCGATTGCGCACGCTTGAGTGCGTCAACCTGCACTAGCCATCTGGTCAATGGGTTCCAACTGGCGCTGTTCTGGTCCACCAATCCTTTCATTTTCACCATCAATCGGCCGCAAGTAGCTGAACACTGATGCGGTTGCGGCGGTTCCAACAAACGCCGAACCGTCGAATGAAATTCCTTCCGGAAAGAACAGCTGGTGGAACCGCTGTCGCTGTTCGAGTG
Organism: Vicinamibacterales bacterium; assembly: GCA_038320555.1. Lineage (GTDB taxonomy): Bacteria > Acidobacteriota > Vicinamibacteria > Vicinamibacterales > 2-12-FULL-66-21 > JALZOC01. The sequence continues at coordinate 2,324 of JBBQEJ010000220.1, read as the reverse complement.
ACGCCTGCACCCAGAGATCAGCGGCTCGCGGCAGAACACGTTCTGCAAACGCCAGGATGCCCTCTACGTCGAGTTCTTCGAGCTGGCCGGAATGACGCTCGATCCGAGCGAGCGTGAGCTCCTCGCGCAGTTTCTCAGCGTGACGGTCGTAAGTTTCGATGTCGATCGAGCGCTCGAAGAGGAACGCCTCGTCCAGCCGGTCGAGCTTCTCCTGGATCGCTTTGGCCGCGCGTTCCGCAATCGCCAACTCGTCTCGCACCACCGCCTTGCGCGCCTTCCGGATCTGCAGGACGGATTCCCTGAGTAGCCGCATGCAGTCAGCTGACGGCTGCAGCAGCGCCAGTTCGTCCGCGAACAGTCCTACCAGCTTTGCCTTCGTCACGTTGACCCCGCGGCAGCCCGGACGGCAGTGGTAGTACGCGTAGTACTCGCTGCGGCCCTTCGACCAGCTGCCGGTGAGTCCTCGGCCGCAGGACTGGCAGCGCACGAATGCGCGTAGTGGAAAGTCCGGGTGAGCCCGCTGCTGGGGCGTGGTCCTCGGCACGCGACCGGATAGCCCCGCCTGCGCGCGGTAGAACAGGTCCTCGGAGATCAGCGGCTCGAAATCGGCGCGCTTTCCGCGAATACCGTACTCGGGGACCAAGCAGTTCCCGACAGCGCGCGATCGAGATCGGCTCCGGCCCGTCATTCGTACGCTCGATGAACTCCATACGCGCTCCCAGCGGACGCGAGTCATAACAAATTCGTGTTGTGCTGGATGGGGCGCTCCAGCGAGCCGGGTGTACCGGTGCGCTGATGCCAATGAGCGCGGGTGCAGGCGTGACGCCGACAGCAATACGCGTGACGTGACGTCAGGCGCGGCGATCGCGCGCGGTCAGCTCGTGCGATCGATCAAGGTGGTGAGGGAAGCTGCAACGTTGCCCTGAGGGCGGCGGCTGCAGCGCTCCGCGTCGCATGCGACTGTGGAGAGGGTGCGCGATGGCACCGACGAGATCCTCACGATACGTTTGTCGGCTGCTCGGGTCAATACGGAAAACGGCAACGAGCTTCCTCGGCCATCACGTAAGTGCTACCTTCGAGTCGTGAGAGGGGGAACACCCCGCGTTGGGCCCTGTTCCCCTCCCTGTTCCCCTGGCGAGGTGTCACGTCTTCGGTTTCGCGAGCCTCAGAAGCGGGTTTGCCGCCGCTCCGAACCTTCGGCCGGGGACCTCGTCGGCGGTAATGGCGCCTTCCTGTTTTCACTTCGCGAACCAGCTCGTTGATCTTGGTCAAGGGCCGATCAGGGACCGGCGCGTGCACCAGCACGTGTCGATCGAAATCCAGCTTCAGCCATCCTTCGCTGCTCAAGAAGTCGCGTGACGTCGTAGCCCGCCGACAGCCACAAGCATCCAGGCGGCGGCGAGCAGGCCGAAAGAGACGAAGCCGACGGTGAGTGATTCAGCGATGCCTCGATAGAGACTCGCCACCGGCAGGTGCCCATCCGGCGTCGCTGCAATGCTTGCGAGCACCGCCATCCAGCCCCCGAGCAACCCGCTGACCGTCGCGAAGATGGCGGCCAGCGAAACCGGCCGCATCAGGACAAGCTTCTGCTCGGTCGGCCGAAATACGTACGCGACGGCGAGACCGAACACGACGATGGCCACCGCCATCGTGAGCTTCGCGAACAGGCTGATTTGTCCGAGCAGATCCACAAGATTCGGCATGCTTCCTCCTTGATTTGAACGTCTTGGAGTACAACTCGCCCGAGGCCCGTTCGTGACGTGTCACGCTTGACCGCCTGGCGGGTTATGACACCGATGGCTCCAGACGACGAGCAGGTGCTCGTGGCGCGGCTCAGCGCCGGCGACACCGGCGCGTTCGACCAGGTGTACGACGTGTACCGACCAAGGGTGTTCGCCTTCCTGCTGCGGATGACCCGAAATCGAGCACTCGCCGAGGATCTGCTCGACGAAACGTGGCTCCGGCTGGTGCGCCACGCGACCAGGCTGCTCCCTGACACACGTCTGGGGCCATGGCTCTTCACGGTTGCACGCAATCTGTACTGGAGCCACCGACGTGACGCGCTTTTGGAGGAGTCGTTTGTCCCAGATCTGACTCTGTGGCCGTCTCCGGCGCGGTGTTCCGTTGACGGCTATTCCGCGCGCAGCGCGGCGCACGGGTCGATCCTTGTCGCGCGGCGCGCGGGCAGCCATGCCGCCATCAGTCCCACCGCCATCAGCAGCAGCGTGACGATCGTGAACGCGATCGGATCGGTCGGCGTCACTCCGAACAGGAACCTCTGCAGCACGCGAGTCACGCCGGCGGCCCCGGCGAGGCCGACGATC